>DATJXA010000105.1:0-36486 GCA_035500675.1 Bacteroidota bacterium | reverse complement strand
ATCTATGTATACCGCAGCTCATTTCTCCAGAGCTACGCGGGCCTCTCCCCGACGCTCCTTGAACAGGCGGAGAAGCTGGAACAACTCCGCATTCTGGAGCATGGATACCGGATCAAAGCGGCGGTGACAGAATTCGATTCGACGCCCGTCGATACTCAAGAGGATCTTGAGAAGGTAAGAAAACTTATAAAGCGTCAGCAACGATAGATCGGAAAAGACTTCAAATCTTTTTATTTTTTCACTTTTAACTCCAAACAGAGGTATCCGCTTGGCTAACAATCACGTCAAATATATTTTTATTACCGGGGGCGTCGTCTCGTCGCTCGGGAAGGGCATTGCAGCCGCATCTCTTGGTTTGCTCCTCAAGTCGAGGGGGCTCCGTGTGACGGTGCAAAAGTTCGACCCGTACATCAACGTCGACCCGGGCACAATGAACCCATTCCAGCACGGCGAAGTCTATGTTACGGACGACGGCGCCGAAACGGACCTTGACCTCGGGCATTATGAACGGTTTCTCGACATCAGCACCTCGCGCCAGAATAATTCCACGACTGGGCAGATTTACTACGAGGTCATTTCGAAAGAACGCCGCGGAGATTATCTCGGCGCAACGGTTCAAGTGATCCCGCACATCACCGACGAAATCAAGCGCCGGATCGGCCAACTTGGCGCGTCGGGCAAATACGATGTTGTCATCACTGAAGTCGGGGGCACGGTCGGCGATATCGAAAGTCTGCCGTTCCTCGAAGCGATCCGTCAGTTGACCCTCCATATCGGACGACGCAATGCGCTGAATATTCACGTCACGCTGGTGCCGTACATCAAATCGGCGGGAGAATTGAAAACCAAACCGACGCAGCACAGCGTCAAAACGCTCCTCGAGATCGGCGTTCAGCCCGATATCCTTATCTGTCGTACCGAGAAGAGACTCTCAAAAGAAATGCGGGAAAAAATAGCTCTCTTTTGCAACGTTGAGACGCAGTCCGTCATCGAAGGGAGAGATGTCGACACAATTTATGAAATACCGCTGATGTTCGAGAAAGAAGGGCTCGATAATATCGTCATTGAAAAACTCAACCTGAAGTGCGGCAAGGCCGACCTGCGACAATGGTCGCGCACCGTCCACAGGATCAAGAACCCGAACGGCAAAGTGACGATTGGCGTCGTCGGCAAATATACAGACCTCAAGGACTCCTACAAAAGCATCAACGAATCTTTCATCCACGCCGGCGCGGACAACGATGCGGCGGTAGAATTGAAATGGATCCGGGCGGAAGACCTCGACGCGGCAAATCTCGACGAATACCTCGGAGAAATTTCCGGACTTCTTATCCCGGGAGGTTTCGGCGAGCGAGGCGTGGAGGGGAAAATTAAAGCGATAGGTTATGTGCGCGAACACAAAATTCCCTTCCTCGGAATATGTCTCGGCCTTCAATGCGCTATTATTGAATTCGCCCGCAACGTATGCGGCCTCAAAGGAGCGAACAGCACGGAATTCCGGAAAACAAAGTACAACGTCATTGACCTGATGTTCGACCAGCGCGGGGTAAAGAACCTCGGCGGCACGATGCGGCTGGGAGCGTATCCGTGCATCATTCAAAAGAAAACGAAGGCCCATCAGGCATACCGGAAAGAGCTCATTTACGAACGACACCGTCACCGCTATGAGGTCAACAACAAATTCCGGAAAAAATTGAGTGAGAATGGAATGGTATTCAGCGGGCTTTCGCCCGACAATTCGCTCGTCGAGATCATTGAACTCCCGTCCCATCCGTGGTTCGTCGCCGGACAATTTCATCCGGAACTGAAATCCCGTCTGCTCAACCCGCATCCGCTCTTCAGAGATTTTGTCAAAGCGGCGCTCGTGCATCAAAAAGGAAAAAAACAATCCGAGTAATTCAAGTTCAAGTGAACGGTTTCCTGAAGGGAACCGCTCACTTCTAAAAAAGCGAGACCCCCATGGTTGTTCAATTCATCGGCGCAACACGCACAGTCACCGGTTCGATGCACCATCTTCACATCAACGGCAAAAACATTCTCCTCGATTGCGGCCTGTTCCAGGGTAAACGCGCCGACACTTTCGAACGGAACAAAAATTTTCCGTTCGACCCTTCGACGATCGATGCGCTTGTCCTCTCTCACGCGCACATCGACCATGCGGGGAATCTTCCGAACCTCGTCAAAAGCGGATACAGCGGACCGATCTACTGCACTCCAGCAACGCACGACCTCTCCGACATCATGCTTAAAGACAGCGCTTATATCCAGGAGCGCGACGTGGAGTTTGTGGCGAAGAAACACAAGAAGCGTCATCTACCGCCGCCGGAAGCTTTGTATACGATGGAAGACGTCGAGCCGGCGCTGAGCCTTTTTCAGTCGGTGCCGTATCATAAGAAATTCGACGTGGCGCCGGGCGTACAGGCGGAGTTTGTCGATGCCGGGCATATCCTTGGCTCGGCATCGATTGTCCTGACGATTGACGAAGGTGGAAACGGGAACAGCGGCGTGCGGCGCGAGAAGAAATTCGGTTTCACCGGCGACCTCGGGAGGCCGAACCTGCCGATTCTTCGCGACCCGGAATTCATGGGGAACGTCGACGCGCTCATCAGCGAGAGCACGTACGGCGGACGGTTCCATGCCTCGGTCGACGAGATGCCCCAAAAATTCGAAGAGGTCGTCACGCGCACGGCACAGCGCGGAGGAAAAATTATTATTCCCGCATTCAGCGTCGGAAGGACGCAGGATCTCGTGTACACGATGCATCTCCTCAGGGAGCAGGGGAGACTCCAAAACATTCCTGTGTATGTCGACAGTCCTCTTTCGACAAGCGCAACTGAAGTGTTTCGCAAACACCCCGAGTGCTTCGATAAGGATACGCTCGACCTTCTTAAGAGAGAAGAGGATCCTTTCGGATTTCAACGGTTGACGTACATTCGCGACGTTGAGGAATCAAAAAAACTCAACGAACGTACGGAGCCGTGCATTATTATCGCATCGTCCGGGATGTGCGAAGCAGGGCGCATCCGACATCATATCGCGAACAACATCGGCAACCCGAAAAACACCATCCTCATTGTGGGTTATCAAGCCGAGCACACATTGGGACGACGGCTTGTCGAGCAGGAAAAGGAAGTGACGATTTTCGGCGAGGTGCACGAAAGGAAATGCGACGTTGTGGTGTTAAACTCGTTCAGCGCGCATGCGGATAGAAACGAACTGATTTCATACTTCAATCATTTTGACCGGAAGCAGCTAAAGAATGTTTTTTTGGTACATGGGGACCTGGACCAGGCGGAAAAACTCTCCGGGGGGCTGAAGGAACAAGGGTTCATGCAGGTTGACATTCCGGTGCGGTTGCAAAAGTTTGACCTTTAGTATTCTCCATCTCAGCTCTGACCGGAGAAAGATCACAAATGAAAATTGTCGTGACCGGGGGAAGCGGGCTTGTCGGTAAGTATGTGGTGAGCGAGTTGTTGGAGCACCACCATACGGTTGCCGTGCTCGACATCAAACCTCCCGCGCAGGATGTCGAGTTTCTCAAGGTCGATGTGCTGAACCTCGAGGAGGTCAGGAAAGCCGTGAAAGGTTACGATGTCGTCGTTCACATGGCCGGCATTCCCCATCCATTAAACGATCCTGCCGAAAAAGTTTTTTTCCTCAACGTCAACGGCACGTTCAACGTCCTTCAAGCAGCGGTAGAGAACGGCGTAAAAAAGGTCGTGTTCACTTCGAGTGAATCGACCCTCGGCTTTGCATTCATGACCAAGCGCATGGCCCCCGAATATGTGCCGATCGATGAACAGCACCCGCTTCGGCCACAAGACCCCTACGGGCTGAGTAAGGTCATCGGCGAGCAAATTTGTCGCACGTACAGCGCCCGGCACGAGATCCGTACGGTCTGCCTGCGCGAGCCGTGGATCTGGGTCCCGGAAGGGCGCGAGAGGGAAATGTATAAGACGCTCGTCATGGAACACCATAAATGGTCCAACAACCTCTGGGCGTTCGTCCATGTGCACGATGTTGCACGAGCTCACCGTCTTGCGGTCGAAAAAGACCTCGATCAGCTGCATGAAGTCTTTTTCATCTGCGCGGCAGAGAACTGGACGGGAATCAACTCGCGGTCGCTGTTGAAAGCGCATTTCCCGGAAGTGTGGAAGATCGGCGCCGATTTTGTCGCTGCCGCGTCCTTTCTGTCGTACCGGAAGGCGCACGATCTTCTCGGATACGAGCCGCAGCACACAGTTCACGACATCCTTTTTTGATGAAGCCAACGCCCATTCTTCTTGACGTCGATGCCGGCGTCGACGATACGCTGGCGATCATGTTTGCACTCCTCTCCCCGTCTCTCGACGTTCGGGCAATCACCACCGTTGCAGGGAACGCGCCCGTGCATTTCTGCACGCGCAATGTTCTTCTCACTCTCGACCGTCTCTCCCCATTCGTTTCATCAATTCCGCCGGTTGCTCAAGGAACTCCCAAGCCGCTGCGAAGAAAACTGTTTACAGCGTTGGATGTCCATGGCCCCGACGGCATCGGCGGCGCGGCGGCATTATACTCCAAACCCGTGATCAGACCGATTCGCGCCGGAGCAGTCGAAACGATACTTGCCGTTGTCGAACGGAATCCGGATCTCACCATCGTCGCGACTGGCCCGCTCACCAACATTGCCGTCGCAATGAAGAAAAACTTCCGCGCGATGCGACGCGTGCGCGAGATTGTCGTCATGGGGGGAGCGTTCAAAGGATCATGGAACACCGGGCCCGCGGCAGAATTCAACTTCTATGTCGACCCGGATGCTGCGGACTATGTCTTGCACTCTGAGGTGCCTGTGCGACTGATCCCGCTCAACGTTACAGAGCAATGTTTTCTCACCCCCCGCGATCTCCGCGCAATCGCCGAACCCTCTCTGCGAAAATATGTCGAAGCCGTGACAAGATTCTATTTTCAGTTTCACAGGCGTTCTCTCGGCATTGCAGGAGGCTATCTCCATGATCCCCTTGCGGTCGCGGCAGTCGCACACCCCGCGCTACTTGAGAGCGAAGAAGGATATGTTTATGTTGAGACCAAAGGAATGTATGCGCGCGGGCTTTCATTATTCCACCCGCCCCTCGATGTTCGCAAAGAGGCCGAGCTTCCTGCCTGGGTGAAAACTGCGCAACGTCGCCCGCCGTCGGTGCGCGTTGCAACAGGCGTCGACGCGAGCTCGTTCAAGCGAAAATTCCTGGATACGCTAAAGCAGAAGCGATAAACACCGGTACGCGATTGAAAAACCTTTGCTCACCAGCTCGCTTTTTCCGGCTGACAGGAAGCACTGTTCAGGGATGATCACAATGGCCGGAACCGTGACCCATGTGTGCCGAATATCGAAAAACATTTACTCCGTCTCGGGCGCGCGAGACATCCGGATTGTCGCATCGCATGCACTGTATCTTGCGATCGCAAGCTTGAGCGCCGTCTTGTGTCTGGCGTTACCTCTCGCCGCTCAGTCCGAGAGCGAGCCTGAAGGTTATACGACCCCCGTTGTGCAGGATTCCATCAACGCCGCCGATGTTCATTTTGAACGAAATCTCAACACGTATCTCTGGGGCCTCAAAGCCGATTACGCCGCCCGCGACACAGACTTCGCGATAGACCTTCATGACCGTTTTAGTTCTTCCTTGATCATTCAAGACCAGAACTCTTTCAGGGATGAACAAACGTTCTGGCTCAACACATCTCGCGCCCTCAATTCCCGCATTGCGTTGGCGATGGAAGCTTCGTCGTTTGTGCAGTCGGACAATCAGTCGCTGGGAGTCAGCGATGCGGCGCTTCATTCCGGATTATTGGGCATCTCCGCGCGCCCATTGCCGGAACTCACGATCAGCCCGTTGGCCGGGTTCCGCTACGACCGTCAGCAGGACCAGGCCGATCAGGGTTTGGAGTATAAATTATTGTCCCAGCTCGATACTGTCGACGTCGACGGTTACGAAACAGACGCATCGATGCGCCTCGACGTCAGCAGTTTATCGCCGCGGTACTACAGGAATAACGGCGCGCAGGTTTTTTTTCAGAAAGATTTCCAGGAGGGGTCGCTCGATAGTCTTCGTTTTCAATGGTCGAACAATCGCTGGGATTTTTATGTGCCCGCCGATACTCTCATCGAACAAGACTTCAACACGAGCTATAACATCAGAAGCAGGGTGGATGAGATTTTCAACGTCTCGAATTCTCTCCATTACGGCGCGGGGAATAATCTCTCGGCGGTCGTGCAGACCCTTGTTGAGTCGCGCAGCATCAGTAACACGTACCGATACAAGGCGTTGGAGGAACCGGAGTTCATACCGTACGACGTCGTCGTGCAAGAGCAGCAGTTGGAAGGAGGGCTCGACATCAATTACCTGGACATCAACACGTTCGCGGCATCGGTGGGGATCAAATTGAGCGAACGGGAAGAAAGACACGTGCTGCAAAAGATCTCAGGCGTGGACAGGGACATCCAACAAAATAAAGCCGAAGAAGAGGAACAGCTCGATAACGTCGCGCGCCGTACGACCTTACGCGGCGCGCTCACCGTGCCCGTTTCGTCCAGCGACCTTGTTTCGTTCGAAAGTTCAGCGGGCATTCTGCGTTACGATACGCCCGATTCGGTCAATACGGACGACCGCGATGAACTGCTCATCAACCTTGCCGGTCATGAGACGCACCGGTGGAACGATTATTTAGAAGCCACCCTCGACTTGGAAACGACGCTCAACCATATTGTGTATCTGTTTAGCGACCGGAGCGCTAATAACAACTGGAACCGTATTTTTCGCCTTTCCCCTTCATTGATTTACACTCCCGATCCATCGTTTCGGATGGTCAATGTCTTCGAGGTGCTCGCGAATTACACCGTGTTTGATTTTGAAACGATCGTCCCGACGGTGAAAAGTTATTCGTACAGACAATTTGCATTTCTGGATACAACGTTGTATGATATCTCTTCAAGGACGGGCCTCGACCTCTTTTTCCAACTGCGGTTGTATGAACGGGGAGAGTTGAGTTGGAGCGAGTTTTCCGAAAGCCCGCAGCAGTATTTTCGCGAAGCAACCTTTTCTCCCGCATTTCGGTACACAATAGAGAAGCGGTTGAAGTGCGCAGTAGGGTTTCGCTCTTTTGCCCAGAACAGATTTACCTATGAAGCCGGTACCCGCGTCCCGGACGGGAATTACTTTAGTTACGGTCCGACAACAACGATCATTGTAATGTTGTCGGAAAGCTCGCGGCTCGAAGTCCAGGGATGGAAGGAATTTCAGCAGGAAACAAACGCGCCGACACGCGAAGTGTCAAACGTGACAATGTCTGTCAAAGCTCTTTTTTGAGAGAGGATCGAAGTGACTGCAACAACTCGGCGGAGGGGCAACCAGAAATCTTTTCGCATTACACTTCGGAGTAATCCGCAGAACATCCATCGGGTAGAGAAATTCCTGCTCAAGATAACTTCGGGCCTCGGCATCGACGACGAACGATTCAGCTCGCTGCTCGTCGTTATCACCGAGGCGGTGAACAACGCTATCATCCACGGCAATAAACGGAATCCCGCAAAGCGGATAGGCATTGTTGGACATATCCAGGATGGACAGCTTGTAGTGAAGGTCAAGGACGAAGGTGTGGGGTTCAATCCACACAACATTCCAAACCCGATCGACGAGGGGAATCTTTTACGTGAAAGCGGCAGGGGAGTTTTTTTGATGCGGCAGCTGGCCGAGCATGTGAGCTACAACGAGAAGGGGAATGAAGTGACGATCAAAATGAAGATCTAAACTCATCGATAGTGAACCCTTCTCATTAAGAGAAGGGCTCACTTATCGTTCTGAGGAACGGTTCTCTTACGATCAATTACAGCTTCACTTTTTCCATATTCGATTTTACGTCGTCGGAAGATCTCTTCAGCGCCGCGGATTCTTCAGTCGTGAGCTTGATTTCCATGATCTGCTCGACGCCGTTCTTTCCCAGCTTCACCGGCACACCGACGACCGTATCCTTTAACGAATACTCGCCCTGAAGATAAACGGCGCACGGAAGAATGCGTTTTTTATCCTTCACGATCGCCTCGACCATCTGCACAACGGCAGCCGACGGCGCGTAGTATGCACTCCCGGTTTTCAAGAAGTTGACAATTTCGATCCCACCGTTGCGCGCACGCGTGACGAGCGCATCGATCTTCTCCTGGGGAAGGAGGTCCGTTAACGGGATTCCCGCCACGGATGTATAACGGGGAAGAGGAACCATAGAATCTCCGTGCCCTCCAAGAACAAATGCGGTGACATCTTCTACGGACACTTTCAATTCCATCGCGATGAACGTCCGGAACCGAGCGGTGTCCAGGACTCCCGCCATCCCGATCACGCGGTGACGGTCGAACCCGCTGACCTTCAGTGCAACGTAGACCATCACGTCGAGCGGGTTCGAGACGACGATGAGGATCGACTTCGGCGATTTTGCGACGACCTGTTCGGTCACGGCCTTGAGGATGCCGGCATTCGTGTTGAGCAGATCGTCGCGGCTCATCCCCGGCTTGCGGGCGATGCCTGCCGTGATCACAACGATGTCCGAATTCGCCGTTGCATCGTACGAATTCGATCCGATGATTTTTGAATCGAAACCCTCGACCGGCGCCGACTCGTACATGTCCAGCCCCTTCCCTTGAGGGAGGCCTTCGACGACGTCGACGAGCACTACCTCGTTCGCCAATTCTTTCTCCGCAATGCGCTGTGCCGCCGAAGCGCCCACATTGCCTGCACCGACAACTGTAATTTTCATTGCAATCTCCAAAGCTATGTGTGAAAGCAGATACGTTTTTTTCGGACCGTCTTTTCGACGACCCTGGTCTTAGCAAAAAAAATGCGTAAGAGCAAAACTCCTACGCAAGTGTAATTTTCCCGTAATGAAAAAACTCTTCTCCCACTTAGGGAGTCACGATCGAAATCGCCTGCCGCGTTTTGCTTACCCGTTGGAATTTTACCGTGCCGTCAGCGAGTGCAAAAAGCGTATCGTCGCCGCCTTTGCCGACGTTGGCGCCGGGGTGGAAATGCGTTCCGCGCTGCCGTACAAGAATCGTTCCTGCAAGCACTTTTTGGCCGCTGAAGCGTTTGACGCCCAGCCGCTGCGCATTGCTGTCGCGACCGTTGCGGGAGCTTCCGCCCCCTTTCTTATGAGCCATACTCTTTTCTCACCTTTCTCTGAATTCTTCGAGCGCTATGCGATTGACGTAATTTCGATGTGCGTATATTGCTGACGATGTCCGCGTTTCACCCGGTATCCCTTGCGGCGTTTTTTCTTGAAGACGACGACCTTGTCGTCTTTCACGTGAGCCAGGACCTTTGCATTCACCGAAATACCGGAAAGGACGGGGGCGCCGACCTTGATCGCTTTGTCGTCGGAGAAGAGCAGGACCTTCTCAAATTTCACATTGCTGCCGATTTCACCTTCGAGCCGCGGCACGTACAGCTTTTCTTCCGGGTTCACTTTATACTGCTGGCCCGCGATTTCCACTACTGCAAACATCGGATACATCCTTCCTTGAAATTGAACCGAACAAAATTGGACTTCTATGATAAGAAAAAAGCGGTAAAAAGTCAACGGCCAAAAGGGTGCTGTTACAGTTTGAAAATGAACCGGACACTCGAACCTTTTGGCCAGTTCAATGTGAAGGCTTTTGACGAATTTAAAGAAAAAAGTGTCCGGTTCATTTCTGCTCTAGTTAAATTGATACAACACCGCCAAAAGGGAGCATTTATGTCAGGATGCCTCCGGCCATCACACAATCGATTGATTCCTTGCGATTATTCTCGATCCGTCCCCTCCAGCACACGGAAGAACTGCTATTGACTTATTCTGCCCGAAAAGATAAATTGACGCACAAATGTTAAAGGATAGCCGATAGATTCGATCAAATAGTGTTGAATCATCCCTGTAGGCGGCCGTCCAAGGCATTTTCCATCCCGTAGTATTTACATTCTATTCAAAACGCAAATTCGCCGTTGCAGTTCTGGCAACGTCATCCCACTAACGTTAAGACCGGAGATCCAGATGATCCTAGTGCGTGAAATCTTCCAATTAAAATTCGGCAAGGCGAAAGAGGCAAAAGCCGCATGGAAAGAAGCCGTTGTCATCATGAAGAAGTTCAACATTCCCACGGGCCGCGCGTTCACAGATCTTACAGGCCCATACTACACGTTTGTTCTTGAAAACACTCACAAGGACCTGGCTGAATTCGAAGCTTCGATGAAAAACGATCTTGGCATGAAAGAATTTGGAGAATGGTACCAAACCAAGTTTATCCCGTTAGTCGAGTCGGGCAGACGCGAAATCTTTACGATCGTGGAATGATCCCAATGCCTGGAGAACAAAAGGAGAACGAATGAAAAATTTTTTCCGAACGAGTCTGGTCGTTGCCGGCGCTTCGTGCTTCATGTTCTTATCGGCGTCATCGATCTGTTTTTCGGGAGAAGCAGGCGACGCTCAGTCATCGTCGATCGGCAAATCGATTTACGAAGCCCACTGCGTTAATTGCCACGGATCGGATGGAAAGGGGGACGGTCCGGCTGCTGGCCTGCTCGACCCGCGCCCGCGAAACTTTACTCCCGGGACATACAAATTCCGTTCGACCGAAAGCGGAAGTATCCCGACCGACCAAGACCTCATGACGACTGTGGAAAACGGTTTGCCGGGTACGGCCATGTCCGATTGGGCGCCGTTCATCAAAGGAGATTCTTTGAAAGCCGTCGTCGGCTATATAAAAATGTTTTCACCTCGGTTTGAAAAAGAAAAACCCCACGCAGCCCAAATAGGGCATCCCGTTCCCGCCACGGCAGCAAGCATCGCCGCGGGGAAAAAAGTATATGCCAAGCTCCAGTGCGCCGATTGTCACGGAACGGACGGCGAGGGAACGGGGGCGGTTGCGAGCGGGTTCAAGGACGATTGGGATTTTGATATCGATGCGGCAAACCTGACGCAGCCATGGACTTTCCGTGGAGGTTCGACCGCCCGGGATATCTACATGCGTTTCAGGACGGGCATCGACGGGACGCCGATGCCTTCGTATGTCGGGACCGCGTCGGACAAAGAGATGTGGGATCTTGCAAACTATGTCGTCTCGATGGCCCGTAAGCCCGTCTGGAAAATGAGCGCGCAAGAGATTCAAGATTTCTATGCCAAAGCCGATGAACGCGCGAAGGCGAATCCGGTCGAGCGGGGAAGATATCTTGTGCGCACGATCGGCTGTTCGGGCTGCCATTCATCATACGATGACGACCTTGGTGTAAAGGAAGGAACGCAATTCTCCGGCGGGCTGACGTTCGACCTCTATCCTTTTGGAAAATTCACGACAAGAAACCTCACGTCGGACAAGGAGACCGGACTCGGCAACTGGACGGACCAGGAAATCAAGCGTGCGTTCACGCAAGGGATCGGCCGCGACGGGAGAAAATTTCTCCCATTTCCCATGCCGTGGACGGCTTTTGGTTCCCTCAAAGAAGAAGACAAAGATGCGATCGTCGCGTTCTTGCGCACGATCCCGCCCATCCATCATAAAATACCCGACCCCGACAGGCCGAATATTTTCTCCTACCTCTGGGGAAAATTCAGAATGCTGATCCTCAAGGAGCAATTTCCATCCCCCGCATATCCGATGAAAGAAGCGGCGGATGAACAGAAGCCGGTCTCGATAAACTCTGCGGGAAATGCCAAGAATTTTGCCGACCGGGCAAATGAAAGAAAGGAGGTGCGGCCATGAAAAAGGTGCTCAAGTGGATCGCCATCATTGTGCCGTGCCTTGCCGTGATCGGATTCATCGCGTTCTTGTATCTTATTCCGCCGTTCGACCTCCTTCCGCGAGAGGCGCTCATCAACCCACACACCGAAGCGGTTGCTTCATCGCTCCAGAAGATCGACGATCCAGCGGAACGGGCGCTTGCAGAAAGAGGGCAGTACATCATGTCGTACTCCGATTGCAGCGATTGCCACACTCCGCAGGGAGACAAAGGGCCGAACTGGGATGAATTTCTCGCGGGTGGCGCTAAGTTTGAAACCAAAAAGTTCGGAACGGTCTATACTCGTAACCTGACGCCGGATAAAGAAACAGGCTTGGCTCGACGGACTGACGAAGAGATCGACAGAGTCTTGAGGAGCGGGGTGTTCCACGACGGACGAGCGATCGTGTCGACGGAAATGCCGTGGCCGGCGTTTTCACACCTGACAAAGGAAGACCGTTACGCTCTTATCGTCTACCTGCGGCACATCAAGCCGATATGGCATAAATCGCCCGAGTGGTCTCCGAACAGTTCCGGCGCGCAATACTTATTTTATCCTTACGATTACGGAGAGACGAAAAAAGAAAAATAAGCGCGGGCGCGTTACGATAACCGGAGGGAAAATATGCGAGATAGAGATTTCAAAGATTTCAGAAAGGAATGACGATGGATCGTTATTTGGTAGAGTCACCCCATTCAAAGGATGACTGCACACACGCCTTAAAACAGGTCGAAGCGCTGGGCTACCTCACACATTTCGAGTGGGGATGCGAATCTGGCATACATACCGGGTTTGCGATCATCGAAGCGGAGAACGAAGCGCAGGCCAGAATGGTGGTTCCGTCGATGAGCCGCAAAGAGGCGAGGGTGATCAAGCTGAACAAGTTTACGCCGGAAATGCTCGCGTCGTCGCATTGATCTCAGACTGTTGCGCCATACGTCAAATGAGATCTGCCAGCGAGCCGAACTCTGCATCGAACAGGCGTTTGTACGTGCGGACGGCGAATCCATCCGTCATCCCGGCAATGTGATCGCAGAGAAGGCGCATGGTCTGTTGCGGGGATTGTGAAGCGCGGATCGTTTTCTCTGCATCGCGCGGAAGAAGGTTGATCGGCGAGTGCGACGTCTCCGTATAATTTTCCTTCAGCGCGTTAAAAATTTTCTTCAGAACGTACCCTCCTTTATGTTCAAGCTGGTGAAGCTGGGGAGAGCGGAACACGAGGTCGATGGAAATTTTCTTGTAAAGCTCCGCCTCCATGCGAACAGCGGGGGCGATCTCCAAGGCGAACCCATAGCGTGAAGTTGTCCCGCTTAAACAGTTCTCCCACTTTGAAAGCGACGTCGCCCGTATAAACGTTCCAATTTTACCGGCAATATATTTTTCCAACTTCCCCTCTGCAAGAGAGCGCACCAGCCCGCCTCCGAAATCGCTTTCATCTTTCGAAAGCGTTCGGTTTCCCATCCACTCTTCTATCTTTTCGCGCGTGATAAGGCCCGAATGAATTCCGTCGGAGAGGTCGTTGAGAGAGTATGCCGCGTCGTCGGACCAATCCATGATCTGGCACTCTATGCTGCGGAACGAATTCATCTTTTTCCCCGGCGTCAACTCGTCGGGGATGGAGGCTCCGCCGAAAATAAAATCGACGAATCTCTTTTGCTCGTCATAGATGAAATGGTTCGTCGGGTTGTCGAGTTGGGAATAGAGAGTTTTGTACTTGAGGATGCCGTCAACGAATGCACGCGTGGGGTTCATTCCTTTCCGTTCTCCGCCCGAGGAATAAATTGTTTCCGTGATAAGCCGCAGTGTCTGCGCATTCCCTTCGAAGCCGCCGAATGGCCTCATTAATTCGTTGAGAATGCGTTCACCGGCGTGTCCGAACGGAGGGTGGCCGAGGTCATGGGAAAGACAGATCGCCTCGACGAGGTTCGCATCGATATAATAATCTGGCGCAAGCAGCGGACTTTCATGTCGGAGGAATTTGCAGATCGACCTTCCAATCTGGGCAACCTCGAGCGAATGGGTGAGCCGCGTCCTGTAAAAGTCATACTCTCCCGAGAGAAAGACCTGCGTTTTCGCCTGGAGTCTACGGAACGCCGAGGTGTGAATGATCCGGTCGCGGTCTATCTCAAATGGAGATCGATAATCTTCCTCGCGGACTTTTATTAAGCATGAAGTATCGAAAGAATTGTAGAACCGATTTTCCAAACGTGGCGTCATCAACATTCTGTTTTGTTTTTGTAATGTTTTTTTTCTTTTGCCGTTTCTGCCGGTGTACAGCAATAGGTTCAGTGGAAAGCCGGGCTTGCGGAGAATCTCCGGAGGAGATCCAACGTTCCGGCATTAGGGTCGATCTCGTAGGCCTTTTGCAAATATCGCGTGGTCAGTTGATGATATCCATGCCGCTCTTCATACAGCGCCCTTTGCACAAGCATTCGTGTATAGAGCCCGCGAAGTTGCTGTGTGTAGGAGTCTTGTTTATTGTATGGATGATACGAAAAATCAGGGAAATCGAACGGGTGATAAAGAGTGTCTCGGTACAAACGGTACGACAGGCCTTCAGGCACTCTCACGTAATGAGAAAAAAGATGGGGTTCGATCTCCGGAGTCACGTAGATCGCGACGCTGTCGATGTTATGGTCGGCGAAACTATCGATCATCCGATTATAGCGAGATTCGATCACTGCGGGATCATAGGGCACATCGCGCTCGAATTTATTCAGCTCTTCGATGAAACCCTCGATCTCGCTCCCCGATTTTTCGTACAACAGCGGATGGTTTTTTTTCATCTGAAGAAAATACCAGGACCGGCGGAGCAATTCCTTATCGATCACGGTGACGTCTGTCCGAAGGTGCTTGACGTACTGAAAATAGTACGACGCCGACACGAAGTAATCCCATTGGTACGAGATGATGATCGAATGCGGCTTCAGGGTCGAAAAGATATTCGCCGTGTAGTCTTGGACTAGCTCGTTGCCGCTCGCGTCGACGTCCGACCAGTTGGCGGAGATCTCCGCAACAACGACGCAAACGAGGAGGATTCCGACACCGATCTTGCCGGCAGATTTCCGAAACATTGTCATCGCTTCTACCGCGCCGAATCCGGCAAACATAGCGAGTGCGATGTAGGCGAGCAGGAAATAAGAATCGATATCGTGGATGTCGTAATTGATCGTGTACGCGATACAGCCCGCAAGGAGCAGCGCAATGAAAAGGAACGTGCGTCTTTCTTCCCTCAACAATCTCCATGCGCCGAGGAGTGAAAAAAGAAGCGGGATGTAAAAGAATTCGAGAGGAACGGCGTTGATAAAATGGTCCCATTGTTTAGCCGCCGCTTCCGACGAAGAGAACATCCACACGCGATATTGTTTGCCGGAAATATGCCAGAGAATTCTCTCAAGGGTCGCCGGATAGCCCCAGTCCAACACCGGCTGCTGGACCGCCCGCACGGGAAAATAGATATACACCGACAGGCCGAGCAGAAACGGCAATGCAAGAACGAAGAGCTCTTTGATCCCTTCCCTCGACGATCGGAATCCCTCGAAATAGAGGAAGAGAAAAGCAGGGGCAAGAAGGATCGTCGTGAGATGATTCGTAAAACTCAGGCCGAGGGTAAACGCGAACAACCACCATTTTCGCTGGTCGATCGCGCGGCTTTCGCGATATGAGAAGACCGCTCGCAGGAAAAAGAGCATTGTTGCGTTAAGCAAAAAGAGGTGGAGCGCATAGACCTCGATCGAGGTTGACTGATCCCAGAATGTTTGAGAGAACGCGAGGGCAAGGGAAGCAAATAACGCCGGAAGAATGCCATCGGCGGGGTCCAATGTTTTTTTTCCATGACGGAATAGCAGCAGCATCGTGAAAAAAAACTCCACAGCAGCAAGAGAGGTGACAAAGGCGGAAAAAATGTTGAGCCGGACTATTTCTTCGCTTGCAACGGGCAGCGAGGAAAAGACATGAGCGAGGAGCGTCCAGAAAGGATACCCGGTCGGATGAGCGATGCCGAGGACGAACGGCACCGTTGCAAGTTCGCCGCTATCGATAAAACCCACCGTTTTTGCAATAGTCTGAAGATACAGGACGAATATAAAAAGCCAGAGACAAAGGCCGATGCCGTAATCGCGGTATGCGCTATGGAAAATTGATTTCATCGCAGCGAGGACATAATGGACTCGAACAGCGATCGTGTTTCGTGCAGACGGCTTCGAATATCGGCGAGGAAGGCGTCCGATGAAGAATGACCGAGGAGTTTGGAGAGATAAGAAAGCGAATCATCGTCCGTTGGGATGATGTAGCTTTTTGCGTCGAGCCCGATTCGGATCGCTGCTTCGACACGCCGAAACATGCGGTAATTTTTTTCTAAGTTGCCTATCTGCCGTCCCATCGGCGATGTGTCGGAATAATGAGCAAGAAGCTCGTACATGTTTGTCGATCCGAAGGCGGCGGTGCCGCGGGAGAGCTGCAACGCTTGGATAGTGAATTCGGCGTCCATCAAACCTCCGCGCCCAAGTTTAATATCGAGGAGCTCAGACGTCGTGACGCGGCTGCGTGTTTCTGTCCGTACTCTCATCGAAATGATCTCATCAACCCAATTGCCCGTCAGAGGAAGTCCATAGATCGATGAATGGATCGAATTTAATGCTTCCGTCGCAAATTGAGCGTTCCCGGCAACGAACCTCGCCCTTGTCAAAGATTGGCGTTCCCACAGCGAAGCGCGATGTTGAAGGTAGTCAAGATATTGTTCCTCTGCAACCGCCAGCGGAGCGTTGCGGCCCTCCGGTCTCAATCGAGCGTCGACGTCGTACAATTTTCCGCCGGAGGTCATTCGCGAGCATGCCGTCATTATTTTGGAGGAGAGCTCCTCGCTGCGTTGCGCCTCGTTCTTTTTCGAAGCGCTGAAAAGAAAAAGGAGGTCAAGGTCCGATCCAAGGCCGAGCTCTTTGCCTCCGAGCTTACCCAACCCGAGGATGCAAAAGCGAAGCCCCGAGGGCAATCGCATGTTCTTCCTCTCTATTGTAAAGATCGCTGAAAGGGCGCTGTCGGCGATCTCTGAAAAGGACCGGAATAACCGTTCCTCGTTCTGATCGAGAAGAACGTAACGGATTACGGCTTTGCACTCTTCCTGCGATTTCCATTCGTAGAGTTTTCCAGCGAGCGGAGATGGAATTGTTTTATCGTTGGCAATGTCTCCAATGTTTGTCAGAAGAGTTTCAGCGATCGATGGGGACAGCGCGAACCGGTTGGCGAGCATACCGCTTTTGGCGCAGAGGCCGACGAAGGCCTTACGAAAGTTTTGTTCTCGCAAAAGAGAATAGACGGCGTCGGGCGAAGAAAACGAAGAGAGCATCCGTTCACAATGAGCGAGCGTCCTGTCCGGAAGAGGCGTCGACGCGATCTCCGCCAGGAACTGCTCGGCGATATTTCTGAACAACGTCCTCGTCCGTTCCGGGTATTCTTTTTTTCCATGGATGGTTGTGCCAAACATGAGTCTTCTCAACGTCGTCAAAGTTTTTTCAACATGTCTGAAATTGAACCGTCGAGCGAACTCGAGCGAGAACTTGGAATCGGCTTGTTCGGAAAGGAACTGATCGACAAGTGAATTGTCCGAATGCGGATGAGTGAACACAGCGTTGAAAATGCGGCGAACGTTCCGTTGATGTGTCTCGAGACGTTGTTCAAAGTCACCCGCCGTTAGCCCCATCCGCAAAGCGAACTTTTTTCGTTCTTCCTTTGACGCCGGGAGGGAATGAGTCTGTGCGTATGCAAGCATCTGGAGACGATGTTCAAGAACTCTGAGGAAAATATACGCCTCGCGAAGCTGTGCCTCTTCGTCCGGAGCGATGAGGTTGTTCGCGCGCAGGAGCGTAATGGCCTCGAGGGTGTTTGCGCTGCGGATGGCCGGATTTTTCCCGCCGTTGATCAGCTGTAACGCCTGAACGGCGAATTCAATATCGCGAATTCCGCCCGACCGGAGTTTAATGTTATGTTCCTCAACCCGGGATTCGATCTTTGTTTTGATCCGAGCGATCTCTTCGATCGGGTTTTCGAGGAATGTCCGCGGGTAAATAAAAGGGGAGAGCCCGTGAAGAAACTGTTTCGCAAAGAGGTCGTCGCCCGCGACCGGACGTGCTTTGATAAGCATTTGGCGTTCCCAGAGTTCTCCGCGCGACTCATAGTATGTCATTGTTGAACCGAGCGAACGGATGAGCGCACCCGATTTTCCATCGGGCCGCAGGCGCATGTCTACGCGGTAAAAATAGCCTTCCTCGGTCGAACCCATGAGCGATTCGACGACGCGTTCGATGAAACGTACGAAAAACTCTCCATGCGTAAGTCGACCGCCCGTCGTCAATTGTATTTCCCCGTCCTCATCGAATACGCTCATGAGATCGATATCGGAGCTGTAATTCAACTCTTCTCCGCCGAGTTTCCCGAGCGCGATGATCGTCCACGCGGTATGCGGAGCATCGCCATATTCGCCGGACATTTCATGCCACGTCAGTTCAGCGACGAGCATAATGATAACGTCTGCAAGATGAGACAACTCGCGGGTGGTTTCCTTGAGGGATGCGCGCTGAAGCATGTCGCGCATTCCGATCCGCAGCATTTCCCGCCGCTGGAACCGTTTCAGGACGTTGAGCTTGCGCGTCAATGTCTGGAACGGCTCAATGCTTTGGCGCGCCGCCGAAAAAAAATCGCTTTTGGTCTTTGCGGCTTCAAGAACGTTTGATGCGGTGAGCCATCGGAATAATTCCGGATCTCTGATGAGGGTATCCGAAAAATATTGAGACGAGCTGAAGATCAACATCAATGTTTCAAGCAGGACGGGATGGTCGGCGAGGTCGTGGAGGATCGTCGTTTTATTGAAGCTCGCCTCCAGGAAACGGACAAAATTCGTCGTCGCCATCGCATCGTCGGCAGATCTGGCAATTTCGGCGTGGAAGGAATTGAAGAATTGCGGCGCTTGCCGGCCCAACCCCGAGTTAAAAAATATCTCTTCGATTGTCCTGAGATGACGGAGCGAAGTGCTGGAGAATTTTTGCGTGGATGATGCAGTCGATGGCGTCATTGAGGATCGCGGGACCAGGATGCTGACACTACATAATAGAAAAAACGGCAGGGAAATTCAAACCGTTCAGTAGTGTCTCAGTTTTGTATCAGTCAAACTAATTTAGCACCGACGTATTGGCAGTGGTACGTTTTGTGTAGTATGGGGACACCATCTTAAGATTCCCGATAGGAACATTTGGGAATGACGCATCTTCTTTTCCGTCATGCCCGCGTGTTTTAGGTGGGCATCCAAAACGTACCACTGCCGATGTATTCTGCGAATTGATTTTCCCTGATGCTTCGGCTATATTACGCCGTTGCCGGCATTGATCATCATTGCTGCAAAGGAAATCTATGGTGAAGCTCATCGCACTTTTCAAAAAGCCCGAGGACGTCCCGGCGTTCGATAGGCATTATGAAGAAATTCACTCGCCTCTCGTCAGGAAGCTTCCCGGGTTGCGGCGGTTCGAAGTCTCGAAGATCACCGGCGCCCCGATCGGAGAGACACCACAGTAATTGATCGCCGAAATGTATTTCGATTCGCGGGACGCGCTCGACGAAGCGCTCGCGTCCCCTAACGGCCGCGAAGCCGCGAGAGATCTCATGAGCTTCGCCGCAAAATATGTTGCACTGATGTACGCCGAGGTCACAATACGGGAAGACGTCCGATCTTCCGTTAATTGAAGTTCACCATGGTCACCGATCAATGCTGCGTTCGGCTGGTACATTTCTTTGCCTCCTCACGTTGACGCTCGGAACTCGCGCACAGGAGAACTCTTATCGCTTTGCGCTCGATTCCGCCGATGAGCGCATAGTGATATCGATCGAGACCGCAGAGCCGCTTCCCTGCGTCGGAAGTTCGATACGGAATCAAGTCCTCTGGGAGAACGACACGGTAACGGTGATCCTCAGCGGTTTTGTTCGTCCGAGTCCGTGTCTCGAGGGGTTCGACCCGGCGCGAGTGAAGGTTGTTGCGGGTCGAACGACGATGAATAAATTTTATCTCAGGTTCCGCGAAAATGACCAGGACGATCTCTGGAAAATCTCCAAGGAGACGGATGGATTTCAAGCGTCTCCGATCCGCAGCTTTTTCACTTCCTACAAAAACTAACCGCCTGAATCCTTATGAATTTCTCCTCCATCATTGTCGCTAAAGAAACCGGTTACGCATTAATTCAGCTCAACCGTCCCGACGCTCTTAACGCAATCAACCACAAGCTCATGAAAGAGCTTATTGAAGCGCTGGAGGATTTGGACGACGACGGCGACGTTCGGTGCATCATCCTTACCGGCAACGAAAAAGCGTTTGCCGCAGGAGCGGATGTCAAGGAAATGGCCGCCGCGATGACGGTGGAGATGATGCAGCGCGATGAATTTGCACGCTGGAACCACATTCGCCGCATCAAGAAACCGATCATCGCTGCGGTTGACGGATTTGCGTTGGGAGGAGGATGTGAACTGGCGATGGCGTGCGACATCATTATCGCTTCTGAATCGGCCAAGTTTGGTCAACCCGAAATTAATCTGGGAGTGATACCTGGGGCCGGAGGCACGCAAAGACTTACACGCGCCATCGGCAAGTACAAGTCCATGGAGATGATCCTCACCGGAGCAATGATAACGGCCAAAGAAGCGGAGCGCCGGGGACTCGTCGTCAGGGTTGTGCCGAGCGCAGACCTTCTTAATGAAGCGAAAACCCTTGCCGCTCTCATCGCTTCTAAGCCGCCGCTCGCGGTCCGTCTCGCCAAAGAAGCAATTCTCAAATCGTTTGAGACGACGTTCGAACAAGGGCTGGAGTTCGAACGGAAAAATTTTTACATGCTTTTTGCCAGCGAAGATCAGAAGGAGGGGATGAAGGCCTTTGTCGAAAAAAGAAAACCTAAGTGGAAAGGGAGATAATTTAGGCCGCCTTTACGCGCAAACTGTTGTGACACCGATTATTGACATTAAAGCAATATTCGTGTACCATCGTCCTGCAAATAGTTCTGATTTGCACCAATCATTCCTCAGGAGGGACTCGTTTATGAAGGCAACATTTCCCGCATCAATCCTGTTTTTAATCACGATGATCCTTATTCCCCTTTCGCCTCTGTGGGGGCAACAAAAGACTGTCATGCCCCAGAGCCAAAAGTCTTCTGCGCCGACGGTGTCGTTTTTCGTCGAGGGGAATTATTTCGGACCCAAATTTGCCGAAGTCAACGCCGTTTACAGTACAATCGAAAACAATTTGTCCCTTCCGGCGGGGACCGATTTTAAAAATTATTATTTCGTTCTCGCTGGTGTTAGGTTCAGTCCTTCGAATACTCAAGCAATTCAAGGAGAATTTGGAGGGAGCGTTTTGAAAACCGTAAAGGACAACTCCACGAACTTTCTCCAAGAATACTATGGCGGCGGCTCGTACATCCTGAGTTTTCCACTTCCGATGATTTCCGTCTACGCGGGGGGCGGACTGGGCTGCGTATGGCTGAACACTCAGCGGACGTATTCAACGCGTCTTGGCGTTGCAGAGGTCAATGCGCAACTCGCGCAGATGCACGGTATTGTGGGATTGGAATTTTTCAACCCGTCCGGCGTTTCTTTTGCGCTCGAAGGCCGCTACAATTATGCAACAACGATTTCGCCGCGTCGTGCCGACCTCGATTTCACGCTGAAAGGCATTGCCGGAGGAATTCGCATCGGAGTCCCGATCATCCTGTAAACGTAAAAATGATATCTATCAATCAATACCTCGAAGGGAGATTCTCATGAATCGCATGTCTTCATTCTTCACTGTCTGCATCGTCTGCCTCCTTGCCTTCTTGGCCGGATGCAAGCAAGATTCATCCACGCCGGTCGAACCCATTCAGACCTCGCTGTTAACATACCAGCCAAAAGGGACGATCAGCGGGGTAATTAGAAACGTCGTTACGGCCGCGCCGATTCCCGGAGCTGTGATATCGCTCGGTTATGACGGCGGCGTCCAAAAAGTAACGTCCGATGCGGCGGGAGCTTTTTCGTTCGCGGACGTCCCGGTGGGTCAGTATCAGATCACGAGCGGACAGAACGTTTTTTCCGGAACATATACGATGACTGTCTCCCTTGTCGACTACAATGCGGCGCAGGCGGACCCGAATAAAAAATACCGGAACTATTATTACAATACCGTTACGATAAAATTCACCTCTTTGGTAGCGGGCGATTCGCTTGCCGTAAGCGATATGGTAGGAACAACAGTTGTCAATATTTCATACCTCAATACAACTGTCGTCGGGCAAGTTGTCGATCAGAATCAGCAGCCCGTAGCGAACGCAACCGTGATGCTTTTCGATGCAACGGTTGTACCGAACGTCCTTTTGTCGCAAACGACAACATCGGCCACCGGCGGATATTCGTTCTCATCCATCGACAACGGATTGACGATCACTATTAATGCACGGAGCAGTGATGGGTCGCTCCAGGGAAACCTCGCTGGGTTTACCCTCCCGTCAAACGTCACGACAGATTCGCTCCGTTCGCAGGTCGCTGCGGAACGCATTGTGCTAACGCCTGCGGATAATGTCAGTCCGTTCGTCATCGGCTTGACCCCGGAGAATAACTCGGACGTTTCTCCCGCCTCTCTGCAGATCGTCTACACATTCTCCGAGCCGATCAAACAGACGGCGTATACACGAACCGACCTTCCGTTGGGAGACCACACGATCCTCGACGATATTACCGTGACGTTCGCCGGCCTGAAAAAAACTAACGCTGCGATCACATTTACTGCGCAGTGGAATCCCACATTCACACAATTAACATTGACGCCGCAGGGAATTGCCGGATCGTCGAAGTACACCGTCAGCGCGCTCACGGCATTTAATTCAGGAAAGCTTACCGACAACGCCAATCATGCGGTGGTGAATAATGCGCTCATCACTGGGGACTTTGAGGTGCTTCAATTCACGACAAACGGCTCGTCCACCGTTCCGAGCGCCCCGGTTCTTTCACGAAGGATCATCAGCGGATTATTCTCTAACCTCAATTTTGGCGGAGGCACGGTGGGCTTGGAATGGAATTATGACGCCAATGCACGAAGCTATAACATTTATAGAAGCGTCAGCGGAGGGCCGTTCGAGTTGCTTCAATCGAATGTCTTCGGGTTGCAAGCAACGGACAACATCGCCGGCCTGTTAACGGTTCCAACCGGCGCTACCGATCCGTTGAGCGCAGGCTCCGTAAGTTACCAAGTGCGCGCGGAAAGCAAGGATCTTGTCGAGGGCACGTCGAGCAATATCATCACGATCACAGATGTCGTCAAACCTCAATTACTCGCGTCGACAAGCGTTGCATCCGCAGGTGCTACGAACTCGTGGATCTATACGCTGCGTTTCACCGAGCCGTTGACGGCCTCAACGGTAAAGAATTTAACCAATTATATTTTTAGCGATACGAGCCACGTGACATTCACCGTCAACAGCGCGGATTACCTTGGCAATTCGGGAGGGAGTTACCTTGTCCAATTAGGAGTGACGAGCAGCGCAGCGCTGCCCGCTTCATACCTGTTGCTGGTGACAAACGTGGCAGATTTGGCTGGGAATACGATGGATCCTAACGCAAACAGCAAGCAATTCTGATCGGTCGTTGGATTTCAAAAAAGCTCCGGTAACTAAGTTGCCGGAGCTTTTTTATTTCAAAGCGGGGGAAAAAACTTGGCTTTTGTCGAGGAGGGTGGTAGATCTCTTGAGGATGATTTTCAGCTTCCTTCTTTCAACGTTTTTTCGTAAAAGGCTTTGTATCGGCGAAGCGCGTTGAGGATCGTTTCTGCCACGACCTCTTGGCCGCTCGGACTGCGGAGGAACATTTCGTCGTGACGGTTGGAAAGATAGCCGGTTTCTATAAGGACGTTCGGCATCGATGCGCCAACTAGGACGAAGAAGCCCGCCTGCTTGACCCCGCGTGTTGACGGCGTCAACCTTTTTCCCATTTCCTGGTCGAGGAACGAAGCAAACTGTTCGCTCTGTCGGACGTACGCACTCTGCGCCATTGTCAGGATGATGAAATTTTCCTGCGTAAGATCCTGATACCTGTTCTGATAATCCTTTTCCAACCGTACGACGTCGTTTTCCTTTTGTGCGACCTTGATCGCATCTTCGGTTTTTCCAGGGCGAAGCAGGTAGATCTCAAAGCCGTTCGTCGGAGACGGTTTACGGTCGAGCGAATTACAGTGGATGCTGATAAAGAGTTTGCCGTGAGCCTCGTTGGCGATCTGACCGCGACGGTATAACTCGACGAAGCGGTCCGTTTTGCGCGTGTAGACAACTTTGATGTCGGGAAGATGCTCCTCGATCAACTTGCCGAGTTTCAGCACGATCCCAAGTGTAATATCTTTTTCCCGAGTGCCGATCGTCCCGAGAGTCCCGGGGTCGTTGCCGCCGTGTCCTGCGTCCAGCACGACGACGTCGAGTTTCCATTTTTTGTGCTGCGCATCGAGCTGGGCCTGGAGGGCTTCCTGCCTCCGCTGCTCCTGCAATTCCTGCTCCTTACGCTCGGCCTCTAATTCCTTTTTCGAGGGAGGCGTTTCGGTCCGGACGGAAACGAGCACGTCGTCGGTACGGTTATCATGAACGATTTCGGCTGAATTGATTTTTTTGTCGAATCTCAGCGAGATCTGCGCGGACGTCGGCGATTGGACCGCGAATATTTGGTTGACGGGGGAGCCTAAATTTGCCGCGTTAAGAGATGAGGTGTCGATCCTGACGTCCGGAAGCGTGACGTAAAGCCAGTCGTTGTCCCGCACGAACCGGTCCGCATCCGCGACCTTTTTCGCGGAGTGGATCCGGAGTAGATAGCCGTTCTTCTTCCCTTCGATCGTCATACCCGAGATGTCGTAGCCCCTCGGCATGCCGGTTGAGTCGAGTCCGATAAGACTCATTTCACGGGCCGTGTCGATTGCGAGCTCGGTCTTCGAGATGGAATTGAAGATCGGGAGAAAATACATCAACGGCGCATAGAGCGAGTCGTTCACCGCGTGCGTTGCGATCGGGATCTGGATGGGCGTCTCTTTTCGCGTTGCGTAATCGGTGACGATGAGAAAAGAATTGTCGGCGGTGAGTTTGATCTGAGCGCGGCTCAGCTTGATCTCCATTTTCTTGATGACCGGGTTGTAATAATAATTCAACCCGAACATATGCACGAGGTCCGGAAGAGAGATATACCGCACGCCGTTAATTGTTGCGGCGCCGACATAACGCGACGCGGCAGGGTCCTTGACGACGATGATGTCCGTGCTGTCGACCTGCTGGGTGTACGCGGCGGAGCAATTCAGCACGCAACATAATACAAAGAGCGCGGACCAAACATGCCGAAAGGTCGTCCTGTTCATGAGCGGTAGTTCGTAAATTGAAGCGGAAGGGGAAAATCCGCCGCCTTCAACGCGGCGATCACAGCCTGCAGCTCATCGCGGTCTTTCCCCGAAACGCGCACCTGTTCTTCCATGATCTGAGCCTGGACCTTTAACTTTGAATCCTTGATGATTTTTACAAGAACTTTTGCATTCTCTTTGTCGATCCCGACCTGAAGCGTGATCTTTTGACGCGCGGTGCCGCCGGCGGCAGGTTCGACAGCTCCGTACTTCAGCGATTTGAGGTGGATGTTTCGTTTGACGAATTTATTCTGAAGAATATCCACGACGCTTTTCAGCGTGAACTCGTTGAGAGAGCTCACTGTAACAATTTTTTCCTTTTCGTCGAAGTCGATCGCCGATTTGGAATCTTTGAGGTCGTATCGCTGCGCAACTTCTTTGCGGGCCTGGTTCAGCGCGTTGTCAACTTCCTGCATGTTGACCTCGGAAACGACGTCGAAGGAATTCTGCTGCCCCATAGGTCGATGGTATAAATTGATGGTAGAACAATACCGCAAGCCCCGAGCCTCTGCACGGAACCACGTTTGTTAAATGTAAGACGTTTTTTGAGTAATTCCAAAAATAATTCCGGACCCTGTCGAAGGCGGCTTTTCTAGAAAAACGAAAACGACCTTATTGCGCCGTGTTGCAAGCATAGGCCTATTTTAGAATCTCTCCCGCTTCGTTGCTCCAGAAAAGCAAATCGAGCTCGTCGACCGAAATTCCTACGTCTGCGGCAAATTTTTGGAATCGCCGTTCGATCTGCAGATATTTTTTTGGCGTCAATGATTTTGGAAGAGACCCGATCACTCCGTGCCTCTTCAAGTTCCTGAGGATATGGCGGTCCAAGATCGCCAAGCCGTCATTCCTGCCGATGTTCCGGAGGAAGTGCGTTGCCTCTTTGTAGCCGAGACCCTTGATGTTTTGCACGAGCCACATTCTTTTTTCAGTAGCTGTGTGTCCGTTGGTAATTTCATCGAGGATTTCTGCGTACCGTTCTTTCATCTCGACTAACAGTTTCGCCTTTGTCTTATGAAAACGGATGTAATATTCTTTTTGATGGAGAAGCGGTTCCGGGTCGATGTCGGCATGCTCAAAATCGTGGTTCGCAAGCATCCGTTGGGCCATTGCAGAATTCACTGCGCTCGATTGCGGGGTCATAAAACAATAGACGAGTTCGTAAAAATATTTTTCCGCAGGGATCGCGCGAAATTCTTTTAGGCGCCGGCGGATGGCCGACCGTTTGGGTCCAAAAATGTTTTGCAGCAGATCGACATTTTTGTATCTGATGCTCATTTCGCGATCCGGATCTTTTTTCCCCTGCCGTTTTGCTGAACATGGATCAGTTCGTCCCGTTCCATTCTCATGACGACGTCGTCAAGCCATTTCAGGTCCCGTGGATGGAAGCGTTTCACGACTTGCCGGCCAAGTTGTCGGGGAGTGAGCGGCTTTGCATGGAGAGCTTTAAGGATCTTTCCGCGATAGATCCTTCGGGGGATTCCCTTGAACGACGGTTCGATGCTTTTTGTCTGAATAGTTTTTTTAGAAAAATTTTTGGAAAACGCCGAAGGACAGAACCGGTTTATCGGGCACTCGCCGCATCGGGGATTGCGGGCAGTACAGACGAGAGCGCCTAATTCCATGAGCGCTTGATTCCATTCGTGCGCGCCTCTCCTGGGTAATTGTTCTAATGCGATCGCCCAAATTTCTTTTTCCGGCCTCAAATCGGTCGCCCCTCGCACTACAGAGAACAGTCTGGTGTACACGCGGCGGATATTGACATCGACAAGGGGCACCTCCGCTCCGAAGGCGAAGCACGCTACAGCGTGCGCAGTGTACCGCCCGACTCCAGGCAATCGGTCGAGCGCCTCGGCAGTCTTAGGAAGTGAGCCGTTGTAATGTTCAGCAATCACGTTTGCGAGCCGGTGGAATCGGAGCGCGCGGTTATTGTAGCCCAGCCCCGACCAAAGACGTAAAACATCTCCCTTCGAAGACCTTGCCAACGATTTTAATGTGGGATATTTCTTGAGCCAAGCTCTATAGAAAGGGACGACGCGGTCGATTTGAGTTTGCTGCGCCATGATCTCTGAAAGGAGAATCCGGTAAGGGTCTTTAGTCCGGCGCCAAGGCAAGGGGCGGGCGTTGCGCCGGTACCAACGAAGAAGTTTTGAACGGGGAAGAGGGTTCAAAGCTTAGAAAATGAAAAGTTCAAAATGCAAAAGGCGAAATTACTGGGAAAAGTTCAAAAGGTCGAATTGAAGAACGCGCTTTACATTTTCCGTTGTAATTTTGAACTTTGCTATTTCAATTTTGAGTTTGCTTTTACCAGCATCTCGACAGCTTCCTTGTTTCCTTCGAGCATGTCCAATTGAGCCAAGTCTGCAATGCTCACCAGCTTTATTTGCTCGAAGACGTTGTTCCTCATTGTGCCGGAAAAGGAATCGACGAAATGGTAGTAGACCTCGTATGATCCGGAATCGGCGTACGTCCATTGTTGACGGAAATGTTCCTGGCCGATGACTGCGTCGATGTTCAATTCCTCATGGATCTCGCGCCGAAGGCATTCTTCTGCCGATTCGCCGTTTTCAAACTTGCCGCCGGGGAATTCCCATTTTAAAGGATACCGCGCCGACTTTTTTCGCTGGCAGACCAGCACTTGCGAACCGATTCTCACAATCCCGACGGCTACTTTGATCATGGAAGAATATAAAGAGATGAACATTGAAAGACAACGCCAGGTAGTGACTCAGTTTGAAAAAGCATATTTATTCTTCTTTCTCTGAAGCCAGAGAAAGAAGCAAAGAGAGCTTTTCGGAATCGGAACGCAGGCGATGCTTCCCACCCGCACAAGCCGGGAGAAAGCGGCTCACCCTTGCCTTCTGCACATGCCTGCCGTTTTCTCAACGCACGCATCGCCCTCCACCCCTCGAGGCCGCCGATTCCGATTGCTAGACAATGCCTGCGTCTTAAAACCTCGAAATCGTCAGGTGCGAGCGGAGGGAAGGATTGAATCCGTGTGTTACGATTTCGACAAGATTTCTCCCGCTTCAAAAACTAAATAGGCGGGATGCCGTAAAGCGGCATTTGGTTACTTTCTTTCTCGGAAAGAAAGTAACACCCTGGTGGAAAACCTAGGGCAAACCAATAATGAGTCACTACCCAACGCCACCATCCTTAGGTGGCGTCCTAACCAATTTGACTTTCCCCGCCGGCGCGCGTATATTGATACAGATTTTGTTCTTTGAACCGAAAATCGTTAGGGGTGTTTCGCCACCGGCGAATCTGAGAATATACCCTACAACGATCCCGCAATTTCGTGCGGGATACATTTACCTGATCTGGATAATGCCAGCGTAGGAAACACGATACCGTAGTTTTTTCTGAAGCCGTTACTGATGCATTCCATTTCAGTAACGGCTTTTTATTTCTTTCCAAAAATCATCGGAGTATGTCCATGGAACACAAGAAAATTCAAAACCATGCGTTTAAAAAAACGGCGATCATCGTCGCGCTCACGGCCTTAAGTATTCCCCGGCTTTTTTCTCAGGAAGAAAAAGACAGAGATACGGTGAAATATACTCTCGCTCCAGTACTGGTGACCGCTACCGAGGCGAAAGAGCGCGAAACGCCCGTGACCTTCACGAACCTTAACAAAGGCCTCATCCAACAACGGTACTCAATGCAGGATGTTCCGGTGTTGTTGGCGCAGCTTCCTTCCATGATCTCTTTTTCGGACGGGGGAAACGGCATAGGATACAATTACGTGACCCTCCGCGGCTTCGACCAGTCGCGTTTGTCCGTCATGGTGAACGGCATTCCGCAGAACGATCCCGAAGACCACGGCATGTACTGGCTTGACGTTTCGGATATTCTCGCGAGCGCGTCAAACGTGCAGGTGCAGCGCGGTGCGGGAAGCGAGTTCTACGGGCAGGCGGCGATCGGCGGTTCCATCAATGTCGTCACGAATCCGTTCACGCCGAAGCCATATGTGAAATTTGAAAGCATGTTTGGATTTCAGCAGTACGGCGACAGCAGCGAATCGCTGCCGATGACGATGAAAAAACTTTCGGGGGAGTTCAACTCAGGCCTAGTCGACAATAAGTACATGCTGTACGGCAAGCTCGGACAAATCAATTCCGACGGCTATCGGATGCATTCCGGAGCCACGCTGGATTCGTACTTCTTCGGAGCTTTGCTGCTCGGAGAAAACACTACGACGCGCATTCATTTCTTCGGAGGGCCGCTGCAGGACCAATTAGTGTACAACGGCCTGCCGAAATCGTACAACGGCGATCTCAAGCTTCGGAGAATGAATATCAACGACGAGGGACTCATCCGACAGCCCGAAGAGAACGAGCAATTTACGCAGCCGCATTATGAGGTTCTCAACGAATGGAAAATTTCCGAGACGCAAAAGTTAAGCAACACGCTCTTCTTTTATGAAGGTCACGGATGGTTCGATTTCGATGAGAACGGCGACACATCCGCGTTCCGCATCGACCGGGCCCACGGGTTTACGCCCACACAGGACATTTCAACCGCCCTTATCCGCGCGGGCATCGACCTCGCACAGTGGGGATGGCTGCCGCGTTATGAGTGGACGCATGCCAACGGTGAACTTACTGTGGGAGGGGAACTCCGTTACCATCACGGAACACATTGGGGGCAAATTTTGGGAGCGGACAGTCTGCCTGCGGGGTATGACATCAATTATCGGTTCTACCAGTACGACGCCGAAAAATACATGGCATCCCTTTATACAACGGAAGTCTATCGCCTTGAAGAGAATATCTCGCTCATGGCGAATCTACAATTCGCTTACAACGAATACAGGATCGAGAATGAAAAATTTCTGGACAATGCGTTCAGCTATCCGTACTATTTTCTCAACCCTCGATTTGGAATCAATTATAATATCACTGATGAGTGGAACGCGTATGTCTCCGTTGCCTATACGTCGCACGAACCTCCGCTGAGCAATTTGTACGACGCAGAGAACGCGGCGTACGACCCGACGATCGCCCCGCAATTCGAGACAAAAATCGTCAACAACGACACCGTGTACGATTACACGAAGCCGTTGGTGAAGCCGGAACAGCTGCTCGACTTCGAGCTCGGGGCCGGCTATAAATCCACGGAGTTGACCGGCACCGTCAACGTTTACTGGATGGAATTCACGAACGAACTGGTCCCGAACGGGAAGCTCAATCGGTTTGGCATTCCCATTGTCGGCAATGCCGACCGCACTCGCCACATAGGCCTGGAGCTGGACGGCGCAGCGCGCTTGCCGTATTCATTCTCATTGAGCGGCAACATTTCATTATCGTCCAATAAAATCATTAAAGAAACGTTTCTCGACGTCGATTCGACCGGAACGGCCTTTGCAACAACACTGGATGGAAACCCCATAGGGGGTTTTCCGGGAGCGCTCGGAAACCTTTTTCTGAGTTATCAGGTGGAAAAGTTGACTGCAACGATCTCGGCAAAATATGTCGGTACGTTCTACACGGATAATTTTAAGATCGAGGATGATAAAAACGACGCCTACACCGTGTTCAACGCTTCGGTGTTGTACACTCTCCCTCCGATAGCGGGCGCGAGCTTTACGCTTCGCGGGGAGGTCCGTAATCTGTTCAATACGTTATACACGCAGACAGGAGACGGCGATTTATTTTTTCCTGCTGCCGAACGAAACTTTGTTATCGGGCTTACCACACAATTGTGAGGATGGTTCGTGAAATTACGCACAAAACGAAAAAAGAAGGCACGCACGGCGCTGGTTATTTGTAATGGAGAAGTTCTTTCCAAAAAAGAAATTGCCCCTCTTTTAAAGGAGAACCCGTTCATCGTTTGTGCCGACGGCGGCGCCGATAAAGCAAGGGCGCGCGGGATCAGGCCCGATGTGATCATCGGCGACCTCGATTCGATTTCACCCGGCACTCGGTCCTATTTCTCCGACGTGAGAACGATCCATGTTAAGAGTCAGCACAGCACAGACCTGGAAAAGGCGCTCACTTTTTTGCTAAAACATGGTTATCGCAGTGCGGTTGTCGCAGGCACAATGGGGGGGAGGCCGGATCACGCGTACACGAACTTTAGCATCCTGAAAAAATATCAGAGGCGAATGGATCTGCTCTTTGTAGATCCTTTGTGCGATATCCGGATTGTGGGTCGAAGTATCGCGTTCGACGCAAGCGTCGGTACGATCGTTTCGTTGATGCCGCTTGGGAGGTGCGACGGAATTTCAACTACGGGGCTCAAATATCCTATTCGGAATGGCTCGCTCGAACTCGGCGTACATGAGGGGGCGAGCAACAAAGTCGTCTCTTCGCCGGTAACGGTTTCAGTGAAGAAGGGAAGCTTGTTGCTGTTCATTGTGAAGTCAAGATAGATCAAGTCCGATTTTCGATTGGCAATTTACGATTGCCCGGTTAACGGATTTCAACGTTTAATCTAACGTGGTGATATAATCATTGGTAACTGTTTACTGTTAATTGTTCACTGAATATGGTTACTTTTTCCTTTGTCGATATTCTCCTTATTCTTGCCTATTTCGCGGTTGTTGTGTTCATCGGTTTTCGCTCAGGGCGGAAAGAAAAAACGCAGACGGAAGAATACCTTCTGGCGAGTCGTTCGCTCACGCTTCCGGTCTTCGTCGCTACGCTTGTCTCGACATGGTATGGTGGAATTCTCGGAGTGGGAGAGTATTCCTATCAATATGGGATCTCAAACTGGGTCATTTTCGGCGTGCCGTATTATTTTTTTGCCCTGGTATTTGCGCTTACTCTTGCCAAGAAAGCGCGCGAGACGAATCTTGCAACGATCCCGGACAAACTTTTTCAGGCATACGACGCAAAGACCTCCTTGTTGGGTGCGATCCTGACGTTTGTTCTTGTATCGCCCGCGCCGTATGTCCTTATGCTCGGAGTACTCGTCCAGCTTATTTTTGGCGTCAGCCTCCTCGCCGCGATCTTATGCAGCACGTTTGTGACGGTGTGTTATATCTACGCCGGAGGTTTTCGATCCGACGTCAACACGAACATTGCCGAATTCATTCTGATGTTCGTCGGTTTCGCGATCATCGTCCCGTTCGCGTACGCGAAGTTTGGCGGTCTGAATTTTTTGCAAACGAATCTGCCTCCGCTTCATTTGACATGGCACGGAGGCCATTCACTCCAATTTATTCTGGTTTGGTTCTTCATCGCTCTTTGGACGCTTGTCGACCCGGCGTTTCATCAGCGATGCTATGCGGCGAAAGACGGAGCCACCGCTCAAAAGGGAATTATTCTTTCGACGCTGTGCTGGTTTGTCTTCGATTTTTTCACGAGCACGGCGGGCCTTTACGCGCGCGCCGCGCTTCCTCATCTTCAACAGCCGGTATTTGCCTATCCAATGCTTGCGGAAGTAACATTGCCGTCTGTTGCAAAAGGGATCTTCTATGTTGGCATGCTCGCGACGATCATGTCGACCCTCAGCAGCCTTACGTTCATCGGCGCGGGGACGATCGGCAACGATATTATCGGAAGGGTCCTTTCAGGCGAACGGAGAGAAATCCGTGAAGCCGCGGTAACGCTTTGGACGAAGGTCGGATTGATCATCACGGCGGCGTTCGCCGTTGCGTTGGCGCTGTTGATACCATCCGTCGTTGGACTTTGGTATGACATCGGCACGGCGATCATCCCAGGACTTCTCATCCCACTCATTTCTTCCTACTATGAGAAAATGAAGATCTCGCCCGGCTTTGCCTTTGCTGCGATGCTTTTTGGTTGCGGAATATCGACGGGATGGCTTGTGTGGGGACAGTTTCACGGAGGGCATTACTTGTTGTTGGTGGAACCGATGTATCCGGGCTTGCTCGTTTCGGTCGGAATTTGGTTCGTGGCTAAAGTTTTTAAAAAAAGTGTCTGACGATCGGATATGACGTCCATAAAATGTGAAGAGCGGGAACGCGGTTAAGCAAATTCACGTTTGATAGATATTATTGACACGATCGCACATCATCCGTAGGAAGAATTAGTATGGCTTCAGTTTTGTCGAAGGGTCGACAATACATCGTTAATCGTTTTCCCCAGCTTCATCCGTCCCATGAATCGTACCGCTGGCTTGTGCTCGCCACAGTCATGATCGCAACGTTCATGGCTGTCCTCGATGCGACAATTACGAACGTTGCACTGCCAAACCTCATGGCATCGTTCGGCGTCTCGGTCGATACCGTCGAATGGATTCTCACGGCGTACCTCCTGATCTTCAGTGTCATGCTCCCTTCCTCGGGATGGTTCGCAGACCATTGGGGATACAAGCGCACATTCGTCCTCTCGTTGTTTCTTTTCGTGCTCGGGTCATTCCTCTCAAGCTTCGCATGGAATTTCCAAATTCTTATTGTGTTCAGAGTCATCCAAGGTTCCGGTGCGGGACTTCTGCTTCCCGTCGGAATGGCCATCATTACTCGAGAATTCCCGCCGGAAAAACGCGGCATTGCCCTTGGCTTCTGGTCCGTATCTTCGTCGGCATCGGTCTCGTTGGGCCCTGCTATTGGCGGGTGGCTTATCGACAACTATTCTTGGCACACGATCTTCGACGTCAACGTTCCTATCGGCATCGTGGGACTCGCCGCGGCGATCATCATTGTACGCGAGCACCGGTCCGCGGATTCCCGTGCATTCGATTTTATCGGTTTCATTTCTCTGAGCGCGTTTCTGACCGCGCTCCTTCTTGCTTTGTCGGACGGAAATTCTTCGTGGAACACGGAAGGATGGACGTCGACCTTCATTCTCACGAATTTCGCGATTGCGTTTGTCAGCCTTGTTGTTTTTTTCATTACCGAATTCAGCGTTAAACATCCGCTCATCGAGATGGATCTTTTCAAAAGTTTTAACTTCACTGTGAGCAACATCGTCCTGTTTATTTTTGGCCTGGGAATGTTCGGGGGAAATTTTCTCCTTCCGATCTATTTGCAAAACTCTCTCGGCTATACACCGCTCCAGGCCGGTCTTGTGTTCGTTCCGGTCGGAATTTTACTCGGCGTCACGTCGCCCTTTGCAGGTTATTTCTCGGATAAATACAGCGCGAAGATCCCCCCCATTATCGGACTTGCCTTGCTGTCCCTTACTTTTTATCAATTCAGCTTTCTCTCGTTCTTCTCCGAAAAGGCGCAGATCATGCTTCCGCTCTACATCAGGGGCGTGGCAATGGGGCTTATCTTTTCGCCGTTGACAACGATCGCGATCTCCGAAATTGCAAACAGGAAGATGGCGCAGGCATCGGGATTGATCAACGTGATCAGGCAGGTCGGCGGAAGTTTCGGCGTTGCTATATTCGGAGCGATCCTTACACAGCGGACGATCTTCCATTCCACCATTTACGGAAGCCAGTTGCAGCCGAATTCGGAGGCGTTCGTCGCCACGATCACAAGACTGCGATACTTTGCGGAACGGGTCTCGGGAGGGACAATGACTCAAGCGGCTGAGAAGGCGCGGGGGCTGATCGGCATGTTTGTCGGGAACGAGGCGTTTGTCCAGGCAGTGGACGACGTGTTTCTTCTTGCGGGGTTAACGCTTGTCGTCAGTATTATTCCTTTATTTTTCCTTCGGTCGAGGAAGCACAAAGGGGACGGCAAGTTGGCCGCGATGGATTAAAAATCTACAGACTCATTCCTCGAGGACGCGGACCACGCAGTCGATAATTTCTTCGATGCGGAACGGTTTATGGATGATCCTTTTTACTCCGCCATGGAGGAATCCGTTCTTCGTATTCTCTTCAAGATACCCGGTCATAAACACCATTTTCACCCCTCCGTCGATCTCCTTAAGCTTCTCAAAGACCTCTTCTCCTCCCATCAACGGCATGCCGAGGTCGGAGATCACCATGCTGATCTCCTGCTGGCGTGATCTGAATTTTTGAATCGCGTCGAGCCCGTTTGACGCCGAGACAACCTCGTAATCCCGGTCCTCCAAAATCTCCGTCAACATTTCGCGAAGCGCTTCCTCATCGTCGACGACGAGAATTGTCGGGCGATGCCCGTTGTGATTTTTTTGCGGCAAGGTTTTTTCTCCGTCCCGCTGAGGGGGCTTTCCGGGGCTCACTGCGACGAGGGGGAAGTAAAATGTCATGACGGTCCCTTTGTTCGGCGCGCTCTCGACGTCGATGACGCCGTGATGATTATTCACGATCCCGTGAACGATGGAGAGGCCGAGCCCCGTCCCTTTCCCTCTTCCCTTTGTGGAGAAAAACGGTTCGAAGATGCGCGGCCGCGTTTCGCCGTTCATTCCGACCCCGTTATCCCGAACGCTTAATGAGACGTAACTCTGCTTCTGGATCTGAGGGAATTTTTTTGTCAGCTCTGCATGCGTGACTGTCGCAACGCGGAAGACGATCGTGCCGTTCGCCGTGTGTTCTTCTATCGCATCGCGCGAGTTGAGTGCAAGGTTGAGCAGCGCCTGGTGGATCTGGTCTGAATCGCCGAGTATGGTAGCGTCGCTCGTTTCGATCTCGGATTTTATCGCGATGGACTTCGGCAGCGTATGCTCGAGCAGTTTCTGCACCTCGAGTACGATCGCAGAGACGGACATCGGCTTCAGCTTGCCTTTTTCCGACCGGGCAAAGAGCAACAGCTGCTTGGCGATGGCCGCGCCGCGTTCGGCGGCCGTCGCGACCATGTCGGCGTAATGCTGCAGGGTTTTGTCGCTTCGCGTTTTTTCTTTCAGCATTTCTGCCGACGTGAGGATCATCGAAAGCACATTGTTAAAATCGTGAGCGATCCCTCCGGCCAGGACTCCGATCGATTCCATCTTCTGCGCGTGGAGCAACTGATTTTCGAGCAGCCTTCTGTCGCTCGTATCGCGGAAGACGCTGAGCAGCATTTTGTGATTCGCGCCAAAGATGATGAACGAGTTTGAGATCTCGATCGAAATTTCCTGATTGTTCCACAGCGTCACATCCCCCGTAAAGCGGGGCGGAATCGCCTCGGTCGCGAACATTTTTCTGTACTCTTCAAGCATCGTTTCTCCCTCGGATTGCTTAAAGGTGATCGAGAGAGAATTCCCGACCAGTTCTTCCTGGGGAAGGTGAACAATTGCGCTGAACGCCGAGTTCACCATGACGATCCTCCCTTCTTCGTCGGTAAGCCGCATCCCGTCGACGGAATGTTCCCACACCGCACGGAACCGTTCCTCATCCGCCTTTCGTTGAATTGCCGTTGCGATATGCTGCGAAACGAAAGTGAGGATCTCCTGCTCTTTCTGTCCGTACCGGATGGATTCTGTATAACTCTGTACGACGATAACGCCGAACGTCGTGTCGGCCACCCTCAG
>DATJXA010000104.1:0-12994 GCA_035500675.1 Bacteroidota bacterium | reverse complement strand
ATTGTCAACCGGGGCAGCCGTGTACTGAAGAGCCATGCTTGCAAGCGTAAACGCTGCAGCGCCGAGAAAAAAAGGCGCCAGGCGGAGGACGGTCTTCATCGAGATTTTGCCGGACCTGAACCATTCGAATGCAAGAATGACTAGAGGCAATGTCACCGCAGTAGGCTTCGAAAGGAGCGAACAAACGAAGAAAAGTAATGAGGACAAGTAAAAATAAATAGAGCGTTTTTTGTCCCAGGCAGTGTAGAACAAGAGGGAAATGAGGTAAAAAAATGAATACAGGACTTCCTTCCTTCCCGATATCCATACCACAGATTCGATCTGAAGCGGATGCAGTGCAAAAACGGCGACGCAAAAAAGGATAACTGTGTCGGAGTCGATAATGCGGCGCAATAGGAAAAAAAGAAGAATTACATTCAGCAAATGGAGAATTATGCTGGTCGCGTGAAAGCTCCCCGCCGAGCCGTTCCCGGCTAACCAATCGAACGCATACGTGACCATCGTCAGCGGGTGATACATATACTTTGAATTGGGGCGAAAAAGCTGTCCGACGGACGCAGCGCTGAAGTGTTGGATCAACGGGTTGTTTGTTACGTAAATGCCGTCGTCCCAGTTTGTGAAATCGTAATGAAAAGCAGGGAGATAGATGACGATTGTTGCCGTAAGAACAAGGAGAAGGCCGACAAGCGGACTGAGCCGAAAGTGTGGCTTCATCGTAGCAATGACCCCCGGAAGATAAGCTGATACAGTCCGTCAAAATAATAAAGACCTGAATTCAGACCAATGTACACCGAAGGGATACATAAATTCAGTCCGAAGAGAAGCCGAAGAGGCCTCTCTTTAATGAGTGCATATTTTTTTACGGCCACGATGGCAAACAGGAATCCTAAAAAGCTGAACGCCATCAATCGCGTCGTATCGACGCCGAATATTGTAGCGACAATGCCGGGAAGGACTAAGAAGGCGATCTCTTTACGATCCACGGCTTTGCCAAGCGCCACAATAAGCGGCACCCATAAAAGTTTATACGATAACGCTACTCCGCTCAGTTCACGATACGGATGAGTGAACAGCCAGCTAAGTCCCGATTGATCTCCCACTGTCCGTACCGCAAGCAGCCTGACAGGATCGAGCCCAAAACTCACGAGCCAAAAGGCGACATAGATAAGAATAATGAAGCCGGTCCATATCTTTTCTTCTCTCGAAAAATACAGGTAACCCACTACGAACAGTACAAGAATACTTACTTCGTGAGAAAACAAGGCCAACGCGACGCCGGCAATTTTTTGAAAAAGGCCTAGCGGCGTCATGACCAAGAATAGTATAATGATCAGAGAAAGTTGTTCAGTGTACCCGGGCGATTGAAATTGTGTGACGATAAAAGAACTTACTGCGATCGAGACGTTCTCCAGAAAGGAGGTCTGGACGCCGCGAGTCCGGAGAAACAACAACGTACTAAAGATCAGTGCGAGTGTAAGAAGAAGGCTAAAAATATAATAGAGCAGCGGTCCTTTGAATTGCAGAAAATATGCGATACCGGGCATGAGCAGTCGCTGGTACACTTGATCGGTCGTGTCCTGGAAGCTAAAAGGATCTTTCGACATTTCGCCGTAACCCACTCCCATGAGCCCCAGGCGCGAAGGGAGGACGAGTATTCCGGTGGCGATGAAAACAGCGAGCCCGTTTAATAATATTTTTTTCCCGTCGTACTCGGCTTTTCTCTGGAGAAAATACTCGGCGACGGGCATGGCAAACGTCGCGATCAAAACGGCGATCGAAGCCAAGAAGAGAAGAGCACGCATTGCGTCGAGCGTGTAGAGCACAGCGCCATCGTTTAGGTTCGGTGCCCCGTATGCGGTAGATGCATAGCGCAGCCAGTGTTGGATGAAATACGCGGGCGTATGGATCACAGCGCATCCGCCGACGATCGCGGAAATGATGAGCGTCTTTCGTCCATTGTCGGATAGTTTGAGAAGGAATAGTTTTTGCATAAGCCAAATGTAGGAGAATTTGTGTTAAATGCAATTTAGGGGTTGTTACAGTTTGGATGCCCGCCAAAAATCCGCGGGCATGACGACCCCCGTAGATCGTCATTCCCGAACGCTTTTATCGGGAATCCATAAGCCGAAGAAATCGGGATATTCAAAAGGTACCACTCCCTATTATCTCAGTTTGAAAATGAACCGGGCGCTCGAACCTTTTGGAAATTTCAATGTAAAGGATTTTGACAGACTGAGAGAGAAAAATGTCCGGTTCATTTTTGCATTAGTCAAACTGATGCACCGCCCCAATGTAGGTACTGTTGCAGTTTGAATGTTTTAATCTGTCGGCATGTGGGTTCTCGATAAAAGCGTTCGGTCCACGACCTCGTTGAGGGAATGACGAACCCTGTACATCGTCATGCTCGACGGAGTTCGTCGAAGTCTGACGACTCGCACGTTTGTGTTGACATCATGCATGCCTTAGAATGCGACCACCGGGAATCAGATTAGAACACTCTTCGAGAGTTCGCATCTAAATTTACGGCCTTCCAATAGGGCAGGTAAGAATGACCTTCCATCGGTAAAAAGTTCTGGACTAACAAAAAAATCAACCTAAATGCCCCTTACAGCCCCATCAAGGAGTTGGCACGGAAAATGAGTAAAAGAAGCCATACGAATTTAAACCAGTTGCCATTCTTCACTAAACATTTCAAGAAAAGGAGATTTCGATGGGCCAGCAACAGCTTCTTCTGATCATCTTGGGCGTGATCATTGTTGGTATAGCGGTCGCAGTTGGTATCACGATGTTCCAGGATAACGCAGTGGATCAAAACCGCAGTGCGGTGATCGCGGACTTAACGACCCTTGCGGCAAAAGCACAGCAATACTATGCCAAGCCGACCTCATTGGGCGGCGGTGGAAACTCGTTTGTGGGACTTACTGCCGATGCAACGGGCATCGGGATATTAGCATCGGTCGCCTTCACGAGCGATGCGAACGGTACGTATACAGTCAAGACTGCCGGTACAGCGACGTCAGTAGTTCTCCATGGCGTTGGCAAGACAGCGTTGAGCGATGGTACATTTCCGTCCTACGACATGACGGTCTCGGCACAGACTCAAGTACCGTCAAAGCTGAACTAAGAGTGAATTCGGACGCACATCAACCACACACTATCACAATTATTTAGGAGGTTACTATGGGCCAGCAACAGCTTCTTCTGATCATCTTGGGCGTGATCATCGTCGGTATCGCAGTAGCAGTCGGTATCACAATGTTCCAGGATAACGCAGTGGATCAAAACCGCAGTGCAGTGATCGCGGACTTGACGACCCTTGCGGCAAAAGCACAGCAATACTATGCCAAGCCGACGACACTGGGCGGCGGTGGAAACTCGTTCGTTGGATTGACCGCAGATGCGACCGGATTAGCAGACCTTGCATCGACAGCATTCACGGATAACGCGAACGGTACGTATACGATCAAGACAGCTGGAACGGCGACGGCGGTAGTTCTCCATGGCGTTGGCAAGACAGCGTTGAGCGACGGTACATTCCCGTCATACGATATGACGGTTTCTTCCTCAACTCAGACTCCGTCGAAGTTGAACTAAAAGCCTAAAGGCTTAGAGCAGGCAGGTATGCTCAAGAAAACGAGCATACCTGCTTTTGCTTTTTTTGGTGTCAGTCCAAAGCATCTCAGAGATAGGTAAATCGAGTCGGGCAGCACAAAAGATAGGCATTTCAAAGACCAGATCGGTTCACACAATTACTTGATTTTTGTCAGCGATGGTTGTATTATTCGCACGATTTTATCGAATGATATTTCATTCATAAACTAACCCTCTCATTATGGGACAGCAGCAACTTCTTCTGATCATACTAGGTTTGATTATAGTCGGAGTGGCGGTGGTGGTCGGCATCGGCATGTTTCAGGACAATGCGGTCGACCATAACAGGGCGTTGGTGATTGCAGATTTGAAAGTGCTTGGCGCAAAAGCGCAACATTATTACAGCAGACCTATGACGATGGGAGGGGGAAACAAATCATTCGTGGGTCTCACCGCAGATGTGCGTGGGATAGGCATGTTGGCCGGGACGGCGTACACGAACAATGCCAACGGGACGTATACCATTAAAACGGACGGGACAGCAACCGAAGTGGTTCTCCACGGTGTGGGCAAAGTGGTGATGAGCGACGGAACCTTTCCGTCTTACGACATGACTGTTACAATTCAAGACCAGGATCTCACGAAGCTTAATTAATAGTCGTGTCCTTTAAAGTTTCTAAGGCAGGTGAGCTGCATCAGCGGCATCCTGCCTTTTTCTTTGAATTGGCTGTGAATGGATTAGCCTCCCTTTACGCCCTCAGGAAAAGGGGTTTGGAGCAAATGGCGAGAATGCATTCCAATGTCCTTTAAATACAGTCTTATTGGCGAAGCAAACGGCAGACACGGGCAACGGGTCTCATTTGACGATTGATGCCAACCTTCCGACGGTTTTTCTCTCTAAAATGAACAAATGCCAAAGCTCTCTCAATCAATGTTCAATAAACAAGCATTCCTAAGGTTTTTGAAAGTAGCCTGCAACCGACAGGTGTTGATTTTTGTTGTAGACGATTGTATCTTTTTATGAGACTATCCGTGGAAGGCCGAATTCGTGATTTCACAAACGTTACGGGTCATTGATTTTTGAGGAAGGTGTTATGGCAGAGTTTCGGATTGAAGGGCTTTCCCTGGCGGGCAAACCGATCCAGGGAATTATCAATGCAGAGACCCTGAAACTTGCTAAGGATCGCGCAGCGCAAATGGCGCGAGAACGCAAGTTTAAATTGACGGGTGTGCGTGTCCGTGCGACGTTTTTATACAGGGTCAAGAAAGGCGAAGAAAAAATTGACGGAGAGCAGAAGGCCTTCACGAAACAGGAGGTGCAGGACGCGCTCTCGAAAATGGGTTATCAGGTCATTTATGTCCGCAAGAAACTCTTCGGCGATAAAGCCGGATCAGTGCCTCCGACCGAGGTCGTTTCGTTCGTCCGCGTCAGCTCGGATCTGATCAGACAGAAACTCCCCTTCAACGATATGATGCAGCTTCTCATCAACGACATCCAGAACAAAAACCTGCGGGAATGTATCCGCGATATTAATTTGGAGCTGAAGCAAGGGAAAGACAGCGAGAAGGCGTTCGTGAAGCACGAAAAAGAACTCGGGAAGTTCGCCGCCCACATGCTCGGCCTCGCGTCGAAAAGCGGCAACATGGGCGAGATCTACGAGAGCACGGCAAAGTTCCTTGAACGTAACGCTGAGTTCAAAAAGAATCTCAAGAGCGCGTTGATCATGCCTATCGTGACGCTCGTGATCTTGTTCTTCGCCGTCGGATATTACGTTGCATATATTTTTCCCGCCACGGCGAGTTTGTTCGTCAAATTCAAGATCGAACTGCCGCCGATGACGAAAGCGACGTTGAAAATGAGCGACTTTATCACCAGCAACATCTGGTACATTTTGCTCTCTTTCGCAATTCCATTGCTTGCCTTCCTGCGGTTTGCAACAACGGAACGAGGCAGATTCTTTCTCGATCAGTATCTGTGGAAGGTGCCGGCGATGGGCGACCTTTTGCATAAAACAAGCATCGAGATCTTCTGCCGCGTGTTCTACGCGCTCTACAGCGGGTCGGGGGAGAATATCGAAGTGATCAAGATGGCCGCAGAAGCCTGCGGGAACAAATACATGGAAGCTCAGATCAAAAATGTCGCGCTGCCTCTCATGGTAGAAAAAGGAATGAACATTACCGAGGCCTTCGAAGCGACCGGCGTGTTCACCAAAACCGCAATTTCACGTTTCCATTCAGGCGCGGAAACCGGCACGGTAAAGAACACTGCGCTCCAGCTTGCCGATTATTATGAAAAAGAGACGGGCTACAGGATGCGCAACGCGATCGACCTTATCCAGCTCGTTATCTCCATGATCATTATGGTCGTGTTGACCGGACTCACCCTTGTGTCGTCCGAAACTGCGACGATAAAACCGAAGCCCCCGGGTGGCGGAGGGTTGCTTCTTCATACAGTGTACATGTTTCGGTCCTTCTTCTAATCTTCGAGTGTGAAGGAAGGAAATTCAGCCTATGCCCGATGTAGATATTACTGATAAGATCGGCTACACCCTCCTGAAAAAGGGGATCATCGACTACGAGACCCTCGAGAAATCGTTGCGCGTGAAGGAATCGGAGTCGAACAAAAAGGACCGGCGGAATCTCGGACAGATCCTTGTCACCGAGTTCAACGCCGACCACGATGCGGTGTTCCGCGAGGTCGCGAATCTTTATGCCTTCCGCGAGATCTATCTCGCGGACGAAGCGATCGACAAGACGCGCATCGAGTTCATCCGGAAACTCGTCGACGGGCTGCAGGAATCGTACCGCGACATGCTCATCCAGTCCAAAATGCTTCCGCTGAAGTTCGACGAGAAGCAGCCGGACAAACTCATCATCATTTGCGCCGACCCGACAGACAGAAACATCCCGATCATCGCAAGAAATTTTAACGCGAAGAAATACGAAGTGACGTACGTACGCCTGAAGGAGCTTCAAAACTTGCTCGAACAGGTCATCCCGCCGCAGAACGAGTTCCTCAAGTTGCTCGAAGATAATCAGATCAGCGTCGAATCGACGCAGGACGATGCCTCGGTCGATGAGGAGGCGCTCGAAGCGGAGATCAGCAAGAGCGCGTTGGCGAACTTGCTCGAAGGGTGTATCGTCGAAGCAGTGCGCAGAGACGTCAGCGACATCCACATTGTTCCAGCAGAGGGCAATGTGACGAACTTTATGTTCCGTGTGGACGGAGACCTCCAGGTGTGGCACCGGCAGGAGAACACTCTTCCCGAGGCGGTCTTGGCCGTCGTGAAAGACAGGACGAAAAACGTCGACAGGTTCGAGCGCGAAGCGTCGCAGGACGGATTTATTCAGAGAGTCATCGACGGCCATCAACTCCGGTTCCGTGTGTCCATCATGCCGATCGTGACGACGGAGTTCAAACATAAATTCGAAAGCGTCGTCATCCGCGTGCTCGACGACAGAAAAGTTATCACCGACCTGAACAAGCTCGGATTGCAAGGACCTGCCCGTGCTTTTTTTGACAAAGCGATCAAGAAGCCGCAGGGTATTGTCATCCTCACAGGGCCGACGGGTTCGGGGAAATCCACGACGCTGATCGCCGCCCTTTACCAGGTCATCGACCCAACGGTGAACGTCCTCACGATCGAAGAGCCGGTGGAGTACATTATCAAAGGAGCTCGGCAGCTGAAGATCGGTCCGAAGATGTCGTTCGAACAATCGATCAGAGGTATCCTCCGTCACGACCCGGACATTGTGCTCGTCGGCGAAATGCGCGATAAGATCACGGCGGAGACGGCGATCAAGCTGGCGAACACGGGTCACTTAGTATTCTCGACCCTTCACACGAACGACGCTCCCAGCGCAGTTGCCCGTTTGTATAAAATGGGGATCGAGCCGTTCCTTATCGCCTATGCCATCAATATCATTGTCGCTCAACGTTTGATTCGAACGCTCTGTAAAGTATGCAAGCAGCCGATCGGGCAAGATGAATGGCCGGAAATGCTGAAGTTCGGGTTTAACGATGAAGAACTTCGCGGTCATACATTCTACAAAGCCGTAGGGTGCGATAAATGTAACGGCGGCTACAAAGGGCGCGCCGCGATCCATGAAGCGCTCTTTTTCTCCAAAGCGATAAAGAATATTATCCTTAACGCGGGCGATAAGGTCGACGAGAATGCTGTTCGCGACCAAGCAGCCAAGGACGGCATGTGGACTCTTCGGCGGTCGGGCATGGAGCGAATGAAAGAGGGTGTGACAACCCTTGAGGAGGTCATTTCGACGACGGTTGAGGACGAGTAGTTTTGTTCCTGGGGTAAATTTTACTGTAACAAAAATACCGGAGCCACCTTCCCCGACTCCGGTTGGCCATTAAAAGGCCTCAATCCTCGTTATTTCCCATCGCCGCTTTTACCCAACACAAGGCACGAGAATTGCTATATACCTGATGCCTAGAGTTCATCGCAACAAGTCAAAGTGCTTTATAGCACAAATTTAGTGATTGATAGGTGGTATCGTTTAATCGAATTAAGCCGCACCCGTTATTAGGATGCTGATGCACGTAATTTGGAGATAGTAATATGGGAACAGGGCAGACAGTTCTCACGATCCTGGCGATGATGATGTTAGGCCGAATGGCGTTGGCCGTCAATCAGAGCAATGCACAGGGGGGGAGTTCGGTAGAGATGGCAGCATACCGCATTACGGCAACCTCTCTCGGAACGTCGATCATTGAAGAAGCGACCGGATTGGCGTATGATGAAAAATCGGACACGGTCGGAATTTCAAGCGTCTCGAGTTTCACTGCTGCCAATAAGCTGGGACCGGAAACTGGAGAGCATTACCCAAACTACGACGATTGCGACGACTTTAACGGACTTCATAAGGTCGATAGCTTGTCCGGGTCGGCCGTTTTTGTGACCGACGTGACGGTTCAGTACGTGAGTCTCACAGGCAGCACCATAGCCGTTTCGGGCACGCAGACGTATAATAAATTGATCACTGTAAAGGTCTCGAGTCCTTTCATGGCTGATACATTGACGTTTCAAAATGTATTCAGCTATTGGTATTTCAGATAGGAAAAACAAGGAATAGGAGAGTATGGGTTCACAGGTTGTCCTCGACCTTATCGCATCTTCGCTGACCTTCGGCACATTGTTGCTGATGGCGATCCGACTGAACGGCAGCGTCAGCGAGAGCACACAAATGTATAACGGCGACCTCATCGTACAAAGCAACATCGTTACGGCAATCAGTATGATCGAAAGCGACTTTCGGAGGATCGGATACTGCAAAGATCCGTCGCAGCTTCCCGATCCGTCGAAGGCGATCATCCTCGCCGATTCGAACAGGATTAAATTCTATACCGATGTCGCAACGACCGCAAACCCGGATGGAGACGGCGTTCTCGATATCGTGTATTACTATCTCGGTCCGACAAGCGAGCTGACGAATACACCTAACCCGAGAGACAGGATTCTCTATCGTGTCGTGAACAATCAACCCCCAAAGGGGGCAAACTTGGGGATCACTGAGTTCGACCTAAAATATTTTGCAGCGAACGGCTCCCCGTTCGACGATACGCTGTCGTTTCCGATTGCCTCATCTCAGCTTGGATCGATCTCCGCAATGCAGATCACGATCCAGGTTGAAAATCTCGCGGCGCAGTCGCTGACGTACAACACTGCAAAATTTGATAATCAGTACTCCACGGCTTTTTGGAGACAAGTGCGTTTGGTGTCGCGAAATCTTAAAAATCGGTAGCGGCTTCCGAGGAGAAGACAACAATGGGACGAAGTGCGATTTTCTTGGCGATCGGTTTTACGATCGTCTGCTTGCTGAGCGGCATGAACCTCTCGCGAGTGAGCGTCGACGCATTTAAGAATGCAATTACGTACCAGGAAAGCACCGCCGGACATAACATCGTTCAAGCGGACGTTAATTTTGCGTGCAACCAACTCTTTCTCACCCCGAACTGGAGAGCCGGCTACTCGAACGTTCCGTTCGGAGGAGGAACTTTTTCAGCGGCCATCAACACTGTCGTCAATGGAAAGGATTCGAGCAGGATCCAGATCGTCGCGACCGCCCTTTACCAGGGAACGACGTATACTATCAAAGTGCTTCTCCAGCCAAGCCTCTTTTCAAAATTTGCATACTTCTCGGATAATGAGCCGAGCACGATCAATTGGGTAACGGGAGATACGGTATGGGGGCCATATCACAGCAATACAAAGCTCTATGTGAGTGGAAATCCCGTGTTCAATGGGAAGACGACAAATTTTGGCGGATTGGTCAAAGCGCACAGCAGCGACAAGCCGCAATTCAATGGAGGGTACGAGACCGGTGTCTCTATTACAATGCCGAGCGACCTCAATACGTTAAAAGGTAAAGCCCAACAGGCCGGAGGGGGATTCTACTTATCGACGACGAACGATTTTTATCTGAATTTTAACGCCGACGGGACCGTCACTTACAGAAACGGGACGAGCGGTTCATGGACCACCACAAGTCTCTCAACATTCGCCGGGACCAACCAGGTCGTCGTTATTGACGGCGGAAACCTAAGAATTAAAGGCAAGCTGAACGGTCAAGTCACGATTGCAGCTCTAAGCAGCTCGACATCGAGGGGAATAGTGTACCTTGATTCTTCAATCGCATATAATAGTAACCCTCTGGCGGGAGCCTCGACCGATATGATGGGAATTGTCGCGACAAACAATGTCCTCATCACAGACAATACAAACAATAATACCCCTGCCGGCATTACGGTCCAGGCTGCCATTTTTTCACTCAAAGGCGGGTTCGGAGCACAAAACTACGATACCAGGACCGATGTAGGCGGACAAATTCATCTGTTAGGAGGGATCAGCCAGGCGGTTCGTCAGGCCGTAGGAACGTCAGGCAGCCCCGGGACTGGGTTCCATAAGAGCTACTACTACGATAATAGAATGTTAGTAACTTCACCCCCTGCATTTCCAACGACAGGAGCTTATGAAGTTCTCGAATGGCTCGAATGATAGGCCAACTGAGATAAATTTCCACGCCTTTTATTGGATTGACCCACCCTTCTTTATTAAACTTTGAATCATTTGGGTCGAATCAAAACCAAATTCGACCTGCGCCCCTTGGCGCGTTCCCTCCTGAACTTTTTATTGACTTTCACTAACTGTTTCAATATATTCACCACGACATCTAATGTAAAACTTGAGATTTAATGCAGTACTCTGTTTTCTTTTGCGCTAAGAAGAAAAATCCAAAGTTTTTTCACATTTGCTGAGATTCCTTATGGAACCTGCGGTTGCGACGCAGATGCCATCTCCGGTTGACGAAATTCAATCCAAGGCTCGGGAAATATTGCGTCAGATGCTGGCGCAGATCCCAGAAAGCGTGTATGGGTTGGAACGTCAGATTTTCATCGGCGACCTCGTAGAGAAACTTCCGGTTGAGAACAGAACCGCCCTTCGCGATTTTGTCAATTCCATCTTGTTAAGGATGTTTACAATCAATGCCTCCGATATTGATTTTGGAGGATTCGGAGGGCAGGGGCTTGTCTGGTATCGTATTTTCGGGTCGAAAAAGCCCGACCAGACGATAGCGAAATTAGAGTTCGACGAGATCAACATCCTGATCCAGTCGTTGCTCATGGCGAGACAACGACAAGTTCTTTATGAAAATAAGAACCTCGATTTTTCGTACATGATTCATGACGGAGAGAACATCCTCCGTTTTCGCGCCGACGCATACCTCGATCTTGACCAGGTCGCCCTCAATATGCGCGCGATCAACCAGACGATACGTCCGTATAAGGCGCTGGAGCTTCATCCGAACATCACGAAGATTGTCAGTCTCGCGCATACGAAGGAAGGGTTGACCCTTGTGACCGGAATTACGGGGTCCGGGAAAAGCTCGACGCTCGATGCGATGATCGATCTTAACAATCACACTGTCGATGGCCACATTGCCATCATTGCATCCCCTGTGGAATTCGTCCACAAATCGGACCGTTGCATTGTTCGCCATCGCGAGGTTGGGAGAGACGTCTTGTCGTTCAAGGACGGCGCCATTCAGGCGCTTCGCCAGGACCCGGACATCATCGTCATAGGTGAAATGCGCGACCCGGAGACGATCATGGTCTCTCTTGAAATTACGGACAGCGGTCATAAAGTATTCTCTACGCTGCACACTGCGTCGGCGGTCGAAAGCATCGACCGTATCATCGGTGAAGTTCCCCCGGCCGAACAGGAACGCGTGCGCAATCGACTTGCCGATGTGCTCCGCTGCGTCATGTCGCAGAAACTGATTCCCAGCCTCGACGGAAAACGAGTTCTTGCGCGCGAAGTGCTGGTGATGTCGCCATCGGTCCGGTCTGCCATCAAGAACAACAACACCGGAGAGATCTATCAGATGATCCAGGAATCGGGCGACCAGGGAATGACGACGATGGAACAGGATTTGAAAAGATTATTCGTTCAGAAGAAAATTTCTCTGGAATCAGCGATTAACTATTCGAACAATAAGAAGCGGATGCAGCAATTGCTCGGGGCAGGAACGGCCCCCGCGTGATGCTCTGCGCTCTTCCGCGCATCTGTGAGGTTTCAAAGACGGACACAGCGGCAAATTAATCACCGAACTTACACCGATTCTATCTTTACATGGCGTATTCGAAAGGAGAGGGAAAAACTGCTTTAGCGATTTTCATCGACGGTTTAGACGTCAAATTCGTCCACGTCGCCCTGAGAAATAAGCAGTTTCATCTCGAAGATTTTAAGACCGTCAACCTCATCAAAAAGCTGGAGGAACGCCAAGCCGCAGCTGAGAGCGGGTCATTGCTCGAAGGCGTCGACCTGCTTGACACCACCGCAACCGCTCCCATCATTCCTGAAGGCGTCGCTGAAGAAGCGGAAGGCGCCGAAACGAACAACAGCGTCATCCTCGGATTACTTACCGACTATCCCTCGTACGGGTATCAATTCGCTTACTCGATTTCAGAGCCGAGCGTGTACTACCAGACGTTCGAGGACTCCTTCGGTCTTTCGGGCGGGAAATTAAAAAAGAGACTCGTCGAAGAACTTTCCAAGATCCGTGCGACAAAGCCGAATGCGGATGCGGTAGCGTACATTCCCGCGACAGAGGGACAGATCCTTTCGGTGATCCGCGAAGACGGTCTGAGTCTCATCGATATCCTCGAAAACGTTAAGGATTTCATCGGAAAGAGGATCCCGCGGATCCCGTTCATCGAGACGTCTGATATTTCTCTGATGAACCTTGTCCGGGCCAATTTCGATATCACGTCGGAAGAGATCTCGGTCATCATTTATGTCGGCAACGAGTTCAGCCGTCTTATCTTCATGAAGGGAAAGGATTTTCTCCACTTCGCTCCGGTCATCAGCGAAGGAAGAACCTCTCC
>DATJXA010000103.1:0-6115 GCA_035500675.1 Bacteroidota bacterium | reverse complement strand
GTGTCCTCAAGAACGACTTCGCCGCTGAATGCACGCGAAACGGAGCACACCGCTATAAGCACTTGTGCAACGATTGCCCTATGAATCGGCGTGGCGCTCACTTGTCGAGCGCGTTCAATGCGAACACATACGCCCCGATTGAAATCGCGGTGGAGGTTCCGATCTTCGAAACGCCCACTCCGATTCGGGCCTCCGGGTCGTACTGGATTTTTTTATTCGTTCCATACACTGCAATTTCTTTGGCTGTTCCGAGCAAAAAATTCTTCAAATCGGTCGGCTCTTCTAAGTTACATACAACGGCCGCCGATCTTCGTAATCGTTTACCGTCCGGAGTAATGTATTCGCTGTTCATTTCTTTCACAATGAGGGGAAGGAAGATCTCCGCGGCGCCAGCCAGTCCGCCCCCGATCACGACGAGGCCGTCGACCAAGGAGACTGCCGTAGCGATGGCATCGCCGACAACTTCCGCCATTTCGGCGAAGGATCTCAACGCCCCTTTTTTTTTGCCAGCACGCCTTCCGACGGCGATCTGATAAATTTCCTCAGGCGACGGAGATTCTTCAAATGGAATTCCTGTTTCACGCGCATATGTTCTGCGCACGCCGCGGATGCTCGCATGTTCCTCGACATTCATCGATGGGTTCACTTTATCTCTAAAGAGCCATATGTTGGCGGCGCTCGAATTATCGCCAAAAAGCACTCGTCCGTCATGGACGATCCCTGCGCCAAACCCCGTGCCGAGCGTCAGGCCCAGGAGGTTTTTATACCGCTTAGAACTCCCGGCCTCTGCGAGAAGTCGGTTGACAAACGGCAGATATCCCGCTGTCGCTTCGCCGTATGCGTAAAGATCGCCGTCGTTGTTGATGAAGACAGGCAGCTGAAACTTCTCCTGCAACATCGGTCCAAGCGCGACTCCTCCACGAAACCCCGGAAGGTTTCCCAGATCTCCGATGACGCCCCGCGGATAATCCGCCGGTCCGGGAAATGCGAAACTTATTGCGACAGCCGGTTCAGGCAGCTCCTTCTTCACTCGAGTAAAGCCCAAGACAATTGAGGCGATGCATTCGTCGAGGTCATCTGCATGCGAAGGGAGAGTGATAGCATCGACGATCTGCTTGTTCCCACGAATCGCAGTGAACACTAAGTTCGTCCCCCCGGCATCGAGCGTGAGAACTGTTCTTTTATCTTGACAATAGTCTATGTGCTCGCCGGGGTCGGTCATTTCACACCGTGGATGTGGATCCCTTCTTTGTCGCTTACGATATCGAAGGTTCGGTTTCCTTGCCGCACATTTATAAGTTCTCCCTTGAAATGTCTTGTGCCCTCAAATCCAAGGAGTGAATCTGTTGTGAAATCCGGCTTGTAGCCGAAAATTTCCCGAATGATCGTTTCTGCAAATCCGCCGCCATTGCTCGCATTGTATGTCTGAGTCGGAAGGCCACCGCTTCCCCGTTCGTTGATCCTGACCGGCGCATGGAATGACTTGTCCATTAACTCGCGGGACTGCGAGAACGGTCCTTCGTATGTGGTCGCCGTACACCGGTGAAGGAGGTCCAACGCTTTGTCGTACTTTTTGAATTCACACATCGCAGCGATGGTTTCCGATGGCCATGCACAAAATGCCCCCATCGGTCCGTGGTCCGGACGGTCGGAAACCGATGCGGCTGCGTCGCTGAGCGACTGGGCCCGCATCCAATGGTCCGTGAGGAGCTCCCGCTCTACGAAGTCGACCATCTCATTCTTCATCGATGGGGACAGTTCATCGGGGATCGTCAGCCCGATCGTAGCAAAATCGAAAACGTGGCGTACCTGGACCTTTGTGCCGTCGTTATGAAGGGCATCCCAAACGCCTTCCCCGGGGACGTACAACCCAAGGACTGCTCGAAGCAAGGGACGCGCCTCACCGATCAATTCCTCACTCCGTTTATCGTTTCCCGACATCCTATGAATGGCGGCAACACGTTGCATCATCCACACATCGGCGGCGTTGAACGACGCGACCTCGTTGATGTACGTCGGCACGCATTCGAGAAGATTTGCAGCCCCTCCGTAATCCGCAAGGGTCTGTCCCGGATGGACCAGTGACATCCAGTGAGTCGCAATAGAATCCATCCAGCTGAGAACTGTTTTGCCGTGTATCGTTTCAGATAGAAAATCTTTATCTCCTGTGACGTCGAGGTAGTCGTTAAGCAGCACGAAGATGGAATAATCATTCGCGCTGTACCACACTCCCTGAAGCGTCCCGGTGAGATACTCTTCAGCATATCCATGATAGATCCCTTTTGCCAACCACGAGCGCAGGTATTCCTTCATCATCACCGGGTCGAGAAGGGCCAGCGTCGTTGCCCATTCACGCGTGTCCCAAAAATACATCATCGTGCAATTGCTCTCGGGAGAGTTGCTCACATACACTCGGGGAGCTATCGGAAAACACGTTCTGCACACGCTTAAGAGCGAGATCAAGCTCATATAATAGATGCGGCGTACGTCTTTGTCCGATGTGACAAGGACGGGCAGACAGCCGGAAAAGACGGCGTTGTTCGGCTCGAACATCGCACGCCATCTGTCCTGCCAGTCATTTTTAACTTGGTCGAATGACCTTTGGAAATTGGATGACGATGTCACAGCAAGATCATGGGCGCTGGAGTCGTCCGCGTCGATCGTCAGGACGTAATTAATAACCCTTGTGGCCTTAGGTCGCAAAACGATCTTCCATCCCGCGCGTGCTGCACCTTTAGTCGCTGATATTACATCCGGCGTGCGGTCAAAACTAAAGCAATTGCTCAATTTCCCAAGTGAATCCTTCACCAAAACCGAACGGCCAGTGTCCATCACCGTCGCGGAAAAGGCGCTTGAATCCGCATCTCTCGGGATTTTCCAGCCCCAATGGCTGTGACGCGAAGTATATGCAGTAAGGTCGATGCTCAGGCTGAAGGTTTTTTCCTGCGTTGAGTTATTGGAAATGAGGACGTGGAACAACAATCCTTTTTGTTCGTACATCATGCGCACATCAGTCTCGACCCCAATATCGCCCAACATCCCCTTTCGTTCCACTTTATACGGACACCATCGAGTTTGCTCGAGTTTGGGTTCTTCTCCATCTATAAATAAACTACCCGTCGCGCCGTCCATTGTGACCGGAGGGAAACTCAGCTTCCCGATCGCAAGCACGTCATTCACCGCCTGTGCCGAACCTTGTGTGCTGTTGATCGCAGGAAGAGATCGAAGAGTGGAAACGCTCTGCCACGTTCCTGCTAAATCGTCCAACGACGGGACTGCATCCTGTTGTGCGAGTGCAATATTGCTCTCGTTGAAGATGAGAAGCGATAAAGAGACTGCAGCAACGCTTGCAAATTTCAACAAGATCTTTTTTCCGTCAATGCCTGTGACCATCTTGAGACATTTATCAAAATTGTATTAGGGGGCCTGACATCGCTGTTAATTTTTAAGTAACATCCTTTCCAATTCCTCTAAGCTCTTTCCTTTCGTCTCCGGCACTTTCACTAGAAGGAATACCAGGTAGATAAGGCACATGCAGCCGAACACAAGAAATGCTGCCCCGCCTCCAAGGACGTTGAGCATATACGGGAATGTAAAAGAGACAACGAATACAGCCAGCCAAAGTAGAACGACAGCAACCGACATAGCCTCGCTTCTCACCCGATTAGGATATATCTCAGCAATAAAGACCCACGTCACCGGTCCGAGCGACGCCGCAAACGATGCGATGTAAATGAGGACGAAGGCAAGGATAAGGAGGCCTCCAAATTCATGGAGATAGAACGCGACGGCAAGCGCGAGCAGCGACACGGCCATACCGATGCTCCCCGCAACCAATAAAGGTTTCCGTCCAAATTTATCGATATACTTAATGGCGACAAAAGTAAAAATTAAGTTGACCCCGCCTACCGCTATTGTTTGCATCAGTGCGCTGTTCACTCCAAGGCCGGTTTTTGCGAAGATCATCGGCGCATAGTACATGATAGAATTGATTCCCGTGACTTGTGAAAAGACCGCAACGACGATGCCCATCCAAATCAAAGGACTCATTCGCGCCGAAAACACCTCCTTGTACGAAACCTTCACCTGATTTTGAATCGATTCTTCGACCGACAGCATCTCGGCCTTCGCGGTCTCGGTGCCGTTAATTCTCTCCAAAATCCGGAACGCTTCCTCTTTCTTCTGTTTCTGCGCAAGCCACCGCGGACTTTCAGGAATGAATAACAACGTGGTAAAGAATAAAAGCGCCGGCGCTCCCATCACACCGAGCATCCAACGCCAATTATTATCCCCCGTCGTTGACAGAAGGTAGTTGGAAAAAAAGGCTACGAGGATTCCGATCACGATCGCCAATTGATTCAGCGAGACGAGGCTCCCTCTTTTTTCCGCCGGGGAGATCTCGGAAATATACATCGGAGACAGAATGCTTGCCGTCCCGACGCCGATTCCGCCCAAAAACCTGAACGTGATGAAAATATTTAGCTGTCCGGCAAGGGCCGAGCCGACGGCAGAAACAAAGAACAGGAGCGATGCGATCAGCAGTGTTTTTCGTCTGCCCAGAATGTCCGCCGGCTTGCCCGACACAGCCACTCCCACAACGCATCCAACAAGCAAACTGCTTACTGCCCATCCGAGAGCGATGTCGTCGAGAGCGAAATAATTCCGAATGAACGGGACCACCCCGGAAATGACAGCTGTATCGAACCCGAACAGCAAACCACCTAACGCTGCTGCCGTCGTCACAAGAAGCAAAAATGCGTTGTCTTTTTGTTTCATAATGTTTTTCCCGTGTCAGTGAGCTGCGCAAATAATTTGTTATGGATACCCTACCGACGCTTCAATAAAAGGAATTTCACACCGAACGGGCGGAATTGAATTGTTCCCTCTATCTTCTTTATCGGCTCTTCAAGCGACGTCGTTTCATAGATGTCAAACGGGGATTTCAGGCGAATCAGCTCCTTCGCGTTGAGCGGCGTATCGCGTCTCTCGGTTTCTCTCAAGCACAAGACCACTCCTTTTCCATCCCACGAAGGGCGAGCGAAGACCAGGTGCAAATTTCCTACGCCGACGTGAAGTAGCGAGCCTGATATGCTGCTATGGGGGCTTGTGCCTCCTGACTCCATCGTTGCAACGAGAGGCAGGCGAGTTCCCCATCCGAACTTCGTAGCGAAAGAGGTCGAGGTATCGCTCGATGAGGTAATATCGTAACTCCATGATAACCCGCCTTCTTGCGCCGCTCGGAAATTTGTTACCCAATAATTATTGAGCACGTACGAGTATAGATAAGGCTTCGCAACATGCGCCGTTTGTTGAAATTTTCCCGTGTTGATGTCGCCGAATTGCACAAGGGGAGCTTCGGGGGTGACAAAATCAATTTGTCCTTCCTTTCCGCGAATCGAGACAAAGTTCTGGACTCCGTCCCAGTCTGAAGCGGAACCGGGAAGCTGGCTTATGCCGGGGACAACAACGCCTCCCTGAACTTCAAAACATAATCGGCTATCGTCCGACGCAAAAGGGAAAGCGACATAAGCCGCTTCGGGGTCGAACACCTGCAATTTTACCATTGAAAAGACAAGCTGTATTTTCTTTTCATAGTTGAAAAGACGTATCTCGCATGACACACCGCTGCTGTCGGCGCATGCACTCAGTTGCCCCGTCACGGTCACGCTCGTCCACAATGGATCATCGATAATTTTGCCGACCCTTACGCTCGACTCGCCGGTCCGTGTGAACAACTCCGGACGATAGGGCACGGCTCTCTCTCCCCGCAGCATTCTTCTATCCTGAAGTCGTTCATAAATGAATTGGCCGAATTTCCACGGAGCCGTTGAATCGACAAGCTCCGTGCGGCGCGATTTATCAATGATGCTGACAATTCCACCCGTCACGGAATCAATCGTTACACGATAAAATTGATTCTCGACCGTTCCCGCAAAACCTTCTGTATGCTCCCCGTCGGCGGGTGTATCGGCTGTAATGACTTTATACGTGCGGTACCCGAACGCCGGAATCTCTTTGGCATAGACATTCCAGTAGTGTCCGCCCGGACCGCTGCGTGCAATCTGCAGGGGTGCAATATTTCCTTCTGTATCGACGATGGTTATTTTTTTATCGG
>DATJXA010000102.1:0-3773 GCA_035500675.1 Bacteroidota bacterium | reverse complement strand
AGGCATGGTGGCAGCCGATCAGCGATTGATCGACGCCGCAATGATCGAACTCGACGGCACTCCAAACAAAGAGAGACTCGGTGCAAATGCAATTCTCGGAGTCTCAATGGCGGTCGCGAGAGCTGCGTCTCGTTCGCTCGGAATACCGCTCTATCGCTATCTCGGAGGGTCGAATGCTTCGCTCCTTCCCGTTCCATGCATGAACATCATCAACGGCGGGAAACATGCGGACAATAACGTTGACTTTCAGGAGTTCATGATCGCGCCGCATCACGCGTCGAGCTTCGCCGAAGCAATCCGGATGGGCATCGAGACCTTTCATACATTGAAAGGAGTGCTTGCTAAAAGAGGATACAGCACCGCCGTCGGCGACGAGGGCGGGTTCGCTCCGAGCCTTAAGTCGAATGAAGAAGCGCTCGAAGTGATTCTCGAAGCGATTACGAAAGCAGGGTACATGCCGGGAGGGGATATTTCCCTTTGCATTGACCCGGCGTCGAGCGAGATGTGGGAGCATGGAAAGTATGTTTTCTTTAAATCCGATAAGAGGAAGAAAACGTCCGAACAAATGGTAGAGCATTGGAAAACTTGGACAAAAGCATACCCTATTATTTTGCTCGAAGACGGCATGGCGGAAAATGACTGGGAAGGATGGAAAATGCTGACCGAAGAACTGAATGAAAAAATCGAATTGGTCGGCGACGATATTTTCTGCACCAATCCCGCTATTCTACAAAAGGGGATCGATGCAGGAATCGCTAATTCCATTCTCATCAAGCTAAATCAAATAGGGACGGTAACGGAGACTCTCGACACAATAGAATTAGCAAAACGGAACAACTACAACTGTTTTATCTCACACCGATCCGGCGAAACGGAAGACACTACCATCGCCGATTTGACGGTTGCAGTCGGCGCTGGACATCTGAAAACCGGATCCGGCTGCCGGAGCGAGCGAGTTTCAAAATTCAATCAGCTTTTGCGGATCGAAGCACAACTTGGACCACAGGCACGGTTCGCCGGCTCCAATGCGTTCAAGTGCGCAGCAAAATAAATGCCTCAGCTGATTCTTGCCCGGCATGGCGAGTCGACATATAATAGAGACGGCCTTTTTACCGGCTGGATCGACGCCCCCTTAACGAAAAGGGGAATTGCGGAAGCCAAAGCCATTGCCGCAAAACTTGCCGGCTTTCGCATCGACAAGGCATACACTTCGCGTCTTTCGCGGGCAATTCAGAGCGTCGAGATCGTTCTGGCCGAACTTCATGTCTCCGATGTTGAAGTCATCAAGAATGAAGCGCTGAATGAACGGCGTTACGGCGATCTTCAGGGTCTTAACAAAGAGGAAACCGCGAACAAGTATGGTGAAAAGCAAACCATGCTCTGGCGGCGCAGTTACGATATTGCACCGCCCAATGGAGAGAGTCTGCACGATGCGGCAATGCGAGTTCTACCCTATGTACATTCGACAATCATGATGGATATTAAAGATGGCCTGAATGTCTTGGTCGTGGCGCATGGAAATAGTCTGAGGGCAATCGTCAAAGAAATAGACCGCCTGAGCAACGATGAAGTTGCACGTCTATCGATTGAAACGGGGCAAGTGATCGTCTACACGTATGAAAACAATGTCACCGTCGTATCGAAAAATATCCTATAGATTCAAAAAACCTTCTTGACAATTTAAACGCTGGTAGTGGTGCATTGTGAACATCCCGATTTCTTCGGTTTATGGATTCCCGATAAAAACGTTCGGGAATGACGCGACACAAGACACGTCATGCCCGCATGCTTCTGGCGGGCATCCAAAATGCACCATCACCTAATCGCTTTACGCTTTGACACTGAAATAGTATTTTATTACTTTAGCACTGGCGATGGAGTTCGCCGGACTAACATCCCTTTGACAAACGGGATTGATGACTCCTACACTGATGTCCTCCAAGTTACAGCGACAGAAGTGCTAGGAGTTTTTTCGTTTATGCTGCTGCCGTCGAATTTCTTTTCTTAGGTGGATACTTGCATGATACAAAAAATTGGCTTTAACGTTCTCCAAGTCATAACAGTCATGCTTCTGGCCCCACTGCTCAAGGGAATCTTGAACAGGTGGAAGGAACGCCTGCAATCAAAACGTGGGCCGAGTATCTTCCAAACATATTTCGATATTTGGAAACTGTTCCACAAGGATCAGGTTTTTCCGGAAACGAGTACATGGATATTTCGCATCACACCGTACATCGTGTTCGCCGCCCCTATTTTTGTCACTCTGCTCATTCCCGTTCTTACCTCATATCCGCTTTTTTTTGCATTCATGGGCGATATGGTCGGCGGTGGCTTTGTGCTTGCGTTAGCCGGATTCTTTGCAACGCTCGCCGCCGTGGATACATCGAACCCGTACGGAGCAATGGGGGCAAGCCGGACGCGGATGGTGAGTTTTCTTGCCGAACCGGTCTTCATGATGGTCTTCTTCACCGTCGCCTTCGTTGCAGGGTCAACGATTCCCTACATCGTTCAGCAATATTGGGTAGAAAGCCTTTCGAATTTTTTTGAGCCGTCTCACGTATTGATCATTGTCGCATTCTTTATGCTCATCATAGCGGAGACCGGAAGCATCCCTGTCGACAATCCCTCGGGTCATTTTGAACTGGCAATGATAGATGAATCGAAATCTCTTGAATATTCGGGATCGGGCGCGGCGCTGATGAAATGGGCCGGTTCGATGAAACTGTTCGTTCTTTTATCGATTTTCTGCAACGTGCTTGTGTCGCCTTGGGGCCTGGCATCGGGACAGAGCTTCGGAGAAGTGCTGATCGCCGTTCCGCTCGTGTTTTGCAAATTGCTTGCGGTTGTTACGCTGCTTGTGATCGTCGAATCATCGTTCTCCAAATTGCGCCTTTTCCGAATTTCTGAGTTCCTCAGCGTTGCGTTCATCATCTCTATTGCGGCTGTGTTAACCAAACTTCTTGAATTGTAAGCAGGATGTTTATGCTCGATCCCGTTCTCGCCCGGCATTTGAACCCGCTCGTGGGAGGGCTATTTCTCCTCGTGACTTTCGGGCTTATCGCGACAAGACAAGTTCTCGCTGCAGTGCGTATTTTTATTTTGCAATCGTTATTATTATCCTTTTCGGCAGCCCTGCTCGGTTTAGTGAACAATTCCTTCCACCTTTATGCTGTTGCAGTCATCACGGTTGCGACCAAGGTTCTGCTCATCCCTCTGTTCCTGCGGGGTAGACTTGGAGCAGACATGCATGCAAGACGCGAAGTCACGTTAAGCGTCGGCATCCCCAGCTCGTTACTCGCCGCGCTGGCACTGACGGGATTTGCCTACGTTATCATGGAGCCGTTGGTACAATCGGCTGACACAGACATCATTGTCAACGCATCTGTGGGAACAGCGGTGCTGCTCATCGGAGCATACGCGATCGTCGTCAGGCGGGAAGCGCTCCCGCAACTTATGGCCCTTCTCGCGATGGAGAACGGGGCATTTTTTGCCGGCATCTCAATCGCTCCCGACCTTCCGATGATCGCCGAGCTTGCAGCCGCATTCGACGTGGTGATTATCGTTGTCGTGCTCGGTTTATTAACAAAGAAAATCGATGAGCGTGTCGGGCATACCACAGTCGGCGACCTTGATGAACTGAAAGAAGGGTGATGTCATTATGCAATTGATCGTTCTGCTGCTCCTCCCGCTAATTGCATCGGCGCTTGAGCTGATTCCCTGGAAATCGAATCATTTCGCCGGAAGGCTAACGGTAGCAGCCGGTCTCGTCGAGT
>DATJXA010000101.1:0-14506 GCA_035500675.1 Bacteroidota bacterium | reverse complement strand
TGATTCGTTTTTCGCCTTGACCCGGTATAGATATCTCTCTCCGATCTCTGCCGATTCGTCCGAGAAGAGAGGGCGGTACTGGAATCGCGACTCGTCGACGTCGTTCCCGACGACAACCCATCCTGTGTCGCTTTCTCTTTTTCGTTCCACGATGTACGATTGCGCTCCGGTCGAACCCTGCCATGATATCGCAGAAACGTCGCCGATGTCGAGCAATCGAGGAGGGGCGGGCACGGGAAGAGATTCCGTCGGAAGGCCGTCGATCTCGTGCGCCTTCTCCCTCAGAATTTCGAGGACAGTTTTTTCATCATAGAAATCGCCGCTTGTGAACCCCGGCCAGCGGTACGCTTCGTAGTTGCCGTATTCGTAATGATAATAGAACCCGCCTTCCCGGCAACGGAAGCGAAGACTCCATATCATGGCGCCCGATACGCCTTGGTCGATAACCGTATCGGTGATGGTGCGAATATCTTCGGTGGGAATGATGCCGTATTCGCCTACGATGTACGGTTTCTTTCCTTTTGTCTTGCTGCGGTTCTCCACGATAAACCGTATCGACGCCTTTGAGTCATGGTAATGATGCGTGGCCATAATATCCAGATTAGGGTCGTCGAGCGCTTCCTGGGACACCTCTCTCGAGAGCGTACCTTCAAGGACAAGATGATTTTTATCGAGGCTTTTAATATAACGCGCTATCTCTTTTGTCCATGAGAACGGCGCAACGATCTCGTTCCCTGTTTCCCACGCGAGGATCGCCTTGTCTTCTACGTATGGGATTCCCGTGTACGAATTGGTGCGTTTCAAAACGAATGCGATCGTTTGTTCAAAATCGTCCATCAGTTGCGCATCTGTCCAGAAAGCATCCCGCGTTTTTCCACGGAACGCGGCGTACTCTTTCGGTCCGCCCCACCAGAGCCAGTTGTCGACGAACGGAACGATCAATCGAACCCCCACTTCGTTGGCAACCTGCAAAACTTTGTCGAAGGTCTTGAACGCTTCTTCGTTAAATTTTCCTGGCCCCTCCACATAGTATGGCGCCGTCGTATCATCTTCCTTTTTCACGGAAAATACGTAGACTCTTGCAACCTTCCCTCCCATTTGTTTGATTGCAGTAAGAGCGTCCCGGATCTCGAATTCGTCGGGCAGACGCCAGGGGTTTGTTCCGTCGAAGGGGAGATAATCCTCGACATAATGGAGATTCGGTATATCGCAGGAGATGAATCGGAGTTCCGCATCCCCGTCCATTAATTTGTCTCCCTTCGTCGTCACGAAATTTTTGAACTGCGCGACCGTCGAAAGAGAACAGAACACAAGAAGTACAGAAAGGCGGAAAAATTTTTTCATAAGAATTGAACCGGTTATTGTTTCGGAATGAGTGCGCCCCCGTAAGAGCGGCAAAAGTAGTGCCATAGATAAGGGGGAATGTGATTCAAATATGCCACAATCGAGAAAGGGACTCCCCTTCTTTCTTATTAATTTGTGAAAGATTATCAAAATAATACCGACATTGGGATCCGGAGATCGTTTATGGTATCCGATGGAGAATTTTTTGACCAAATTTACGGCACGTCAATTGCGCTTTACCGCTTGTCGGAGAAAAGAAAGGATAAAGCATGGGAAACGCAAGTCTCGTAAATGAATTTACAAATGCTTTGATGGAAGGGGTTCTGAAGCGGTGGTATCCTCTCGCCATAGACCGGGAGCAGGGGGGATATTTTACCAACATCACGTACGATTGGAAACTCCCCCCGGAACAAGAGAAAATGATCGTCACGCAGGCGAGACACATTTGGACTTTGTCGAAAGCTGCCGCCTTTTTGGAGAAAGAAAATGAATATGTCGATGCAGCGATGCACGGCTACAAGTTTCTCAAAAATTTTATGTGGGACAAACAGCACGGCGGTTTTTATCAAATAAGGAGTCGCAACGGGGGCATGTCCGATGTGAGGATGTGGCGCGACGAGAAACGCGCGTATGGTTGCGCATTCGCGATCTACGGGCTTGCAGCGCTTGCCAGAGAGACGCGAGACACCGAAGTGTTGAATTTCGCAAAAGAGGCGTACGGCTGGGTCGAAGAACATTCATACGACCCAAAGGCGGGGGGGTATTTTGAGTTTCTCACGCGCGAAGGAAGACCGTTCGATTTGCATTCCCCCTACAAAACAAAAGCATCGGATGGGAACGAAGTCGGCTTCAAAGATCAGAATTCCTCCATCCATCTTCTTGAGGCGTACACGGAGCTGTACTCGGTCTGGAGATCTCCCGAACTTCGAAAACAGCTCGAAGGATTGCTCGTTCTCATCCGCGACAGGATGGTTGCGCACGAAGGGTATTTGCGGTTATTTTTTCATCCCGACTGGACGCCGGTTTCGTTTAAAGATGCGGAAGACAAAGAACGGGAAGAAAATTTCGGACTCGATCATGTTTCGTTCGGACATGATTATGAGACTGCTTTCCTGATGCTTGAAGCGTCGCACACGCTCGGAATCGAGGGCGATATGAACACCCTCTCAACGGCAAAAAGAATGCTCGACCATGCATTGATGTACGGGTTCGACGGATCCGTGGGAGGCTTCTATGACGGTGGATATTATTTGGCGGGTGGGAAAAAATGTACGATCGTCAAAGAAACGAAAAATTGGTGGGCTCAAGCCGAAGGATTGAATGCGCTCCTTCTATTCTCAAAGATTTTTCCTGAGGAGCCACGATACTACGATTATTTCTTGAAACAATGGAATTACGTGAAGACCTATATTCTCGACCCGGAGAATGGAGATTGGTTCGAAGGAGGGCTGGATAAAGAGCCCCATTTCAAAACAGGTCCTAAAGGACATATTTGGAAAGGAACGTATCACACGGGCCGAGCGCTTATGAATTGTATCGACCTTCTGAACGAAGGAACTCATTCCACAAGCGCGCGGGAAAAAGAGATTGTAGAGCTAGCACATTTCTGGAGAGATAATAGAACAGCTCATCATCCGCAGTGAAAGGAGAATATCCTCACGAAAAAACCACTTTCCGCTAAAATATTTTTTCTTGTTCTGACTGGCTGGTCCTGTTTGCCGTTCATCTTTTCAGAAACGAAAGCGCAGGACTATCTTAATCCGACATTGCCGATCGAACGGCGGGTCGACGACCTCCTGCGAAGGATGACCCTCGACGAGAAGATCGGACAAATGATGCAGATCGATCTCTCTGTTGCGGAAAAAACGCCGGAGGTAATTACCGAGTATCGTGTCGGGTCGGTTTTGAGCGGCGGAGATTCCGACCCCCGTGCAGGAAACGACGCAACGAGCTGGCGGAATGCGAGTTCGATGGCTCAGCGATACGCCCTTATGACCCCCCTAAAAATTCCGATGGTCTACGGCATCGATGCCGTGCACGGTCATAGCAACGTTGTCGGTGCGACTATTTTTCCACACAACATCGGATTGGGTTGCACTAGGGATTCGAGTCTCATACGGGAAGCTGCGCGCGTCACGGCGGAAGAGATGGCGGCGACTGGCATTCGATGGGACTTCGGTCCGATGCTCGGCGTTCCGCAGAATATCCGATGGGGACGCACGTACGAAGGGTTCGGAGAGACGCCTGCGCTGGCACAGCTCGGCGCCGTTGAAGTGCTCGGATTGCAGGGCGATTCTCTCGACGGGCCGGCAAGCGTCCTCGCATGCGCGAAACACTTTCTCGCCGACGGAGGAACTGCCGACGGCATCAACATGGGGAACGCAGAAGGGGACGAGGCCGCGATCCGCAAAATTCATTTGGCCGGATACATCACGGCATTGCGGTATGGCGTGGGCAGCATTATGGCCTCCTACAGCAGCATCAACGGGGTGAAAATGCACGCGAGCAAATATTGGCTGACAGACGTTCTGAAGAAAGGACTTGGGTTCAGAGGGTTTGTCGTTTCGGACTGGGCGGCCGTCGATCTGCTCGGGAAGAATTATGAAGACGATGTTCAGACAAGTGTCAACGCGGGCGTCGATATGGTCATGCTTCCGCAGAGGTACGACGATTTTCGCAGGGTGATGAGGGACTTGGTGCAGAAGAATGGAATTTCGCTTGCGAGGGTAGACGATGCAGTGCGCCGAATATTGAGGGAAAAATTCGCTCTTGGCCTCTTTGAACATCCTTACCCCGATTCGGCATTGATCAGCGAGGTCGGCTCGCCGGAACATCGCTCCGTTGCACGCAGATGCATGCGTGAATCCATGGTGTTGCTGAAAAATAAAAACAGCATTCTGCCACTGTCGAAAAAGGCCGGACGCATCATCGTCGCGGGTTCGCAGGCCGACAACCTCGGATTCCAATGCGGCGGTTGGACTATCTCATGGCAGGGTGGGACCGGGAATATCACTGTCGGCACGACCATCTTGGCCGGGTTCAAAGAGGTCGCTCCGTCAATCCGGTTCGACTATGCCGAGAACGGAGACTTCCCGGATACCGCGGCGGCGTATTCTATTGTCGTGATTGGTGAGAGACCATACGCAGAGGGGTATGGTGACCGGAAGGATTTATCTCTCTCGCCGAACGACGTCGAGTTGGTAAACAAAATGAAACGTTATGGACATCCAGTCGTCGTTGTCATCGTTTCCGGCAGGCCCCTCATCATCGATAAGATTCTGGACGATGCAGATGCCATCGTTGCCGCATGGCTGCCCGGAACCGAGGGGGAAGGTGTTGCAGACGTCCTTTTCGGCGATTATGCGCCGCACGGCGTTCTTTCATTCTCGTGGCCTAAAAATATGTCCCAGGTCGGAGTCCATGAAGGCGATCCCGGCTATGCCCCCCTCTTTCCGGTCGGCTTTGGAATAACGTCGTATAAATAGTCTTTCGTCTAACCTCCGAATCGAACGCGGGCCCAAAAACACAAATGCCCCGCATCCCAAAAAACTACCGAGGAGGAGCGGGGCACCTGCGCAAGGAGGAGCTTATTTCTTCATGATCTTCAAATTGTTTTGGATGAGCTCGGCCCGTTGTCTGACGCTTGCCGCGCTGCGGAGTCCGTCCTCGGGCGTGTTGATCACATAGTCCAGCAGGCGGTCGACCGTCGAACTCGCAACGTGCATTCTTGTATCAGACGATGCATAGTAGATGAAGACGTCTCCATTTTTTCTCTTTACCCATCCGTTGCAGAAGACGACATTCGACACATCGCCAACCCGCTCCATTCCTTCCGGCGCAATGAAATACCCTTGCGGCCGGGCGATGACTTTGGACGGGTCCTTAAGGTCGGTGAGAAAAAGGTAAAGTACGTAGCGCAATCCGGCAGCGGTGTTGCGCACCCCGTGTGCAAGCTGCAGCCAGCCCCTATCGGTTTTAATCGGTGCCGGACCAAGCCCGTTTTTCACTTCTTTGATCGTGTGGTACACCCTGTCGTCGACGATGATCTCGCTCCGGATTTCCGGTTGTTCCATCGAGTCCGAAAGACCCCAGCCGATGCCGCCGCCGGTGCCGGTCTCGATGAACCCATCCTGCGGTCTTGTATAGAAGGCGTATTTTCCATGAAAGAATTCCGGATGGAGGACGACGTTTCTTTGCTGGGGAGATTTCGTTCTCAAATCCGGAAGCCGATCCCACTTTTCGAAATCTTTTGTCCGGATGATTCCGCACTGCGCGACGGCGGAGGACATATCGGTGCGTGACGCGGCAGGATCTTTCCGCTCAGTGCAAAACAACCCATACACCCAGCCATCCTCATGTTTGACGATGCGCAGGTCGTAGACGTTGATGTCCGGTTCCGCCGTCTCGGGGAACATCATCGGATAATTGCGGAAACGGAAATTGTCTATTCCGCTGCGGGATTCTGCGATCGCAAAGAAGGATTTTCTGTCGACCCCTTCGACACGGATGAAGAGCAGAACTTTTCCATCGTGCTCACATGCGCCCGCGTTGAAGGCTGCGTTGACGCCCATTCGTTCCATGAGGAACGGGTTCGTTTTTGGGTTGAGATCGTAACGCCAAAATACCGGCGTATGGTCGGAGGTGACAACCGGGTTGTCATACCGGTAATATACGCCGTTAGTTGCCCCTGAACGTCTGTTGGGTCTTTTGATGAGCTTCTCATGATCGCTGAAGATCTTCTTACGCGTTCGGAGGAATTGTGCCTGTGTCATCATGGTCGGGGTGACGCCTTCATTTTAAGTACGTTGCGGGGCTTACAGCCGCCACGCCTGCAACACGCTCTCCGTTTGTCGGCGCCGCATTTTTCATTCGCTCGTCGAAATCAACAGGGAGGGTATCCTTGCTCAATTCATCAAGCTTATTCCACCACGTCAACTTAAGAACACCTGACGTGACAAGAAGGCTTCCAATGACGCCATACAACAACTCCGATTCATGAGTGATGAGAGCGATCGGAAGGATGACGAGCGATGTTTGCCAGATGACGCCGACGACAACGTTAAACATGTCTCGCATAAAATACCGATTGGATTCGAAACCCGGATAGTAGGCCCGTACTTTCTTGATGATCGGATCCCAGAATCCCCAGGGGTGAACCTGCATATAGAACCGCATAAGTACGATGTCGGGCTCGGGTTCTGTCACAAGACTTCCGACGATACATCCGATCAACGAAATGCCGAAGATGTATGGGAATGACATGATCGCCGGAATGGAAGGAAATGCGACGGGAAGAATCATCGAAGCAGCAATTCCGGAAATCATCCCCCAGAAATATCCGTGACCGTTAAGGCGCCACCAGTACCATTTCAAAACGTTCGAGGCGGTATAGCCGCCGTACAGCGCGCTGACGATCCATAATGTCACCTGATTGATCGATTCGACCATGAACCCGAAAGCGAAACCGATCAACACAAACGCAATGGTCGTCGCATAGCTCAAGCGCACATAGGTCGCATCCTTCGCATGGGGATTGATGAATCGCTTATAGATGTCGTTGACGACGTACGCAGGCGCAGCGTTGATCGTTGCGGCATAGTTGGACATGAACGCCGCAAGCAGTCCGGCCAAGAGCAAGCCAACAAGGCCGACGGGGAGAATGTTTTTAATGATATACGGGAGGATCAATTCAAAATCGATATTTGCGCCCATCGCCTTAAGCTCGGGCGAAAAATTTGCAAGCGCCAGCACGGTGATCCCGGCGATCATCGTGTAGCGCGGAAAGATGAGGACGATATTCACGAACCAATTCATTTTTGCGGCATCCTTCGGCGAACGCGTTGCAAGGACGCGTTGCATATCGTAGTTCGGCGCAGGGCCCGCAGCACTCTTTAGGATACCCTGAAAGAGGACCATGATGAAAAAGAAGCCGAAGAGATTGTACCCGTCTTCAAAGATCTTTGTGTTCACCGCATCGATGAGCCCGGTCCAATTAAGATTAAGGTGCCAACCGAAGAACGGTGAAAGCCAGCCGTTGGGAATGAACTGATGGAGCTGGGTCGCCGAGACTGTCGACATCGCAAGGAATCCGATAGCGAGCGATGCGATCGTGAGGACGATAAATTGAAGAACTTCGGTGATCACGACGCTGAACATGCCCCCCTTGACCGCATAGATCGCCGTGAACGACATGAGGATCACGGCATACATGTCCGGCGAAATGTGCCATGGGAAGAATATCGCGGCGAATTTCCCGATTCCTTTAAACGCATATGCGATAAACCCGATAACGCTGACAAGAGCAAAGATCACGACGCTGATATGAGAAAGGTTTGCGCCCGTGCTGCGCCCGAACCGGGTTTCGATCCATTCAGCTCCGGTCATCACTTTGGATTTACGCAGCCAAATCGAGAGATACACCATGAGGAAGATCTGATTGAACGTCGGCCAGATCCATGGCAGCCACACGCTCTTGAATCCATACACGAACAGCACGTAGACCAGCCACATCGTTCCCGTGATATCGAACATTCCCGAAGCGTCCGAGACGCCAAGCATCCACCAAGGGAGCGTATTGCTTCCGAGAAAATACGAACTCATGTTCGTCTTGGCCCGCTTCGAAACGAGAATCCCCAACGCCATGGCCACGACGAAATACGCGACAATAATGGCTATGTCAATGATATTGATCGACATGATGTCCGGCTCTTCCTGTAAGAAATGTCAGTATCTATCGAAGTTACTCTCAGCACAAACGGTGCCACTCCTTGTCTTCTCAAATCATGTTTTTTGGCAATGAGGCCAAGAAAATGATATATCAACGTGATAATGATTATGGAAATGATAAAATCAATCAGAGGCGATATTCTTTGCCGTTGCATTTTAAGAAGTAATTAACGAACTGTTAACGTGGCAAAATATTTGCAACCCTGCTTTTTTTATTAACCATTCATCCAAATCTTATGACACAATCCTCTGTCCGGTTTCAAATTTTGACCTTCCTTATTCTCGTGATGGCGGAGTCAGTTATCTCGCAAAGCCAGCCGTTTCAATTTGCTTCCGTATTTACGGACAGCATGGTGCTGCAGCAACAGAGTAAAGTGTGGGTGTGGGGCGAAGGGCAGCCCGGCAAGAGCATCACCATAAGGGCCTCCTGGAACGACAGCGCTTTGGCGGAGATCGACAGTCAGGGCGTATGGTATACGACGATACAAACAGCGCGTGCGGGGGGGCCGTACGAGCTTCGTGCTTCGGATGGCGACACAACGTTGACGCTTTGTAATGTATTGCTCGGCGAAGTGTGGCTCTGTTCGGGGCAGTCAAACATGGAAATGCCTCTTGAGGGATGGCCTCCAACGAGCACCGTGATGAATTCCGACAGTGAAATCGCACATGCGAACTACTCCGAGATCAGACTTTTTACTGTCAAGAGGGCTTATGCCATTCGCCCCGATATGTCGTGCGACGGAAAATGGGTGGAATGCACACCGGAAAATGCGAGGACATTCAGCGCCACTGCGTACTTCTTTGGCAGGATGCTCTATGAACGGCTCCATGTGCCGATCGGATTGATCCACTCAAGCTGGGGCGGCACGGCTATTGAGTCGTGGATAAACAAACAGGATCTATCAAAAATCGACAGGTACGTTCCGATCCTCAAAAAGCTCGACGAAAGCACGAAAGGGATCGACTCATTAAACGAATGGATCGAAAGCCATCCGGTCGTGAAAATTTCGGGACGGTCGCCCGCAACTCGATGGACAAACATGGATTTCAACGATGCCGAATGCAAGGAGAGGGATTTCAACGACTCGCTCTGGAAAGAAATGAAGCTCCCTACTGTGTGGGAAGCGACGGAAGTGGGAGAATTCGATGGTGCAGTTTGGTTCAGGAAGAGAATCAGCCTTCCCTCCGAGTGGCGCGGGAAGGTCCTTCTGCTCGACCTGGGACCGATCGATGATATGGATGAGACGTACGTGAACGGTCAGAGCGTCGGGAAACATTTGACTGAAGGGATGTGGCAGGTTCCTCGCTCGTATTCTGTCCCGCAGGAATTATCCCGCGATTCCATACTGGAAATCGCCGTGCGCGTCATCGATTACGGCGGCGGCGGAGGGATCTGGGGTAAAAAAGGTGAATTGCATTTAAGCCGCACCGACACCGCACTTTCAATTCCTCTCGACGGTTCCTGGAAATATTTGCCGGTTGCCGAGTATACATCGAGCATGTTTTATGTATTCGGTTCGAAAGGCCAGGAGTACAACAAGCGTCCGAAATTGGCGATCGATTTCTCCGGTTACTCGCCGACTGCGCTATTTAACGGAATGATCTCACCGTTGGTCCCGTTCACTCTTCGTGGAGTGATTTGGTATCAGGGGGAATCGAATGTCGGACACCCGTCGACGTACGCATCGCTGTTCCCAATGATGATCGACGAGTGGCGATCCGTTTTCCGCACCGACCTTCCATTCTATTATGTACAGATCGCTCCGTACAAATACGATTCTCTGTCCCAGTCCCAGTTTCTCCGCGAGGCTCAATTCAAAACACTCTCTGTAAAGAATACTGGAATGGCCGTCACGCTCGATATCGGAAATCCCGACAATATCCATCCCGCTGACAAGCAAGACGTCGGTAAGCGGCTCGCGCTGTGGGCGCTGGCAAAAACGTATCGCCAACACGCCATAGTATGCTCGGGACCGATCTATCGTTCAATGAAAATAAAGAAGAACATCGCCGTGCTCTCGTTTGACGATGTAGGCAAGGGATTGGTCCTCAGAGAAGACTCCAGCGGCAGCGGGTTTCAGATTGCGGGAGAAGACAAGCAGTTTAAAGACGCCACAGTAAAAATAAAAGGGTCGACGTTGCTCGTCTCCAGCCCCGAAGTGCATCATCCGCTTGCAGTTCGCTATGCGTTTTCAAACGCACCGCATGCGACGCTGTTCAATAAGGAAGGGCTACCGGCCAGCTCATTTCGAACTGATGAATGGGACGAAAAGAGGTAATAAACGACCAACTTTTTTTGCGGTAAGAAAGCATCGTGTTTTAGTCTATACTGTACTCTCCCTGAGTTGATCAGAACGCCCTAAATCATCAAAATCTGGCTTAATTTCAGCATTTTGCTTTCGTCATGGCGTTAAGCGGGCTTCCCCTGCTTATTACATTGATATAATATATCAAAATAATATATTCGGCCGCCCATACAAAACAGCTTCAAACTCTTGTTTCTAACGGATTTTAGCAATTACCTCTCGAAGGAAATGTGGCATCATCTATGCGTATGGCTATTCGACCACAAGAAGGTCCTTATTTAGGAACAGGCCAAAGTCCAATGAAAAATAAGGGCTACGAAAATCTCTCCAGCTTTTTGGAACGTGTTTAAGAATCCAACACTTCAGTGCTTGTTTTAGCGCTATCAACCTGTGAAATCTATGGCAAAAGGTAACAGGCCCATTCGGAATTTTGAAATACTGTATTGCACGCCTATTAAGTAATCGCGGTCACAACACTCGTCTGGATCGAGTCGACGAAATGATCGAAATGACAGAGAGCTTTTATCATCGGGCGGAATGACTTACCGCCCTTCTGATCTCGACATCAATCAGCCAGATTGAGCGCAGTAGAAACTCCAAAAACATCACAATATCCTCAGCAGTTAAAAATTATCGGGAGATCAAAATGTTTATTGGTAGAAATCATATCCGCAGCGTCTGCAGGTTAGCGCTTGTCGGCGCTCTAGTGATGATCGGCCAGGTATTGCTTGCACAGAGTTCCGGTTCTTTAAAGGGTCGAGTGTTGGATAATGAAAATGGAGGAGCTCTGATCGGGGCTAATGTCGTCGTCGCAAACACAAGTCTCGGAGCTGCGACAGATATCGAGGGCAAATTCACGATTCACGGAATTCCTACGGGAACGCAAACGATCAAGATATCTTACATCGGATATAAACCTATCAGCGTGGATGTGACGATAACCGAGAACGGGACGGTGGAGCAAGACTTCCAGTTGACGGCGCAAGCAGTAACAGGACAGACTGTTGTGGTGACGGCACAAGCGCGCGGCCAATTGTCGGCCATCAACCAAGAGTTGTCGTCGACGTCAATCATCAACGTCGTGTCGGCGGAGAAGATGAAAGAATTGCCCGATGCAAATATCGCGGAATCGATCGGACGACTTCCCGGTATCTCTTTGCAGAGAGATGCGGGCGAAGCCGATGCAGTGATCGTTCGTGGATTGTCTCCGAAATACAATAACGTGACCATTGAGGGCGTTCCAATGGTGTCCACGTATTTCGGCGATCGAGGCATTGATTTGAGCCTGCTCTCCGACGATCTGGTGCAAGGAGTGGAAGTGTCGAAAACATTGCGGCCGGATATGGATGCCGATGCATTGGGCGGAACGGTCAACCTTACTCTCAAAACTGCTCAGCAGGGTCTTCATTATGATCTTCGCGGCAACGGCGGGTACACGAAGTTAGATCAGTCGTATAAGAACTATAAAGTTGCCGGAACCGTCGGCGACAGGTTTGCGGATGATAATATCGGATTGCTGATACAAGGCAACATCGAAGAAAAACAATTACCCTCGAATCAATTCAACGCAGCGTACGCACAGCCTCAAGGAGCTGTATTGGCTAACGGTGATACGATAGAGAATTTGTCTACACAATCGGCAACATTGACACAAACTCAAACAAGACGAAACCGGTACGGCGCAAGCGCGATATTGGATTATACATCGGATTTCTTCGACGTGAAGCTCTACAGCGTATACGATCAGAAAAAAGACAGCAGTTTGACCAGGAGTAATCAAACGACATTCTTGTCAGGCCAATTTTTCTCTCAGATATTTGCCAACGAGACAAAAACCGAACAATGGACCCATTCCGCGCAGTTCTTATTTAAGTTCGGCGGGACGCAATTGCCGGTATCGTTAGCGTACACGAGGGGAGATGTTTCTTCACCGAACGGCCAGCAGATCGATATCTATGGTTTTGAGCCTTCCGGTTTTCCGGTCTTGAAGCTCCCTGCAACAAATTTTGTGCAACCAGCCTCCTTAATGAACTACAACGGAGTACAACAGCCGGCAAATTCTTTACTTCAGGAGCCGTGGATCATTAACAACAGTCTTCATGATAAGGATTTTGATGCGAAAGTTGACTGGAAAGTACCGTTTAGACTATCGGACGACTTTTCCGGAACGCTGTCCACGGGCGGAAAATACCATAGCGTCGATCGCACAAGCGATCGCGATCAGTGGGGTCTTTACATTCAATATGGGCAGGGGGCGGGCGCAAGGAACGATTTAATTTCATATCTCACTGCTACCTATCCCGGCTTTAATACAAATGCAACGCTCCAAACGGGAATAGAGGCGAAAAATTTTGTCGACCCAAATTATACTGCAAACAACATTTTGGGATATGCGATCGGTCAACAATACAACGCGGATCAATTGATCGCCATCAATAAATATTTTTACAGTGTTCATGGTCCAAGTACGAAAGCGAATGAATATTTGTTGAATGGCATCAACAGCTATAATCAAGACTATACCGACAAAGAAAATTCTGCGGCGGGTTACTTTATGGGAGAGTTTAACGTCGGGAGCAGACTCACGGTAATTCCCGGCGCTCGTTTTCAACAAGAAAATACCGATATCACGTCGTACCATCTCATCGAAGACCCGCTCAGCCCCACTGGCCTTGACGGCAAGCCCGTTCCCAGCGAATCCAAAAGAAATAATCCGTACTGGTTCCCGTCGGTTAATATTAAATATAAAGCGACTGACAAAATTCAAATCTTTGGAGCGGCATATCGAAGCGTATCGCTGCCGAGTTTCACCGATATCAATCCGGTGCTGATTTTCTACCCATCAGTGCAATCCAGTTCGAACGGTTCTCAATACAATATCTTAGGCGGGAACCCGCTTTTGAAGCCGTCGACCGCAACGAATTTTGACCTCGGCGCAACGATTTCGGACAACAATATCGGATTATTCACCGTGAACCTATTTTACAAACAAATAAGCGATCTTATTTATTCGATGCAGAATTATCAACCCTTCCTGACTTCGCCTATAGTTGGCGCTCCCGCAGGCATGTTGGACAGAATACCCAGTGCGGCGTACTACGATACGACATTTGCGCACCAGCTCACGGGTGCAATAAGTACTAATATCCCTTTGAACGATCCTGAAGAAGCATATCTCAGAGGGATAGAATTATCATGGCAAACGCACATGTGGTACCTCCCGTGGGTGCTCAGCGGGATCGTTCTCGATCTGAACGCCTCATTCATGAGCTCGAATCAATTGTTTCCGTACTTCGATGTCGTGAGAACGGGAGGGTCGGCCATCAAGCCGATAAATTCACTGGTGTATAAAACAAGGTCGGGAGAACTCCAAAATCAACCGAAGGCAATATACAATGCCATTCTTGGATGGGACTACAAAGGATTCAGCTCAAGGTTCTCGCTCAGGTACACGGAAGTAACGCTCTCAAGTTTGGATACACGATATAGTTTAAGGGATGCTTATTATGATAACGTATTGTTACTCGACATTTCACTTAAACAACAACTTATAGACAACCTGGCGATTTTTGCCGACGTCACAAACGTGAACAATCATATCGACACCTACTACCTTAGTTACTACAACGGGAACAACGGTACATCGGGAAACTTACCAACAAGTGAACAAACATACGGGTTAGACGCACAAGTAGGACTGAGTTTCTCCTATTGAGATAATAAGTTGCGGGGAGGGCTTTGCCGGAGAAGAGGATGATGTTGGTTGCAAGTAACTTTCATAGTGTCTTTTTGGGAAAAGCAATATTTCATAAAGGATGAACAATTAGAAAGGAGGTGCAGGGAAAGTCCGTATTTCTTTAATCCACTTTTAATAAATTTAGGAGAAAAAAAATGAAAGCGATGCGTTTACTTTTTTGCTTGATGGTCGTCCTCTTTATGGGGACAAGCATTTCAAGCGCTGCAGCAAAACTGCCTCCGGGTGTGAAGCTTTCCGCCGCCGGAGATACGATGTATATCACAGGAGGCACGCTGGCAAACTTAGAGCATGCCGGCGCGCTTGAAACTGCGATCAACGGCGATACAGCTGCCAATGGAACGAGAAATAATCCGAACAGGATCTACGCGTTGTA
>DATJXA010000100.1:0-16191 GCA_035500675.1 Bacteroidota bacterium | reverse complement strand
GTCGTTCATGAGGATACGCGCACAGGCGGTTTTGGTGGAGAAATAAGTTCCGTGATCGCAGAAGAATGTTTTCAATGGCTCGACGGACCGGTCATGAGGGTAGCGGCGAAGGATGCACCGGTTCCCTTCGCCCCTTCGCTTGAAAACGTCATCCTGCCGCAGGAGAGCGATATCACTGCTGCACTGGAAAAGCTTGCTGCATTTTGATGCGCACCGAGCGAAAAACGAAATATCCATTTTGAAAGTTCTGTCAGAATTTCCAAAGAGCTAAACGCTAATCACATGGCTATCATAGACGTCGTCATGCCGCAGATGGGGGAAAGCATCGCCGAAGGCACGATCACGAAATGGTATAAAAAAGTCGGGGAGAAGATCGCGAAGGATGAGACCTTGCTCGAGATCAGCACCGACAAGGTCGATTCTGAAATTCCTTCGCCGTCGGCGGGGATCGTCGCCGAGCTTCTCTTTCCCGAACAAAAGACAGTTGACGTCCACACGATCATTGCCAAGATCCAGACCGACGTGAACGCTCCGTTGAAGCAAAGCGAATCGATGCCCCATGCATCTTCAGCAATGCCGAAAAAAGAAACCTCTTTCGCTCCCGCGCCGGTCGTTGCCAGGGAATTAGCAGAAACCGACCGGTCGAATGGAACCGATGCATTCTATTCTCCACTCGTGATGAACATCGCCCGCACGGAGGGGGTCCCGATGGCTGAGCTCGAAAATATTCGAGGGACAGGCCTCAATGGACGCGTGAGCAAGAAAGACATCCTCCAGTATGTTGAGAATAGAAAATCTCACAGCACCGTACAGAGTCATGCATCCGCTAAACAGGCGGGCGAAGTTGAAGTTGTAAAGATGGATGCCATGCGGAAAGCGATCGCCGACCGCATGGTGAAAAGCATACAGACGTCCGCGCACGTCGGTTCGGTCACAGAGGCCGACGTCACAAAGCTCGTGGCTTTCCGTGAAAAAAATAAAGCGGATTTTGAGAAAAGGGAAGGGTTCAAACTGACGTTCACGCCGTTTTTTGTCGAGGCGGTGGTCAAGGCGCTGAAGGATTTCCCGATGGTGAACTCGTCTGTTGAAGGAGATTCGATTGTCCTGCGCAAGGACGTCAATATTGGAGTTGCTGTTGCGCTGGAAAATGGTTTAATTGTTCCTGTCGTCAAGAATGCCGACGGCAAGGACTTCAAGGGGCTTGCAAAAGCCGTCAACGACCTTTCGAACCGTGCCCGGACCAAGAAACTCCTCCCCGATGATGTTCAAGGAGGGACGTTTACGATTACCAACCCCGGCATCTTTGGCAACCTGTTCGGCTTCCCGATTATCAATCAACCCCAGGTCGCGATACTCGGTGTCGGCGCTATCAAGAAGCGCCCGGTGGTCATTAACGACATGATCGCTGTCCGCTCGATGGTGTACATCTCTATGTCGTACGACCACCGCATCATCGACGGCGCACTCGGCGGGATGTTCCTGCAGAAAGTGGTAGAGTATTTGGAGAATTATGAATTTTAAATTATGAATTATGAATTGGGAATTGAAACAAAAATCCCCGACTCATCAATTCATAATTCATAATTTCTAATTCAAAATTCGTCAGCATCATTATGGAAACGATAGTAGAGCACATATCAGCCGAGCGTCAGCGCAAACCGGAGTGGCTGAAGGCCCGTGTCCCCGGCGGCGAGAATTATGCGAAGTTGCGCAGCCTCATTGAAAGCCGCAAGCTCCATACGGTATGCGAAGAAGCCCGCTGTCCGAATATGGGGGAGTGCTGGAATTCAGGCACCGCGACCTTCATGATCCTCGGGGACACCTGCACGCGCAGCTGCGGTTTTTGCGCGGTGAAAACGGGACGTCCCGGTTTTCTCGACAAGGATGAACCGCGACGCGTCGGCGAAGCCGTCGAATCGATGAACCTGCGGCACGCGGTGATCACCTCCGTGAATCGCGACGAATTATTCGACGGAGGCGCTCAAATTTTTGCGGAGACGATCCGCGAAGTCCGCCGACGAGTGCCGGAATGCAGGATCGAGGTCCTGATACCGGATTTTCAAGGAAGCGAAACTGCGCTCAACATCGTCTTAGATGCTCAGCCCGATATCCTCAATCACAATACGGAGACTGTCCCGCGGTTGTACTCAACGGTCCGTCCGCAGGCGCATTACAATCGTTCGCTCGAGCTTCTTTTCCGGGCAAAAGCGAAGGGCTTCCTGACAAAATCGGGACTCATGCTCGGTCTCGGCGAAACGACCGAAGAGGTCCTTGACACGATGAGCGACCTCCGCGAAGCAGGCTGCGATATCCTGACGCTCGGACAATATTTACAGCCGACGAAAGCGCATCTTCCGGTCGAACGCTACGTTCACCCGGATGAATTTCTGATGCTCAAACGCAGGGGACTTGAAATGGCATTTCGGTATGTCGAATCTGGACCGCTTGTCCGCAGTTCGTATCATGCCGCCGAACAAGTGTAGCGAATATCATAGAAGGAGAACTAATGTCGACAGCAACACTAAAAAAAGAAGCACGCGAAGTCAAAGCGCCGAGATGGAAAGACATCGGACTTTCAAACGCTAAAGTCATCGACCTCTATCGTCAGATGTTGCTCATCAGAAGGTTTGAGGAACGCGCAGCGCAGGAGTACGGCAAAAGTAAGATCGGCGGTTTCTGCCATTTGTATATCGGACAGGAAGCGGTCGGCGTCGGCGCCATCGCCGCATTGCGCGAGGACGATTACATTTTCTCCGCGTACCGCGATCACGGTCATGCGCTCGCACGCGGAATGGATCCGAAAGCGATCATGGCGGAATTATTCGGCAAATATACCGGATGCTCCAAGGGAGTCGGCGGATCGATGCACATGTTCGATGCGCAAAGGGGATTCATGGGAGGATACGGTATCGTCGGCGGTCACATACCGCTCGCATCGGGTACCGCTTTTGCGTCGAAGTACCTCGGCAAAGATTCCGTGACGATCTGCTTTTTCGGAGAGGCCGCCGCCAATCAGGGCGTGTTCCATGAAACGCTGAACCTTGCCGCGCTATGGAAACTACCGGTCGTTTTTATCTGCGAGAATAACCGCTTCGGCATGGGAACCGCGGTAGAGCGGTCGACAGCCGTCTGGGATATTTATCAGAAAGCGTCGGCGTACAATATGACCCGCCAATGGGTGGACGGAATGGACGTGGTGGAAATGTACCGCGTCGTAAAAGAGTCGATCGACCGGGCGCGGGAAACCAACGAGCCGACGATGCTCGAGGCGCGCACCTACCGCTTCCGCGGACACTCCATGTCGGATCCGATCCACGGTCATTACAGGACGAAGGAAGAAGTCGAGGAACAAAAGAAAAGCGACCCCATTCTCACCTTCGGCCACGAATTGCTCACGGCAAACATTCTCAGCCAATCCGTCATCGACGAGATGGAATTGGAGATCAAGAAAACAGTCGAGGAATCGGTGGAGTTCGCGGAACATAGTCCCGAGCCGCCTCCGGATGCACTCTTTGAAAATGTCTACGTTTAAATCTTAAAGAAGGAATGGAATTGTATGGCAGTCATTGCGTTTCGTGAAGCGTTAAACCAAGCGATGTGCGAGGAAATGGAGCGGGACCCGAACGTCTTTTTGATGGGAGAAGAGGTGGGTCAATATCAAGGCGCCTATAAAGTAAGCCAGGGCATGTTGCAGAAGTTCGGCGAAAAAAGGGTCATCGATACGCCGATCACAGAGGCGGGTTTTGCAGGCCTGGGTATCGGCGCGGCGATGGTCGGCCTCAGGCCTATCGTCGAGATGATGACGTGGAATTTTGCCATTCTCGCCTTCGACCAGCTCTTTAACAATGCGGCGAAGATCCGCTACATGTCGGCAGGTCAATTCAAAGTGCCGATGGTCGTTCGCGGCCCGTCGGGTGCTGCACATGCGCTTGCATCGCAACATTCGCAAGCGCTCGAATCGATCCTTGCTCATGTTCCCGGCCTCATCGTCGTCATGCCCTCGACTCCGGCTGACGGAAAAGGATTGCTGAAATCCGCGATACGGGACGATAACCCCGTCATGTTCATGGAAAGCGAAATGATGTACGGCCAAAAAGGGGAAGTGCCGGAAGAAGAATACATGATCCCGATCGGCGTGGGCGACATTAAACGAAAAGGAGACCACGTCACGATCGTTGCGTGGTCGAAGATGCTCCATGTCTCGCTTGCCGCCGCGGATGAGTTGATGAAGGAAGGGATCGAAGCCGAGGTCATCGACCCGAGAACGATCCGTCCTCTCGACGAAGACCTCATCATCAACTCGATCAAGAAAACAAACCGCTGCGTCATTGTCGAAGAGGCCTGGCCCTTCGCATCCGTAGGGTCCGAGATCGCAAGCCGTATCTATGCGAAGGCATTCGATTACCTCGACGCTCCCGTCGAACGCGTGAACGGAGCGGACATTCCGATGCCGTACGCTCACAACCTCGAGATGCTTGCGCTCCCGAGCGTTCCGAAAGTGGTCGCGGCAGTCAAAAAAGTTCTCTACCGTTAATATCAGTTGAACCAGTCCGGGAAAGCGTAAACACATGGCGACAAAAGTAGCAATGCCGAAACTCAGCGACACGATGGATGAAGGGATCATCCTCAAGTGGATCAAGAAAGAAGGCGAAGCGGTTAAGCAAGGAGAGATCATCGCCGAAGTGCAGACCGACAAAGCGGATATGGAGCTTGAAGCGTACGACAGCGGAGTGATCCGGAAAATTTTCGTACCCGAAGGAAAAGGTGCGGCCGTCGGTAAACCGATCGCCATCATCGGCTCCCCTTCGGAAGATATTTCCGCGCTGCTCACAGACACCTCCGCGCCGAGCACCGCTCACTCGCCGGCCGCTCCGGCAGCATCTTCACCCGCACCAGCGTCGGCCTCTGCTCCATCCGTCCAAGCGCCGCAGCCTCCGGCAACGACCGAATCCCGTCTGAAAGTTTCGCCGCTCGCGAAGGCGATCGCCGCGCAGAATAAGATCGATTTGCGCTCGATCAACGGCTCAGGTCCGATGGGGAGGATCGTGAAGAAAGATCTTGAAGCATCCCTTTCCAAAACGATGCCTCACGCGCCCAAGGCGTACGTTCCGGGAAACAGTGTGGAGATCCCGGTTTCCCTCATGAGAAAGACCATTGCCAAGCGTCTTGTCGAGAGCAAAACGACCGCGCCCCATTTCTATCTTACGTATGAAGTCGATATGAAGCGCGCAATCGACCTCCGCGCATCGCTCAATTCGGACGAAGGGGTAAAAATAAGCTATAACGACATCGTCGTTCGCGCATGCGCTTTCGCGCTTCGCGCACACCCGCGAGTCAACTCGTCGTTTATGGGAGATAAAATTATTCAGCATGGCGCGATCAACGTCGGGATCGCGGTTGCGCTTGACGACGGATTGATCACACCGGTCATCCGCAACACGGACATGAAAAGCTTGTTCGAGATCTCGAACGAGTCGAAAGAGCTTGCCGCAAGGGCGCGCGATAAGAAATTGAAACCCGAGGAGTTCAGCGGGGGCACGTTTACTGTGAGCAACTTGGGGATGTTCGGAATTGAAGAGTTTGCAGCGATCATCAACCCTCCGGAGGCCGCAATTCTTGCCGTGGGGACGATCGTCGAAAAAGCGGTCGTTGAGAACGGCCAGATTGTACCGGGACACCGGCTTCAACTGACCCTTTCGTGCGACCACCGGGTTGTGGACGGCGCTGTTGGCGCCCAATTTATGCAGGAACTCAAGCTGATCCTGGAGAACCCCTGGAAGCTTGCCTTCTGATTTTCCCTCGAAAAAATTCTTGCATTTACGCCATTTTTAACGTAAATTTAAAGGCTTCGTAAATCTGAATTTTGAATTGTGGAGGTTGTCGTGTCATTCGGCGATAAAAGCACACATTTTTTTAGGCAGGACGAGATCGAGCAGAAATGGTATCTTGTCGACGCCCAGGGCCAAACGCTGGGAAGAATTGCAAGCCGTGTCGCAAAGGTCCTTCGCGGCAAACATAAACCGATCTTTACTCCGAACGCCGACGCCGGCGATTTTGTCATCGTCATCAACGCGGAGAAGGTGAAAGTGACGGGCAAAAGGACGGAGATGAAGGACTATTTTCATTACACCGGGTATCCCGGTGGCGCGGTGTTCGAGAGCTTTAAGGATATGCTGAAAAAAAATCCGGAGAAGGTCATCGAGCGCGCAGTAAAAGGGATGCTGCCTCATACTCGTCTCGGCAGGCAAACTCTTAAAAAATTGAAGGTCTACACCGGCACCGAGCATCCGCATGGGGCACAGAAGCCCGTCGCATTGCCGGTAGAACATTAATCAAGCATTGTTTTAATTTTGTGAAAGAAAAGAATGCCTCAGCACAATATTAGCACAGTAGGGCGCCGCAAGACATCAGTTGCCCGCGTGATCCTTAAACCGGGTTCGGGCGTCATTACCGTCAACAAGCTTCCTTTCGAAAAATATTTCCCGCAGGAAATTTACCGCGCGAACATCACGAAACCGTTCGCGGTGACGGAGACCGCCGGCAAATACGACGTTGCGGTGACCGTCGAAGGCGGAGGGAGTGCGGGGCAGGCGGGTGCGGTGCGCCTCGGCATCGCGCGAGCGTTGCTCGAAGCGAATGACGAAAGCCGCGCGGCATTGCGCACACATGCGTTGCTGACGCGCGATCCCCGTATGGTCGAACGGAAGAAATACGGCCAAAAAAAGGCGCGCAAAAGATTTCAATTTTCAAAACGATAATCCGCTCGCTGCAACGATTGTTACTGTACGGGCTATCGTATCAAACATACTTTCCGACTTGTTGGGAAGTGTCCCGCGTGCGGGATCTCGAACGAGGATGACGAAAGTAGAAGACACCAACTAAACTGCAAAGGACTGCTATGCCACGCGTAGAACTCGCCGAACTTCTCGGTGCGGGCGCCCATTTCGGGCACCTCACCCGCCGCTGGAATCCCAAGATGAAGCCGTACATTTTCATGGAACGGAACGGGATCCACATAATCGATCTGAAAAAATCCCAGGAACTGCTCGATGCGGCCTGCAACGCCATCGCCAATATCGCCGCTGAAGGGAAGAAAGTACTTTTTGTCGGCACGAAGAAACAGGCGAAAGATGTCATCCTTGAGGAAGCCCGCCGCTGCAACCAGTACTACATTTGCGAGCGATGGCTCGGCGGAGCATTGACGAATTTTACGACGATCCGGAAGAGCGTCAAGAGACTGACGAACATCGAGAAGATGGAATCGGACGGCACGTTCGACAAGATCACGAAGAAGGAAGGGCTTTTCCTTACAAGAGAAAAAGACAAGCTGAGCAAGACCCTCTCCGGCGTCGTCGACATGACGAGGCTTCCGGGCGCCCTCTTCGTCGTCGACGTGAAGAAAGAGAACATTGCCGTGAAGGAAGCGCGACGTCTCGGCATCCCGGTTTTTGCCATCGTCGACACGAACTGCGATCCGGACGACATCGATTATATCATTCCGGGGAACGACGATGCGTTGAAGACAGTGCAGGTCATTACCCGGGCGGTCGCCAGCGCGATTCTTGAAGGGTCGGAGCGCGCAAAGGCCCGCCAGCAGGAAGTCTCCGAGGAGCAGGAGAAGCACGAAGAAGTCGCAACAAAAGAAGAGGCCGCGAAGGTCGAAGAAAAAGAATAACAGGATCATTAGACGGAAGAAAGAGAAGAAGACGCAGTATGGCTATTTCAAGCGAGACAGTAAAAAATTTAAGAGAAAAAACCGGCGCGGGCATGATGGACTGCAAGAGGGCGCTCGAAGCGACTGACGGCGACATGGAGAAAGCGATCGAATATCTCCGGAAGAAAGGCGCCGCAACGGCGGAGAAGCGCGCCGACCGCGTTGCAAACCAGGGCATCGTCGTCACAAAAGTTTCCGACGGCGGAGAACTCGGAGTGATCGTAGAGATCAACAGCGAGACAGATTTCGTGGCACGGAGCTCGGATTTCATTCAATTTGCCAATAATGTCACCGAAGTTGTTGAGCAGAAGAAGCCCAAATCCATCGAGGAGCTTCTTGCGCTGCCGTACGCCGGAGGGCTCACGGTGTCCGACGCGTTGTCCGAGCTTATCGGGAAGATTGGCGAGAAGATCGCGATCAAACGTTTCGATGTGCTTGTTGCGGACAAAGGCGTCATCGAAGCATATACGCACATGGGCAGCAAGATCGGAGTCCTTGTCGAACTCGGGACCGCGACGATGTCTCATGACGCGAAGACGGTCGCCCGCGACATTGCGATGCAAGCTGCTGCGATGAATCCGAGCGTTGTTGCGCGCGAGCATGTCCAGAAGGATGTGATCGAACGTGAACTCGATATTTACCGGCAGCAGGCGAAGAACGAAGGGAAGCCGGCGCCGATCGTTGACCGCGTTGCGACGGGCCGCCTCGAAAAATATTTTCAGGAAGTCGTTCTCCTCGAGCAGAGTTTCATCAAAGATGCGAGCAAAACGATCAAGGACGTTCTTCATGAAATGTCCTCCAAAATGAACGATACGCTCGTTATCCGCCGATTCAAGCGGTATCAGCTCGGGGAAGATAAATAGCATTCTCTGGAAAGGTCTCAACCGAGACCTTTCTTTTTATGAAAGAGGATTGGCATGCCGAAGCCGGTGTACAAACGGATCATGTTGAAACTCAGCGGCGAAGCGCTGATGGGCGATAAGGAGTACGGTATCGACCCCGTCGTGATTTCGCGTTATGCGGCCGAGATCAAACTCGTTCACGAAAAGGGAGTGCAGATCGGCATCGTCATCGGCGGGGGAAACATCTACCGGGGAATCGAGAACTCCACAGACGGAATCGATAAAGTGACGGGCGACCATATGGGGATGCTCGCAACGGTCATCAACGCCCTTGCCCTCCAAAGCGCTCTCGAACACCACGGCGTATTTACCCGATGTCAGACCGCGATCAATATGGAACGGATCGCCGAGCCGTTCATCCGCCGGCGCGCGATCCGCCATCTTGAAAAAGGACGCCTCGTGATTTTTGCCGCGGGGACCGGCAACCCGTACTTTACGACGGATACAGCGGCCGTTCTGCGGGCGATTGAGATCGAAGCCGATGTCATCGTCAAAGGAACGCGGGTCGACGGCGTGTTCGATTCTGACCCGGAGAAAAATCCTGCTGCAATCCACATCCCGCAAATTTCCTACGGGGACGTGATCCGCAAAGACCTCAGAGTGATGGATATGACGGCGATAACGCTCTGCAAAGAAAATCATCTGCCGATCGCCGTGTTCAATATGAATGTGCCATCGAATCTTCTTCGACTCGTGATGGGTGAAAAGGTCGGCACTGCGGTGAACGACACCGTTGCTGCCATGAGTTAACGCTATCACTTTTCTTGGGTGATCCTATGTTGAAAGAAATTTTGAAGGACGGAGAAACGCGCATGCACAAAGCGGTCGACGTCGTGCGCGCGGAGCTGACTAAAATTCGGACCGGCAAAGCGACGACGGCTTTGCTCGACGCCGTAAAGGTCGATTATTACGGCACGCCGACTCCTCTTAATCAGGTAGGAAGCGTGAGCGTTCCCGACGTGCACCTTGTCACCGTGACGCCGTGGGATAAAGGGATGCTGCCCCACATCGAAAAGGCCATCATCGCGGCGAACCTCGGCCTTAATCCGATGAGCGATGGCACTGTCGTTCGTGTTCCGATCCCGCCTCTCAATGAAGAACGCCGAAGAGAACTTGTCAAGCTTGTCAAAAAATTCACGGAAGAAGGAAAAGTAGCGATCCGCAATATCCGACGGGATACGAATGAACATCTGAAGAAGGCGGAAAAGGATGAACACTTTTCCGAAGATGAGCGAAAAAGAGGAGAGATGGAAGTTCAGAAATCAACCGATGTACATATCAAGGAAATAGAGAACCTCCTCGCTCAAAAAGAAAAAGAGATCATGGAAGTGTAAATCGGGTTCACTCCGATCGCCAAAGCCTCGCATGTGTTGTGGGGCTTTTTTTGTTGAGAGGGGTTTGAAAATGGGGCCGGAAAGTACTATTATTGTCCTGGCGTGCCCTCGAGAGAGCTCATCTTGTGTTTTGGGACCGGAGAGACGCCGGGAACGCAAAGGCAGTCTGTATGCTTCAGACTAACATTTTTTGCGGCCTTAGCGCCTTTGCGGTGAAAGAGAACTTGTAACATTCATTGAAAACCTCCGTAATACCTACTGGAGGTCGGAATCTCGAAGTCTCATTCATCAACACGTGAGGCGACTATGGAACCGAAACGATTACTCAAATCACAAACGAACAAGATCATTGCGGGTGTGTGCGGCGGATTGGCGGATTACTTCGACGTCGATCCGGTGATCATGCGCGTGCTCTTTGTTCTCCTCGCATTTTTCGGGGGGACAGGGTTCATTTTGTACATCGCCTGCTGGATCATCATTCCAAAGCGGACCGTTGTGACGGAAGGAGAGGGTGGGACGGTTCAATCCCGGTCCACGAGCGCCCGGAGGCTGTTCGGCGTTGCGCTCATCGTGGGGGGCGCGATCATTCTCTTTTCTAACCTCGGCTTCTTTTCATATTTCCATATTTGGAACGTCTCCTGGAGCTTTGTGTTCCCCATTCTTCTTATTCTTCTGGGAATGGCGATCATCTACTATCGGCAGGCCGAACGAGTTCCGGCCGCCGATCAACCGATCGACGTCACGCCAAACGAGACGCAAAGTTCGGAACGGCATTTCCGTACATTCAGGCGCTCGACTGTCGATAAGAAGTTGTTCGGTGTGTGCGGAGGCCTGGCAAATTATTTTTCTATCGATGTGACGTTGCTCAGGCTTCTCTACATCATTCTCTGTCTCGCATCCTTCGGGGCGGGCGTGGTCCTCTATATTACGCTGGTTCTCCTCGTTCCTTATGACCGCCAGCCCAATCCATAAGCATTTTTGTCGAGGAAACTCTCATGGAACAGCACAATTTTAACAGATTCCCGATCATCGGACTGGTTCTCGTCCTGCTCGGCATTGCGCTCCTTCTGAACCAGATGGACGTTATCCATATCGGCGGATGGTCGTTGGTATGGCTTGGTCTCTTGATCTATGGCGCCGCCGTCGTTATTCGTTCGTTCATCAATAATGACCGGAGTAAAGTGTTCTTCGGAACATTATGTTTCCTCAGCGGCATCCTCTTTTTTTTCCGGAAAGAGAACATCATCCACGGAACATTCTCGATCTATTTTCCGGCGTTTATCATCATCGTCGGGCTTGCGTTCTTCATGTTATTTGTGTTCAACATGAACGACTGGCATCTTCTCATCCCGTCGTTTATTTTTTTAGGACTGGGAGCCGCGCTGATGCTCACGCACTTAGGATACTGGTACAGCCGTGATGTTTGGCATACCGTCGGATCGTACTGGCCGCTGATATTGATTCTGGTGGGAGGGACAATGCTCGTGAGGAGATGGAGGACGTAAACCGCAGAGTGCGCTTGTCGAGTGTTGTCAGTGGGCTTCGAGCCAATTTTTTCCCGTCCCGATCTCGACTTCGATCGGGACGCTGAGTTTCAGCGCGTTTTTCATATTCTCTTCGACGATGTGACGCATCGCGCGTTCCTCTTTTTGCAAAACCTCAAATACCAATTCGTCGTGAACCTGCAGCAGCATTGCGCTCTGCAGGTTTTTCTTTTCCATGTCGTTGTCAATGGCGATCATCGCGAGCTTGATCATATCCGCCGCCGTTCCCTGGATCGGCATATTGATCGCTTGGCGTTCGGCGTTCGACCGGAGATTGCCGTTCTTACTGTGGACGTCCGGTAAATACCTGCGCCGTTCAAGCAGCGTCGTGACAAATCCATCGCGACGCACCTTTGCGATCGTGTCGGCGATGTATTGGTTCACTTTGGGGAACCTCTCAAAGTATTTTGTGATAATTTCCTTCGCCTCGGTTTGAGTGATCTCGAGCCGCGACGCGAGGCCGAACGGTCCGATGCCGTACATGATGCCGAAATTGACTTCTTTTGCCTTCCGCCGCATGTCGCGCGTGACCTCTTTCTGCTGAACCCCGAAAACTTTTGCGGCAGTCGTTGCATGGATGTCCTCTCCCTGCCGGAAAGCATCGCGCAGGCTTTCGTCGCCCGAGATGTGCGCCATGATGCGCAATTCGATCTGCGAGTAGTCCGCCGACATGATCATCTGATCTTTTTTGCCCGGAATGAATGCGCGGCGGATTTCTCTGCCGATATCGCTCCTGATCGGAATGTTCTGAAGGTTCGGATCGCTGCTCGAGAGTCTTCCCGTCGCCGCCACCGCTTGATTAAACGACGTGTGCACGCGGCCGGTCGCGCGATGTATAAGCTTCGGCAGAGCGTCGACGTATGTCGACTTGAGTTTCGAGAGTTGCCGGTACTCGAGCATCCGTTCGACGATCGGATGTTCGTTCCTGAGGGCTTCGAGGACGCCGACATCAGTCGAAAATCCCGTTTTGGTTTTCCGGACGGGTGTCAGTTTCAATCGGTCGAAAAGGATGGCCGAGAGCTGCTGGGTCGAGTTGATATTGAATTTTTCCCCAGCGTCGGCGTAGATCTGGGCAACGAGGTTGTCCAACTGCCGCTCAAGGTCCTTCGACATGCCGGAAAGGAATTTGACGTCGACCCCGACTCCGCTATATTCCATCTTTGCGAGGACGGGGATGAGAGGGAATTCTATTCTTGTGCAGAGCTCTAACATTCCTTGAGCGGCGAGCTTATCGTGCAGGATATCGGCGAGTTGATACGTGATATCGGCGTCTTCGGCAGAATAATTCCCCACCTCGATAGTCGACACCTCTCTGATATCCTTCTTCTCTTTGCCGGAACCGGTCAATTCGTCGAACGAGACCATCGTATAAGAAAGGTATTCCTTGGCGAGAAGATCGAGATTGTGCTGTCCTTCGGAACGCAACACGTAGCTTGCGATCATCGTGTCAAAACTGATGCCCCGCGTCCAAATTCCTTTTCTCGATAGCGCGAGCATGTCGTATTTCATGTTTTGCCCGTATTTACGGATCCGCTCGTCCTCGAAAACCGGCTTGAGGTCCGTAATGACTTTTTTCAGGCCGAAGCTTTTTCCCGACGACTTCTGTTTTCGGTGGGAAGGGTCGGCAAAGAGGGTGCCGGTTGAATCGCTTTCTTCTGCGACGGGCTCGACGGGGAGGTAATACGCTTTATGCGGTTCAAAACAAAACGAGATCCCTACAAGAATCGCCTGCAACGGGTCCGTCGACGTTGTCTCCGTGTCGAAGACAAATTCCTTTGCTTTCCTGAGGTCGGAGAGGAGCCGAAGATATTTCGCGTCCGAATCGACGATGATGTATTCATGCTGAGACGAGTGAATATCGGAGAGTTCAGAGTTTGGTTCCTGCTGCGCGGTCGGCGGGGACGGTTCTGCGCCGGATTCTTTTAATTTCCGGGCAAGCGTCCGGAATTCCAGTTCAGTGTATAAATTGAATAGCGCCTGCACATTTTTTTCCGCCGCTTTTAATTGATGAAAATCGATCTTCACCGGGGCGTTTGTATCGATCGTCACAAGCCTTTTGGATAAAAGGGCGAGCTTCTCGTTCGATCGGAGTTTCTCCTGCACGCCCTTTTGAGGTATGTCATCCACGTGGGCAAGGAGGTTCTCTATCGTCCCGTATTTCTGAATGAGCGGTTCGGCTGTCTTCGGTCCGACTCCCGGAACTCCGGGAACATTGTCCGACTGGTCGCCGATCAATCCGAGTATTTCTATCACCTTTGAAGGCGGGACTCCGAATTTTTCGACGACCCCTTTTTCATCGATCACTTCATCGTCGTTGCCCCCTTTTCCCGGCCGGTAGAGTTTTACCGAAGGAGAGACAAGCTGCATGAAATCTTTGTCGCTTGTGACGAGGAATGCGTCGACCTTCTCTTTTTCCGCTCGTTTTGCAAGCGTCCCGATAACATCGTCGGCTTCGAAGCCGGGCAATTCGACGACCGGAACATTGAATGCCCGGACCACTTCCTTCAGTTTATCCATCATTGCCGACATATCTTCCGGCATTTTTTGCCGCGTCGCTTTATACTGAGGATATTCCTTGTGACGGAACGTCGGCTCGATGGTGTCAAAGACTACAGCGATAAAATCCGGCTTTTTCTCCTCAAGAATTTTAGTGAGATAATTCACGAAGCCGAAGACCGAGCTCGTATTTTCTCCTTTCGAATTTATCAACGGATTCCTGATGAACGCGAAGTACGAGCGATAGGCAAGAGCCATGCCGTCGAGGAGATAGAGTGTGGGTTTTTGTTTCATTAGGCTCGGTGTGAAAATGTAGTGGAAAAATATAGCCAAACCGAATCCCAATTGCAAAAAGATTAGTTCGTCTTTTGTGGTTCAGAGTTCGTCGTTCTGAGTTCGTAGTTATGTAGTTTAACAGCAATCTGCCAACTAAGAATTAAGGAGTAAGGAGTAGGGAGTAAGGGGTAAGGAGAGGGAACTACGAACCAAGAACTACGAACCACGCACCACGAACCAAGAACTCTGAACCAAGAACTACGAACCACGAACCACGAACCAATCTCCGCTCCAACCACATCCCTGTTGGAAAGAAAACAAGCCTTCATTATATTGGTCAATCTTTAAGGTTTGAAAAATGATCTATTTCCTTATTTTTCTGCAAGTCCTTTTGGCAAGCGGAACTCACCTTGTTGCGAAGGCTGTCGTGGGGGATGTAGAACCGATCACCCTCACGTTCATCCGGACTTGTGTGTCCACGGCGGCGCTCGGGACAATTTTCGCTCTTCGCGAAAAAAAGATAAGGATCCGTCGCGAGGATTATAGGATGATGCTGTGGCTTTCATTCATTGTCATTCCTGTTAATCAATTTCTTTTCCTGTATGGGATCAAATATACCACCGCCTCGAACGCGGCGCTTCTTTATGCCACGACCCCTGTGATTGTCTTCGTTTTGTCATTTTTTACGCTCGGCGAAAAAATGTCCAAACGGAAGATCTTTGGGGTTCTTATTGCATTTTGTGGAGTGGCGCTCGTAGTATTCGAGCATGGCGTAAGTTTTGCCTCCGAGTATACGTACGGAAACGTAGTAATTTTTATTGCGGTCATGGCGTGGTCGCTTTACACGATTCAAGGCAAGCCGATGGTCATGAAGTACGGTGCGTTTCATGTCGCATCGCTTTCAATGATCGGAGGGATGATCCTTTTTCTTCCGTTAGGGGTCTATGGTGCAACCAGATTCAATTTTTCAACCCTCACAGCGGCTCATTGGGAAGGGATACTTTATCTCGGACTTGGCACTTCCGTAATCGGCTACTTCCTCTGGTATTACGCACTCGGCAAAATCGAAACGACAAAAGTAGCGGTCTTTGCAAACGCACAACCGATCCTAACGAGCATCCTCGCATTTGTATTACTTCATCAGACAATTACGCCTCATTTTGTTTTAGGTGGGATTATAACTCTGGCAGGTGTTGTATTGACGGAGTTGGGTTAAAGGTCTGGCTATTCCTTGTTTGGATACCGAATGTGGAAGATTGATATTATTTTTCGCGTTCTTGCGTGTTATCAATCACTTCCGACGTTCTCTTCAAATTTTCCCTTGACTTTATTTCATTGATTGGTATATTTACATAGAGATATGATTGCCTTCACCAGTGTATTGAGGAGTAATGGCCCGTCAGGTTGTTGGATTACTGTTTGCTCTATTTATAACTAGTTTAGCTTTCCCCGCTAGAGCAGTCTTACTAGCTCAAGATCACCCGCAGGTCGGGGCAGGCCAACCCTCCTTACCTCATCCTTCATCTACACTATCCCCTAAGTTCCAGAGGACCCCGTCCGATTCGGACTCCGTTTCAGTTGCTTTTCCTCAAGGCAACTCCAACATCGGAATAGATTCGTCCTCTGCTTCAGCCGCAGATACATCTGATGAAGGTGACGAACAAGTTATTGCCGCACGACTTGAATCCGCCAGGCAGCATTATCTTACGGCTCTCCAAGCTCAATCTGTCGGGGACTCTTTGCTATCGTCAGATGAATTTGAACAAGCCATCGATATCCTCAATGAAGTGAGCTACTATCCCGATATCGAAAACAATCAAGAATATAACGACCTGAGCCGGAGCGTCGTCGAAGATTACGAAAAGTATATCGCCAGCATCGACGAGTTGGGTCCCGAAAGTTCGGTGTTTGCTCTTCGGGAGAAA
>DATJXA010000099.1:0-7290 GCA_035500675.1 Bacteroidota bacterium | reverse complement strand
TGAAGCATATTATTATGCCGTCGCTGACGCTCGCTTTGCCGGGCGCAGCCGGGTTGGCCAGATTTGTCCACACTCAGATTTCGTCAACAATGAAGCAGCCATATATTATGGCTGCAAAGAGTTTCGGGCTCAGCAGGTGGCGGATTTTACTCTCCTACGCTCTGCCAAATGCACTCCTTCCTGTGATCACGATCGTTGGCCTCGAACTAGGCGGACTTCTTTCCGGCGCACTCGTTACCGAAACGATATTCGCGTGGCCGGGCATCGGAAGGATTGCGGTGATGGCCGTTCTTGCCAGGGATTATCCGCTCATAGTTGGATGCACCATCATTTCCGGCGCCGTGGTCATTGCAGGGAACCTCGCGGCAGACCTTCTTTATTCTGTTGCCGATCCCAGAGTGAAGGTATCAGCTTGAAAGGAGAAGGCCTGCATACCGCGAAAATGCTTCTAGAGGAAAAATTTCTATCGCTTTTTCTTGTCGTGTTCATTGTCATCTTCACGTATTGGAGGTTCGCGATTATTGAAGCGAGCCTGCAATCTTTGGTCTTCACGTCTCTTTATTGCATTCTGCATTTCAGACTCGACCCACGATTTGTTAAGCCGGACCTTATAGAATACTGGGTCGCGAGTGTGGTATGGGTAGGCATTGCATTTGGTGTATGTTGGAAATTATTCTCAAAGCATAAACGCGCCCCTTTAGCAGAAGTGTTGTTCAGGCGCATCGGCCCTTCATGGACCCCGGACGGCTCGATCCTCAGACGGGCGAATTTTGGAATTTATGTACTTCTGATGTTTGCAGGAATCGCGCTCCTTGGCCCATTCATCGTAAGCCTCAATCCCATTAATCAGGGAGATCTGGAGACAACAAGGCTTCTTCCTCCGCTGCGCTCTGCGATAGGCTGGCAAGAGATGCAAAACGAGAGTTCGGTGCTCAATAACGCTGGACTGCTCGAAGGGGTTCTTCAGAAGGCGGATGCATATCTCCTCGAAAGGAGGGTCATGTACTACCGTCCCGAAAAGAAGAGGTCGACGATCGAATATCACGACAACACATTCAAGATCCTTTTTTTGTGCGGAACGGATGCACTAGGGAGGGATGTGCTCAGCCGCGTCGTCTATGGTACGAGAATATCTCTGAGTATCGGAATCGTCGTAGCCGTTCTTTCAATGGCCATCGGAGTCTTCGTTGGCTTTATTGCGGCAATGCTGGGAGGAGCGGTTGATAGCTTGCTCATGCGAATCATCGATGTATTGCTCGCAGTGCCGCCGTTGATACTCATCCTGTCTTTTTTTTCAATGCTGGGCGGATCGGTGTGGGTTCTCATCCTTTGTCTGTCTTTGAGCGGATGGATGGGTGTGGCGCGTATTGTGCGGGGGGAAGTGTTGAAACTTCGAGAACGAGAGTTTGTTCTCAGCGCAAAGATGCTTGGCGTAACGTACGCCGGTATCATCCGGAATCATCTCTGGCCGAATGTTCTGCCGACCATCCTTACCGCGTTCGTTCTTCAGCTCGTCAATTCGATCATGGGCGAAGCTGCGCTAAGTTTTCTCGGGCTCGGAATCCAGCCTCCGACCCCGAGTTGGGGCAACATGATCGGAGAGTCGACGCTCTATATAAACTTTGCCTGGTGGATCGGAGTTTTTCCGGGGATCGCGTTATCCCTTTTCGCGATCTCCGCACACATCCTTGCTGAAGGGATACAGCAATGTCAGCAGTGATACTCCAAAGGTCTTGTGAGCATGAAGAACGTTAATTGTCGTTATCGGATTATAGAAAAACTGGGCGAAGGAGGGACTGGGTCAGTCTACCTCGTCGAGGATGCGATGTATGGGAATGTCAGGCGCGCGCTAAAGACCATGAATGTTAAAGGGATGGACGTGCGACAAGCTGGAATGCTGCGGAATGAGTTTTCACTTCTTCGTCAATTCGACCATCCGAATATCGTCAAGGTTCAAGACTTTGGCACAGTAATCCATGAGACTCCCGAAGAAGAGAACGGGACTTTTTTCTTTACCATGGACCTGATACCAGGACACAATCTTTTCGATAGCACTGAACACGCTGACCAAAAATTTTTAACGTCAATGGCGATCCAAATAGCGCGTGCTATTGAGTATATCCATCGCCATGGCCTTATCCATTTTGACATCAAACCTGAGAATATCATCGTCAGGGAGGTTGAAACAGCGAACGGTATTCTGAGCGTGCCGAAAATAATAGATTTTGGGTTTGCCGCGCCGTCGGCGGAATTGCTCTCGGGGACAGTTAAAGGGTCCCTCCATTATATTGCCCCGGAGATCGTCGCGGGAAAAAATTTCGACCAGAAGGTTGACCTGTATTCTTTCGGGGTTACCCTGTTTCAGATCTTCACCCGCACTTTTCCGTTCGATGCCGACAACCCGGTGGAACTGCTAAAAAAACATGAGATGGAAGTTCCTCCGAGCATCTCGAAATTCCGTCCCGATATCTCGCCTATCCTTGCCAGCCTCGTGTCGGATCTTTTAGAGAAAGATCCGCAGAAACGCCTGCAAAGCGCGCAAATTGCAGTCGATATCCTCAGACGTGCTTCTCCGGGGACAATGCTGGACGGCGTGACGGTTCCGGTCAAAAAATTTGTCGGCCGGAGGGAAGAACTGCAGCAATTGTTGGACATCAGTCCCCGTGCAGACATGTCGCGTAAGCGCCCCCCCGACGGAAATTCGCGAAAAGTTGTTTGCGTTGTCGGTGAACGGGGAATGGGAAAAACTCCGCTGCTGGATGAATGGAAGCGACGGCTTCAAACTGAGAATTCCGTGATCGTCGGCGCGCGTTGTTATCTCAGGAATTCGCCCCCTCTTGAGCCTTTTCGCTGGATCATTCATGAACTTAAATTTTCCCTCTTACCGCGGCCTCAACCAGCCGGAACGATCTTAGAAAAATACTCATCGTTGTTTGCGACGCTCGCACCGGCTGCGGCCAATGAAAACAAGCAGCCTCAAACGGTCGATTTTTCAGGCGAAGAGGAGAAAAGGAGATTCCTTAGATCGGTCGTGGACCTCATCATTGAAGCGTCCGCCGCTGTTCCGTTTGTGATGTATATCGATGATGCCGACTCGGCCGATGAGACGAGCCTCGATCTCATACGAGCGCTTATTCAGTCGGATTCACATTTTGCTCCTCCACTGGTTCTTGGTTGCAGCGACCTCCTTTTCCTGGAAAATAATCTTCGCACTTTTGGAACGATTGAAACCCTCAACCTCAAAGGGCTTGATGATGATGGCATTGCCGCGGTGATCGAGTCTCAACTTGGCGTGATTGCGATGTCGAACGAGGTCGCTTCCGCGATCGCAAAAACAATCGGCAATTCGCCGTACATCGTCAACGAATTCCTAAATCAGTTTACGCACCTTTCCCCTGCGGAAGCGGCAAAGGAATTGGCGGGTGCGGTGAGCGCTCACAAAACGATCAGTGAATTTCCACAAACGATCCATGATGCCTATGAGCGCAGGCTCCTGGGATGCAGCGATGAAGAACGGTCACTTTTGGGCGCCATCTCGTGCTTCAGGATTCCGGTGAAAAGCAAACTTCTCGAACGTTGTTTCCCGCCAACGGCGTCCCCCCTCAGCCGCCTTTTGCCCGCTCTTGTCATGAAGGGAATTCTTAAACTTTCAGAAGGCGACGGCAAAGTTCATTTTTCTCACTCAGGTTTTCGCTGGTTCATCCGACAGCACATCCCTGATGCCGAACGCGTAAAGTGGCATGCCAGTATTGCAGAAGGGCTCGTGTCGTCCGAAGGCGACTTCACAGAAGTGACCGACGAGATGATAGCGTATCATTTTAAAGAAGCCGGGATCAACGAAAAAGCCTTCGAGTATTACATACGGGCCGCCCATACCGCAGCGTCGATATTTTCTTTTCGCGAGAGTACCGAGCTGCTCGAAGCGGCATTGCCGTTGACATCAAAGCAGTCCGAACAAGATCGCACGTTGCGTCAGCTTGCCCGTCAGTACGATTTGATTGAAAACTATGAGAGGGCGGAAAGAACGTATAAAATGATCGTCGAACGGCCGATCGACGCCGACCCGGAAAAATATCACTTATTTAAATCCCTTGGGGCTGTTCAAACGCGGAGAGGGGAGCTTGAGAGCGCAACGGAATCTTTTATGAATGCCTCGCGACACGCAGTGTCGACAATAGAAGCGATGGAGATCGAGGATGAATTAGCGGATCTCGATATTGCGCGAGGCCAGCTTATCGGCGCAAGGAATCGTTGCACACGGGCGATGGAAAACCTCGATGCCAGAAGTGATAGCACTCTCATCAGTTCAATCAGCACGAAGCTCGGCATCATTAGCTTTTATGAAACGAAATTTAGCGAGGGGATGGACCACTTTCTCAAAGCGTTCTCGATTTTGGAACATTCGGGAGACAAAGCGAAACTTATTGCGCCGCTGCTGAACCTCGGAAATGCATACAGCATGCAAAAAGAATATGCGAAGGCGCTGGAAAGCTGGACGAGTGCGCTGCATTATGCCGAAGAAGTCGGAAATTTGCATCAACAAGGTCAAATTCACAACAACATAGGGATCGCTGAATACGAGAAAGGGCATTATGATGCTGCACGAACGCATTATACGGAAGGTATCCGTATCTTCAGGGAATTGGATAATCTGCCGGGAGAAGCGCTCTGCCTAAACAATCTCGGGGAAGTGTATTTTGTTGAATCCGAATTTGAAAAGGCATCCGAATCATGGGAAAGGTGCCTGGCCATATACCTTTCTATCGGCGACGCCTCGGGACTTGTCGAATCGCACAGCCACCTGAGCGAGCTTTCAGTATTATTCAATGATGCTTCGAATGCACTGCGGCATTTGGAGGAAGCGGAACAAATATTCCAACGGGGCAACCTTGAAGCCAAAAGGCCGCTGTATTACTTTGTGCGCACGGTTGTTGCGTTTGAACAGAAGGATCTCGATCACGCAGAAGAATACGCCCGGCGGGCAAAAGAGTCCTTCTCTCACGAAAAAAATGATATCAATTATTGCCGGTTGTTGCTCCTCATCGGTAAAATACACAGAGCGCGCCGTCATGACGACGATGCGGCAAGTTGCTTTCACGAGGCCCGGACACTGGGCGCTGAGTTACAGTTACATGCTCTAGAAGCCGAAGCGCTTATGGAATTGGGAGTTCAGGCAAGGATGGATGAGAAAGGCAGCGATAACAAACCGATGAGTTATTTCAAAGAGGCCTATGCTCTTGTTGAGGATGGATCTGTCACCGATATAACGTGGAAAATTTGTTATGAAACAGGGAAAGAGTATTTTACTCGCGGGGTAAAATCGAAAGGAAAGGATTTTTTTTCCCGCGCAAAGCACGCTATGGAATATCTCGGTTCGCTTGTCACTTCGCCTCGTTTGCAAGAACAATTTTGGACTTCGTGCGGCAGGGTTGCCGCAATGCATGACATCAATAGTTTCCTTGACAGCTCTGCGGGACCGATGAATGAGTAAAGAGAACGAAATTTTTTTGATCGCCGTGGCCTCTTCAAAATCTGTGGGAGAGCAGGTAAAAAAGCTTGCCACCGCACACAAAGGGGCTTCCGTCCAAAACCTTTCCCCATCTTCATTATCGTCGGATGCGTTTGCGGGAGCGATGTATCAACTGCTTGTGTGTGAATCCAAAGAACATGGTGAAGATGATCTGCTGGCGAGTCTCGTCGAACTTCGCAGGCGTTTTCCGCGCTTACCCGTCGCCGTGGTCACTTCGGCGCCGCATCACGGCGAAGCGGTAAAATTCTTAAGGGCGGGTGTTCAGGAATATTTATCCTTCCCCGAGGAACAAACCAAACTATTCGAGTTCATCGAATCGTCGATTCGCGATTGGCGCTCCGTCAACGCCAGAAAGTCGTTCGTCAAAGAAAAAAGCAAAAACTATGATTTCCAAAATATTATCGGCTCGTCCCCCAAGCTTCAGCAAGTGCTTACCCGGTCGCGGAAATTGTTGGGTAACCCCAATATTACCGTGCTGATCGGCGGGGAGACCGGTACTGGAAAAGAGCTGCTGGCAAAAGCGATCCACTACGGCAGTTCAAATTCAACCGAGCCTTTTGTGGAAATATCATGTTCATCAATACCCGATAGTTTGCTTGAAAGCGAGCTCTTTGGGTACGAAAAGGGAGCCTTTACCGATGCGAAGAATCAGAAGAAAGGGCTGTTGGAAATAGCGGGGAAGGGGACGATATTTTTGGACGAGATCGGAGATACCAGTCCCGTCATTCAATCAAAGCTATTGAACGTACTTGAGGAAAAAAAGATCAGGAGGCTTGGAGGAATTGAAGACATTCCAGTCCATGCTCGCATTATCGCGGCAACGAGCAAGGACCTTTCAAGTATGATGAAGAGCGGTACGATGAGAAAAGATCTATTTTACCGCCTCGCCGTGTTTGCTCTCGAACTACCGCCGTTGAGGGAACGAGCGGGGGACATTCCCATCTTGGCAGAACATTTTTTCCGGCACTTTGAAAAGGAGAACGGAAAGCACATCCGCGGGTTTACACCGGAAGCGATGGAGAAACTCTCCAAGGGGCGTTGGGACGGAAACGTCCGGGAGTTAAAACATGCCATCGAGCGTGCAGTGCTTCTGTCGACCACATCGAGAATCGCCGCTGACGACATTGAGATGACCTTGCCTCCGGAGGATGTCCCCCTCCGTCGTGAAGGGGACGCTTCGTTGCCGCACAGTTCTGAATCTTCCGACGGAGCGATTGTCATTTCATTTTCTCCCGAGGATGCATCATTATCGAGAGTTGAAAAAGAGCTTGTTAAAGAAATACTAAGACATGTGAAAGGGAATAAGAAGAAAGCATCCTCTCTTCTCAAAATCTCCCGGCCGCGACTTGATCGCATCATAAAAAGCGATCCCGAATTTTTCGCACCCGGACGTTCGTGACCTATTAAGGTCAACTCAGTACAATACCGTAGAAAGCTAAATACAGGAATCCCTCTATTGAAATTTTCAGCGGTCATGTTTATTCTTGAGTCAGAAGCTCCACCCCGCAGAATATACAAAGTAGGTTGATCGAAGTTGCCGGCTTATCAAATCGCGTGTGTAATGTTATGATACATTGTAATGGTCTGAAACGTACCAATCGGCTGCAGGATGAAAAGATTGAATCGGGCGAACAGGAACACTGAGTAAATCAGAAGTAATAAAGAGATTCTAAGGCCTATTTTTTTTGGCACATAATTTGTCGCTCCTACAATGAAATTACGATAAAGGTTTGACTCACAGCACAATGAAAAGAACACCG
>DATJXA010000098.1:0-8082 GCA_035500675.1 Bacteroidota bacterium | reverse complement strand
GATATGCGCTCGTTGCGTGTGGGATTGCGTAGTGGGCGTGTATGAGGTCGAGTTTTTCGAACTTTGCCACCTCCACCATTTTGCTTGCCAAAGCGGGGGTGTATAGCGGAAATTCGAACAGGGGGTACGACGACATCTCGACCTCGTGATAGAAAATATTATTCACGAAGCCGTCCAGCCGCATCGGAATGGCGTAGCTGATGAAATGGATCTGATGCCCCCGTTTTGCGAGCGCTTTTCCAAGTTCCGTCGCGACAACGCCGCTCCCGCCGTACGTCGGATAACACGTGATGCCTATTTTCATTTTTCAATCCCTTCGATCATTAACGTACGACTAATCTTACAGAATTACAAGGAATGAGAGGCACGATTCAAGGTAGTTTTCTTTTGGTCTTTATCTATGGATGTTGGAAGACCACTGTTGCATTCATGAAGATAACGTCGATTCATGCGACTCCGTTCCTGAAAAATGGCAATCGTACGTTTTGCCATTCCTTTCACCATTATGTGGATGCCCGCCAGAAGCATGCGGGCATGACGAATGCTTAGGCAACGTCATTCCCGAACGTTTCTATCGGGAATCCAAAACGTACTACTCCCTGAAAAACCATCTCGTTGATTCTCTCGTCAATTTTCGTTAATTTCTGTTATTGGCATTCGATATCGGTTGATGTCACCCAGTCATCGAGTCTCTGCGGACGCATGAGAACTGATCAATTTCCTGCCGTGCGAATTTCTACCCAGCGTTTGCTCGGTTACAACGCAGGCTTTTTAAAGGAATTGCGCAAAAGCAGGCCCGAGACCCGAGGGACGTATGAACGCTCACTGCGCGAATTTTTACGGTGGTATCCGGTCGATAAAAGATTTCAGTTCCGCGTTGCCGACATCGAGCGCTACAAAACGTATTTAACGAAGAATCTAAAGCTTTCGCCGGTCTCCGTTTCGACGTATCTCACCGCATTGAGGCGTTTTTGCGAGTACCTCATCTCGGCCGGAATTCTCAAACGAAATCCGGCTAAAGAGGTGAAGGGAAACAAAAGACCCCTCGACCATTCCCGGGAATCGATTTCTTTTCAAGATGTGCAGGCGGTCTTCCGAGAGATCGAACGGGTCGACGAACGCGGCTTCCGCGATTTCGCGATCGTGAAAGCGATGGTCGGTTGCGGACTTTCCGAAATAGAATTGATTCGAGCGGATATGGGCGACCTCAAGACGATCAGCTCGTCCATGGTGCTGTTCGTGCAAGGAAAGGGGCAATCGACAAAAAATACCGCGGTCATTCTCCCGCACGACGTTAAAGAGGCGTTTCAAGGCTACCTTGCTTTTCGGAAAGAGGCCGACGATGCCGAGCCGCTCATCATGAGCGCCGGCAATCGTACACGCGGAAAGAGGATGACGACGAGGGGAATCAGGGAACGCGTGAATCTTTATTTGGAAAAAGCGGGCGTTAAAAACGGCAAGGCCCGACGCATCACGGCGTTTTCTTTGCGGCACACCGCTGCGACGCTTATGGCGCAGAATGGAGCGACAGTTGAGGAGCTCCAGTCTCGCTTCCGCATTGGAACGGCCGGAACCGCGATGATTTATATCAAGAAAAATCAGGAACAACGATAACACAGAAACAACGAAAAAAGGGAAGAACGATTCTTATGACGGCCGGTTCATGAAATACGATTTTTTACAGATCGAAGCGAAATGGCAGGAGTTTTGGGAAAAGAATTCGACGTTCAAAACGGATGCCTCGTCCTCGAAACCCAAGGCGTATATTCTCGACATGTATCCGTATCCTTCGGGAGCGGGGCTGCATGTCGGCCATCCGGAGGGATACACCGCTACGGATATCCTCTGCCGCTATCGGCGCATGCGCGGCTACAGCGTTCTCCATCCGATGGGGTGGGATGCGTTCGGCCTGCCTGCGGAACGCTATGCGATGCAAACGAATATTCATCCCCGCATCACTACGGAACAGAATATCTCCACGTTCCGGCGGCAGATTAAAATGCTCGGCATGAGTTACGATTGGTCGCGCGAAATCGACACGACGGATCCTTCGTATTACAAGTGGACCCAATGGATATTCCTGCAGATCTATAATTCCTGGTACGACGACCGCGAGCGGAAAGCGCGCCCGATCGCAACCCTCGAAGCTGAGTTGAAACGCAGCGGGACGGAGAATCTTCGGACGGAGAAAAAATTCAGCGCCGACGAGTGGAACCGAAAGTCGAGAAGAGACCAGCATGATCTTCTTGCACAGTACCGTCTTGCCTACATCGCCGAGATCCCGGTGAATTGGTGCGAGGCGCTTGGGACGGTCCTTGCGAACGAAGAAGTTGCAGAGTGGACCGACAAAGGATATACCGTCGAGCGTCGACCGATGAAACAATGGATGATGAGGATCACCGCGTACGCGGAGAGACTGCTCGAAGATATGAAGATACTCGACTGGCCGGCCTCAACGCTCGACCAACAACGGAATTGGATCGGCCATTCGGAAGGGGCAGAGATTCTTTTTCCTGTCAAAGGCGTTTCGGAAACTGTTCGCGTTTTTACGACGAGACCCGACACGATCTTCGGCGCTACGTACATGGTGCTTGCCCCCGAACATCCTCTCGTCGCTAAATTGGCGACGCCGGCGCAGAAGGATGCGGTTGAAGCTTACCGAGCCCAAGCGTCTCGTAAAAGTGATCTGGAGCGTGGCGTGGACGCGGAAAAAACCGGCGTGTTTCTCGGCGCGTATGTTGTCAACCCCGCGAACGGGAAAGACATTCCGGTGTGGATCGCGGATTATGTATTGATGGGATACGGCACAGGGGCGATCATGGCAGTGCCTGGACAGGACGAGCGCGATTGGGACTTTGCGGAAAAATTTGGCCTGCCGGTCATCAGGACGGTGCAGCCCCCCGCTGATTTTACAGGAAAGGCGTACGTCGAAGACGGTCCGGCGGTCAACAGCGGCTTTCTTGACGGACTGCGAGTAGAAGCGGCAAAAGAAAAAATGATCCTCTGGCTTGAATCCAAGCGCATGGGAGAGCGCAAGGTGAATTACAAACTGCGCGACTGGCTCTTCGCCCGCCAGCGATACTGGGGAGAACCGATCCCGATCATCCATCTCGAAGACGGGACACTCCGCCCTCTGGAAGAACGGGAACTGCCGTTGCTTCTCCCGGACCTTAAAAAATTTCAACCGAGCGGAACAACCGAATCTCCGCTCGCGCTCGCTCCTGATTGGGTGAATGTCGTCGACCGGGAAACCGGAATGAAAGGACGGAGAGAGACGAACACGATGCCGCAGTGGGCCGGTTCCTGCTGGTACTACCTCCGCTTCATCGATCCGAAAAACGATAAACAATTTTGTTCACCCGAGTTGGAGCGACGGTGGATGCCGGTCGATATGTATATCGGCGGATCCGAGCATACCGTTCTCCATCTCATGTATGCACGGTTCTGGCACAAAGTTCTTTTTGACCTAGGCCATGTAAGTTCGCCGGAACCGTTCATGACGCTTCGCCATCAGGGAATTATTTTGGGGGAGGATTCGCGCAAGATGTCGAAATCCCGCGGGAATGTTGTCAACCCCGATGAGGTGGTAAAAGAATACGGCGCCGATTCCGTGCGGTTGTTTGAGATGTTCATGGGGCCTTTGGAAGAAATGAAGCCCTGGAGCACGCGGGGCGTCGAGGGAGTTTTTCGTTTTCTCAATCGCCTTTGGAGATTGTACGTCGGCGATGACGGAAACCTCGATGCGGGAGTGAAGAAGGTCGACGTCCCCAAAGAAATTGAACGCACGTTTCACGTTACCGTCAAAAAAGTCGGCGAGGATATCGAGGCGCTGCGCTTCAATACGGCGATTTCGCAGATGATGATCCTGGTCAACGAATTGACTAAAAATGAGGTCAAACCGCGGCAAATCCTGGAGCCGCTCGTGCTGCTCATAGGGCCGTTTGCACCGCATATTGCCGAAGAGCTCTGGCAAAAACTCGGCCATACGACGTCGGTGGCGTTGGAGCCCTGGCCATCGTTTGACGGGTCGAAATTGCAGCAAGATACTATCGAGGTTGTCTTTCAGGTCAACGGAAAAATACGCGCAAAGTGCAGCGTGCCGCTCGACCTGGACGAATCCGGATTGAAGCGGCTGGCGCGCGATGAGGAAAATGTCAAAGCGCATCTCGACGGCAAACAGCTCGTCAAAGAGATTGTCGTCAAAAATAAACTTGTCAATTTTGTCGTGCGATGATGCCGTTCGTTCCAGACCTTTCGGTCATCGTGATCACGTACAATGAAGAGCGGAACATCGAACGATGTCTCCGGAGCGTTCAGTGGGCCGACGAAGTGATCGTCATCGACGCATTCAGCGACGACCGAACGGTTGAGATCTGCAAAAGCCTCGACGCCACAGTCGTTCAACGGGCGTGGGATGGATTCGCGCCGCAAAAACAATACGCTCTTTCGTGCGCGTCCCGTTCGTGGGTATTACTTGTTGACGCCGATGAAGAAGTGACCCCCGAACTGCACGAGGAAATTATCTCGGCTATATCTTCGCCCGATTCCGCGGAAGGATATGAAATTCCGCGCAAAAGTTTTTTCCTCGGACAATGGATGAAACACGGCGGATGGTATCCGGGATACCAGCTTCGTTTGTTCCTGAGGTCGCGGGCCTCCATCTCTCAGCGTCCCGTGCATGAAGGAGTCGAACTCCGCGGAAACGCTCGGAAGCTCAAAAACGGACTCAATCACTATACGTACTTCTCTCTCTCCCAATATCTTACGAAGCTTAACGATTACACTTCCCTCGACGTTCTCAACAAACTTTCCCAGACAAAGGGACGCCGCGTTCGCTGGTATAATTTTATTCTTAACCCGGCGTCAGTCTTTATAAGGATGTTTGTAGTTCTGGCGGGATTCAAAGATGGCTTTCGCGGATTTCTTCTCGCCGTCTATTCGTCGTTCTATAAATTCCTCCTTTTTGCGAAGGCGTGGGAATATCAGACGGCAACGGAACGGAAACAGCCGACGCCCCCGGTGACGAGCGTTGAATTGAATTCAATCAAGCGGCATTCATGACATGAAGATCTTTCTGCGCATTCTCAGGTATGTTCGGCCTTACCGCACGACGCTCATCCTCTCGGTCGTGTGCACTATTTTGTATTCGGCCTTCAGCGGGGCGTCGGTCTATCTTTCGATCCCTCTTTTAGAGACCCTCTTCGATCAATCCTCTCAACAACAGGCGCCGGATGAGAGCGGAACAATGCCGAATCAGATCGGCGGGTTGAAGGACAGGATTGAGCAGACGCTGAAAGATCAAATTTTTTCCGGCTCGAAAACGGAGGCGCTTTTTAAGATCTGCGTCGTGATCCTTATCGTCTTTCTTCTCAAGAATTTATTCGGCTATTACCAGTCGTACCTCATGGCCTACGTAGAGCAGGGGCTCATGATGGACATCCGCAACGAGCTGTATCGCCATCTCCATAACCTGTCCCTTAGCTACTTCACGAACGAGCGTACCGGCAACCTCATTTCGCGGGTCACGAACGACGTCAACGTCGTGAACGGCGGAGTCTCGGCGAGTTTCGTCACTCTTATTCGGGAACCGCTCCTCATTCTCGTGTTCTTGGGGTTTGCCTTTACATTGAGCTGGAAATTAACGCTGCTTTCATTCGTCGTCCTCCCGTTTTCTCTTTTCATCATTGGCGCAATCGGCGTGCGGCTCCATAAAGAGAGCGGGATCATGCAGGAGAAAATGGCGGACATTACTTCGGTGCTTCAGGAAACGATCTCCAATGTGAAGGTGGTGAAGGCGTTCGCGATGGAAGACTTTGAAGACAAAAAATTCCGCAAGGAAACGCTCAGCTATTTCCGCACGATGCTAAAGATGACCCGCATACGCAATCTTGCTACGCCGGTGACGGAATTTCTTTCGATCGTCGCGGGCGTTGCCATAATCTGGTATGGCGGGCGACAGGTGCTCCTGACCGGAGAAATGAAAGCGGCGGAATTCCTCGGCTTCCTTTTTGCGATTTTCCAGCTCATGCCTCCGGTCAAAGAGTTAAGCAATGTGACAAATCGTTTGCAGGAATTTGCCGCAGCCGGGAAACGCATTTTTGAGATTCTCGACACAAAACCGTCGATCGTCAATCGACCGGACGCCGTCCCGCTTACAACGCTGAAAGAAAGCATCGAGCTCAACAATGTATCGTTTGATTATTCGAATGGCGACACGAACGGAAGTGCGCATCCGGAAATTCTCAAGAACATTTCTCTCCGCGTGAAGAGGGGGGAAGTGGTAGCGATCGTCGGGCCCAGCGGAAGCGGGAAAACGACCCTCGTGGACCTCATCGCACGTTTCTACGACCCGATTTCCGGAACGATCACCATCGACGGACTGGATATCCGTCACATCGACCTCCAATCGCTCAGGGGGCAGATCGGCATCGTGACGCAGGAAACTATTTTGTTCAACGACACGGTGCGCAATAACGTCGCATACGGTCTCAGCAACTGTCCAGAGAAGGACGTGCGGGCGGCTGCGAAGGCGGCGAACGCTCTCGGTTTCATCGAAGCAATGCCGGAAGGGTTCGATTCGATTATCGGAGACCGCGGGGTAAAGCTGTCGGGCGGCCAACGCCAGCGGGTCTCTATTGCCCGCGCCCTTCTTAAGAATCCTCCGATCATGATCTTTGATGAAGCGACCTCTGCGCTCGATTCAGAAAGCGAAATTCTCGTGCAAGAGGCGATCGAACGCCTGATGAAAAACAGGACATCGCTCGTGATCGCCCACCGGCTTTCGACGATCCGCAACTCCGACAGGATCATTGTGCTCGAGAAAGGAAAGATTGTTCAGGAGGGAAGGCACGTCGAGTTGTTGAAACAAAAGAACGGACTCTACAAACGCTTATGTGATCTGCAGTTCAACGTGTGAACATTCCCCGCGACAATCGAGAACGAGACATTATGAACGAAGAGACGATTCACTCCTTGAAAATATCTTCACCAACGATCCTTTTCGGGTTGCTGGTGTGCCAGCTCGCGTTCATTTCCGTCTCGATCGCTGCCGCATCGATCGCGTTCGGACTCTCGCTGGTCTTTGTCGCCTATTGGAGCATTGTCGAGCGGCGGTGGTTGTTTGTGAGCACGCCGCTTGATTATTTTTTTCTCGCATACGCGGCGGTGGAATTTTTGACGACCGCGACGGCGATCTTTCCCGCGCAGGCGTTGGTCAATACAAAGCGCCTGCTTCTTATCACCATCGTTTACATGGTGGTGATCTCTTTTGATTCGAGGGAAAAGATGATGAACAGCCTTCTCATTATCTTCGGCACGGTGGGCGTCTTGTCGATCGTTGAAATATTCTATTACTTCGTCTCGCACGAAGGGAGACTTTCCGTTTTTCAGCATTACATGACGACGGGGGGAATCAAGATGATTGTGTGTCTCATGACGATCCCTTTTGTCCTTCACACCGGAACCCCGTCGGCTTTTAAGAAATGGTCGGCCCTTTTCTTCGCCCCGACTTTTATTGCGTTGATCCTCACTAATACCCGCAGTTCGTGGGTCGGATTCGTCGCCGCGTTTATTGTCCTGAGTTTTCTCAAGAACAAATATCTTTTCCTGGTTCTCCTTCTTTTTATCGGACTCTTTTTCCTTGTCGGACCCGAGCGGCAGGTGCAGCGAGCAAAAAGCATTATCGACCCTACCGACGTTACCAACCATACGCGCCTCGTCATGTGGGCGACGGGCCTGAAGATCTTCAGCGACCACCCGATCCTCGGGATAGGCGATTCCGACGTCCATGAGGTCTACATCCAATACAAAGCGCCCGACGATATGGAGCCGGGAGGACACCTTCACAACAATTACATCATGTTCCTTGTGACTCTAGGGATCGTGGGGTTCAGCGTCGTGTGTGCCATGCTGGGGAAGGTTTTTCTGGTCGAACGCCATGTCTTCAAGATCGCAGCGGTCGATTGGCTCACCGGTTCGATCGCGCTCGGTTCTCTTTCAGCATTCGTGGGATTTCTCGTGAACGGCTTTTTTGAGTGGAATTTCGGAGACCATGAGATCATGGTGTTCGTGTGGTTCACTCTT
>DATJXA010000097.1:0-7844 GCA_035500675.1 Bacteroidota bacterium | reverse complement strand
ACATTTTTCGCCATAGCGGAATCAGAAAAACCTCCGGAGACACAATCATGAGCAAACCTAAAATTAAACGCATTGCAATTAATACAGGCGGCGGCGATGCTCCAGGACTTAACGCAGTGATCCGCGCAGTCGCCGTCTCTGCCGAGAAACGCGGTTGGGAGGTATACGGAATTCGCGACGGGTACAATGGTTTATTCCTTCCGGAGCGCTACCCTGACGGAGGGTTGATCCGACTGACGCACGACAAGGTGCGGGGAATTACACACCTCGGTGGAACGATCCTCGGCACAACGAACAAAGGAAACCCTTTGAAATATCCGACAAAAGATAGAAAGGGTAATTGGTTCGAAAAAGACAGGTCGGATGAAATACTACGGGCTTTTAAGAAAGCGAAGATCGATGCGTTGGTTGCAGTTGGAGGCGACGGCTCCCTTTCCATCGCGAATGAATTTGCCAAAAAAGGGCTGCGGGTCATCGGTGTGCCGAAAACGATCGATAACGACCTCGACAAAACCGTCATTACGTTCGGTTTCGATACCGCTGTTTCTTTCGCGACCGATTGCATCGGCAGGCTTCATTCGACCGCTCAAGCACACCAGCGTGTGATGGTTGTCGAAGTGATGGGACGGTACGCCGGATGGATCGCGCTGAACAGCGGCGTTTCGGGGACCGCCGACGTTATTCTGATCCCAGAAATTCCCTACGACATCGCGAAGGTTGCCGAAAAAATTAAGAGCCGAGACAGGGAACATCGATACTTCTCCATCGTCGTCGTTGCGGAGGGAGCAAAACCGAAAGGCGGAAAGACCTCTATCATCGAAAAAGAATTGGGCCGAGCGGAGCGGATAGGCGGAGCCGGTGACAGCGTTGCTCATCAGATTCAGGAAATGACCGGCAAAGAAACACGAGTTGTCGTATTGGGGCATCTCCTCCGCGGCGGAACGCCGACAACATTCGACCGGCTCATTTCTCTGAGGTTCGGAGCTGCAGCAGTCCGCGCGCTCGAAGAAGGAAAATCGGGCGTCATGGTCGCTCTCGACCCTCCGACTGTTCGATACGTCCCGCTCGCCGAAGCGACAAATAGGATGAAAACTGTGCCGCTCGATTGCGATACTGTTGTGACCGCGCGGGATCTCGGGATCAGTTTCGGGGATTGAAGGAATATCCTCGTATTGCTGTGAGCGCGAAGTGCGGACGCTTCCCGCCATCCACCTCCTTACACTTCTTGTACCACTTTCAAAGGGAACAATCTCTCTAGTCCTTCGTCTATATTTCAAACGATGGGCCGGTAAGAATTTTCTCATTCATATAAAGGGAAAGAACCATGAAACCAATTGTTCGGGTTTTTGCGTTGGCGGGTCTTCTGAGTGGGATTTTGTCATTCAGCGCAATTGCGGGTGATCACGGCGGAAACATGAATATCTTCACTATGAGCAGCCATCATAAGGATGGATGGCTTGGAGTTTCCATCCAGGACATCTCGTCTCGCTTAAGAAAAGAAAAAGGGCTTAAAAGCGATGAGGGCGCCTATGTAAGCGAAGTGGTCGACGACAGCCCTGCCGATTCTGCTGGGATTAAAGAGGGGGATGTGATTGTTAAATTCAACGGCAAAGAAATTGAAGACGCAGACGATTTGATGCGTGTTGTGCAGAAAACCAAGCCCGGGACGAGAACATCGGTCGAAGTAATGCGCAAGGATGAAAAGAAATCGCTCGACATCGTGGTCGGGAACAGCCGCAAATACATGCGAAATCAATCTCTTGCCTTTGCCCCCCCCGCAGTTCCGCGCATTGCGATGTTCAATTCGTCGCGGAGGTGGGGCTTAGACCTTTCCGAACTTAACGAACAGCTTGGGGAGTATTTCGGAGCTCCGAATGGAAGAGGGATTCTGGTTGAAAGGGTCGAGAAAAAAAGCGAAGGGGCGAAAGCCGGGTTCAAAGCCGGGGATGTTATCACAAAAGTGAACAAAAATTCTATCGAAGATATGCAGGACCTTTCCGATGCGTTAGAAGACGTCGACCAGGGGGACAAAGTCGACGTTGAAATTCTGCGGAAGGGCTCCTCGAAAACCCTGACCGTTGAAATCGGCGACGAAGACGACGCTCCGTCATCGTTCAATTTTGAGTTCAACCAATCTCCTGATTGGGAGACGATGCACGGCTTTCGGTTCAATTCATTTCCATCTCAGGAAATGGAGAAGTTAAGAACGATCATCAGAAAATCGCTCCCCGACCGCGACGCCCTGAAAGACCAGATCGAAGAATTGCGCACACGGATGATGTCTGTGACGGTGTGACACGAGCTTCGGCGAAGGCGGTGCTTTTTGGCCGCCTTCGCTCATTCGCATCTTCTTCTTTTTCCCCCTTCGCAAGCATTTCCTGAACTTTCCGGTCTCATCATCATCTCGTTCATCATCTCGTTCATCATCTCGTTCCCAACGTCTCGTTGGGAACGGGCTTCCTATGAAGCTCCGCTTCTGACATTTCATCGGGGGGGAATCATACACGCAGCCGCTACAAAATCTATCCAGCCGCCATAATCGAGTGGATACCTCTCTTCACAAATCCCGAGATTACAGCGCTCGTTTTGGACTCGGTACGATTCCTTCAGAAGGATCGTCAGGTAGTATTGTATGCCTATGTGATTATGGAACATCACCTCCATCGGATTGCATCCAGCCCAAAGCTGAATTACATTCTCTTGTCCCCACGAGGGCTTGATCGAGGTCAGGACGGATTGGAGGAACTGATGGTTCATGGAAGCGGAGCTTCGTCGGAGATGCGTTCCCAACGTCTCGTTGGGAACGAGATGAAAAAAAACTTGAACGCTCAGCGAGAGCGTGCGACAAAAATCTAAAAATTGCTCGTCCAACACCTAATCTTGGGCGAAGGGAAACGATTAGGCTGGCACAGCTTTAGGAAGCGATTCAATACCGGGACCTCGGCAGGAATTTGTGGATGAATTGAAGAGAAGGAGATTTTGATATTGGGTGTGGAGTCTTACCATATTTAGATTTAGTCTATATTGATCGATTCGCATACACGCAAATATTTTTTCATACGCTATTGACAATCGACCAACTTTTTCTTAATGTCTTACGGGGCAACGGGGTTCTTCTACTCTACACCGCTCTACTTCATTAATCTGCAGTGTCCCTAAAGGAAATCTGCACAGAAGGAAGAAATTGCAGGCGAGGACCACTCTTGATTACCACATTTCATATCTCATGGGATGATATTTTTACTCTTTTTGGTCTAATCAGGCGGAAAGCATTTTTGATCCTTCTTTTTTCTTTTTTTGCACTTACATGCAAAAAAGAATCTCCTGTTACGCCCTCTATGAATCCCCTCCAACTTACAGTTGAAAGCGTTAGCTGCACGGATGTGTACCTCAGGCTTTCGCTCTCATCAATTGAAACGCAGAGAACGCTCGCGCTCAAACGCAATGATTCCACTGTAGCAATGATTTCACTCAGTGCCGGTGATTCTCTTTTCGATGATGAAGGGCTTTTGCCAAGCAAAACCTACACGTACACATTGGTTTTAAATAGCTGGAGTACAACGGCTCAAGCAATAACTCTCGATACAACCAGCCATAATTTTACATGGCAAACATTTACGTTTGGTGGTGATGCCGGAAGCTGTCAACTCAACGATGTAGCGATAATTAACGATACGCTTGCTTATGCCGTAGGGGCAGTGTATCTGAATGATTCAACGGGACAAATTGATCCTCAGCCATATGGTATTGCCGAATGGAATGGCGCGGCATGGAGATTGGGAAAAATATTCGATAATAAGGCTCATATAATTACACCGATTCGTGGTATTGATATTCTTGATACATCCAATATTTGGTTGGCTGCCGGAAGCATTTATTATTGGGATGGTCATTCTGAACAAGTTCAACTTAATTTTTCTCGCCTTATACTGCCAAATCCGAATGGAACAATAGAAAAATTATTCGGTGCGGAATGGACGAATTTATTCGGAGTAGGGAATGCTGGCACAATAGTTTGTTACAGCGGCAATGGCTGGCAAAGCCTACAAAGCGGAACGGGCCTTTCCTTGAATGATGTCTGGGGCGGTAGTAATCCATGGATTGGCAATGATGTTCTTTTGATTGCCGCTTCGGAAAAATATGTTGCCGGGGAGAAAAAGCTTCTTGCACTTGACAATCATGGAACCCTTGATTCCATTCCGTGGCCGATGCAGGACAGAAGGATCAACTCTGTGTGGTACGACGAACAGTCACATGTCTATACTTCAGGCGGCGGGGTTTTTCGCTACAATGGATCGGGAAGCTGGATTGAGCAGCCCCTTCCACTGATTTATACAAACCGCATCAGGGGCAATGCGGACAACGATATTGTTGCAGTAGGGGATTTCGGAATCGCAGCACATTTTAATGGGGTGACATGGCATGTGTACGATGAACTTCAATTGTCGAACGGTAATTACGAATCCGTTGCAATACGGGGCAATCTGGTGATCGCGGTCGGTTGGAACGGAGAGAGTGGATATATTGCGGCAGGAAAAAGATAGTTCTAATTTTTCATCTCGTTCCTAACGGGACGTTGGGAACGAGATGAATTTGACAATAAACGCTTTCTAGCTATCTCAACCCCAAAAGGGGTTTTTCTACTCTATTCTACTCTAATCCGCGCAGTGTCCCCACGGGAATCTGTACACTAGCAGGAAGGATATGCAGAAGGTGACCTTTCTTGAGTACAAACCTTCAATTAATACGCTTAATTCAATTAGGAAGAGAGGAGCAATAATATGGTGAAGTCCTTTCGTGTATTGATACTCTTTTCCTTCTTTCTGATGACCTGCCGGGAACAACCGACACAGCCTCCACAGTCTAAGATGCAGTTGACCGTGCTTGACGCGTCTTGCATTGAAGCTTGGGTGAAAATCTCTGCGATAACCCTGCCCGATACGGTTTCATTATTGAGAGACGATTCAACAGTGCTCACGATCGCACTGAGGCAACAAGACACTATCGTGGTGGATAGAAACCTCTTCCCACAACACACTTATACTTATGAGACACGTGAGATGACGTCTGGGGAGACTTCGGACCCCGTGAAAACAACGACCATGGATACGACCTCAAATAGTTTTACGTTCGAGATCGATACATTGAGCACTCTCATCACAAATTCGAGCTTTCTAACCGATGTTGCTATTGTTAACGATACACTCGCCTATGCTGTGGGAAATATTGCGGCAACTGACTCAACTGGAAATGCAGAATCGTATGATATGGCAGTATGGAACGGAACCAAATGGCAATTGAAACAACACTATTATCAAGACAATTCTATAATTGCTCCAGTCCGCGGGTTGTATGTGAATAACGCAAACGATATTTGGCTAGCCGCCGGAGGTGTTTTCCATTGGGATGGCGTATCTTCACTAACGCCATTAGTTTTTTCGCGTCTTACTTTGCCTGATCCAAATGCATTTATAGAAAAAGTTTTAGAACCCTCTGATAATTTACTATACGGCGTAGGAGATGCTGGAACCATTGTTCTTTTCAACGGCAGCAGTTGGCACCAAATCGTAAGCGGTACAAGTATGGGTTTGACAGATATTTACGGAGCTAACGGAAAAGTTCTGGTCACGGGGACTAATGACGAATATGCCCAGGGAATAATTCTCAGTCTGAGCGGCTCGACATGCACAACGATTGAGGAGAGCGATTTCATTACTACCGATCAACTATTCAAACCTAAGCTGTATGGCGATATCGCGACCGTGTGGATAGACGAGAAAAATACGATTTACGCCGCAGGCAATCTGCTTTTTTGGAATAAATATAATCAATGGGATTATGTGCGGTCTTTGCCGGAGAACTATCTTGGGGGAAACCAGAACATATTTTATCGTGGCTTCATCGGTAAAATACGCGGCAATGCAAGTAATGATATGTGGATCGCCGGGGATCGGAATACATTGAGGCATTTTAACGGCGCAACATGGGTTCAGGTGGGTTTGCCGTACGACCCGAACTCCGCTATTGCTTGGCCCGGGCTGGCTGTAAAGGGTGATTTAACTATTGTCGTGGGAGAAAACGGAAGGATGGCAATCGCGATAGTGATCAAGCGAAAATAAAAATATCCCGGTGTAGCTGGCACCGGGATATAATTGCAAACAATATAAAGGTGGCCTTTGGATTACGTAGCTGTGAAGCTACATGGGGCACTTTTATTTGCTCGCAAAAGGAATATAACAAATTTCCAGCAATATGAATAATCGGATGAGGAATCGATATGAAAAAGGTCATTTTTATGTTAGGTTTTTTGTTACCCATCTTTTTACAGGCGCAGGAAGCTCATGTGTACGGCCCGGTTATGGATACCAACTATAACGCCTGGAGGCAAACAGGAACTCAAACGCCAGTGAATTTAGGAACATCTTACGGGCACGATGTAGGCATGGAAATAAGTGAGAACTGGGAGTTTCGAACCATAAGTTATTGGGCATGGAATTACAGTGATATTCCTGTTCAGGCAACGGTGACAAGTGTACGGATTAAGTTTAGAGCGCATAATCCGGATGGGGATAACTTCGAATTTTCATTTCATAATATCTCGCATATGTACAACGAATCGGGAGTCAATTTTTTTAATCAATGTGTCTCGACAAATCAAATTGATGATGTGACTTTGACAGCCGACCAGAACAAATATTATTACTTCGATAAAACATACACGAGAGGTGATCCGTTGTTCACCGCAGTGAGTGATGCTATAACGTCGGGTAATTACTACTTTACTCTAGGGATAAAAGAGATCGGCAGCTCTATGCCGCCCGATTATTATCAGCTTTTGCCGTATGACGGTGGGGATGACAACACTGTGCCCGTCGTCGATCTTACGATCAATTATACAACACCGGATCAATATTATCAACTCAGTAACGTAATTCAATCAACGACAAATTACGGACACCTGATTGCGAATAACGACACGATCAACCAGATAGCTTCCGGGACCCAGAAATTTTTTTCTTGGGGAACCACAAACAATGTTCGCAGTGCTGAGTTGCCTTTTCTTGCCAACTGGAATAACGGAGGAACAACGCAGAAACACGATTATTGGTATCTCCCAACCGTTCCAGCGACAAAGTATTTCATTTATGACACAATTGTAGCAGTTTCTCAAACGTCATCAATTCACAATGCAACGTTTGATCAGACAAGTTTGGCAACAGTTGGAGTATCTTGGGATCTCGGTTCAGTTTCCGATTCGATAGAATTTCGCGACCCGTGGCGTTACTATAGAGACGCGAGCAGTAAATGGGCTGCATCGAATCAATTCATCAAATATGCCGCTCCGTTTACGACAACAAATAACAATAGCACTTCCTATGGAGGGGTTTTCTTGGGCAAGAATCCACAAACTTCCCCACTGTATTACTCTGTTCGAGCTCCATTGACAAAAACTGTGAATGGCAATGTCACTTCTTTTATCAATTGGACCGTGACAGGAGCAACGTTTTATGATGGTGGTGCAAATGGCGGAAATGATTCGGCGGCTGTTGTTTTCTCATCTTCGGGAGCGACAGTAACCGCTAACTACAAAGCACATCTTGCGACCACTTCCACTGCCGCTCTTTCGAATAACAACCAGCGCAAGATCGTCAGAGATATTTTGGGGAATTATCATTGTGTGTATGAATCGGGCGGTAAAATCTTTTATTACAGCGGTGCCGCCGGAGGAACAACATGGTATAACGAAGTCTATTTAAGCGGAGGAGCCGATGTCTCTGGATGGTCTAGCAAAAATCCGGTCATCGACATTTACCAGAGCGGTAGTAACTATTATCCGGTTGTCG
>DATJXA010000096.1:0-5799 GCA_035500675.1 Bacteroidota bacterium | reverse complement strand
GCTGAAGCCTACGGCTACGATGACGGTTTGGAATTTTTAATGCTGTCCACTGCGGCGGTCGTTTCGCTCAAAAAATTCCGCCACGCGATCTCATCGCGCGAGATATCTGCTATCTCTTTCCTGAATTCTTCCTCGTTGACGCCATGCCGCACAAAAAAATTGCCGACATCTTTTTGATAAACTGAGTCGGCAACGCTGCCACCAAGTTTTTCCCTCTCGTACATCACAAGAAGTTCTGCATAGAGACGCACCGAATCGGCCGGAATTTTTTTCGGAGGAGGCGAGGCGCATCCGTGGAATAAAGAGAGAGCAACGAGAAGAATGCAGACAAAAAAAGCGGGAGATCGCACCGAAGGGTTTCCTTCTTGACTTTCTACGTCAATCTGACTATATTTTTGCCGCTAAAATACGCAATTGCGGTTTCTTTTACAAATTTTTGAGTTTTTTTAAAGGCTGAAGAGTCCGAGTTCTTATGGCAACGACATCCGACCTGAAAGTAGGAACATTTCTTCGTTTCAACGGCGAGCTCCATGTGCTCGAGGAATATCAGCACCGCACCCCGGGTAATTTGCGCGCATTCTATCAAGCAAAGATGCGCAACGTGCGAAACGGGAGGACGCTGGAAAACAGGTTCCGCTCCGGCGAGGAGGTCGAGATCGTTCGCGTGGAGAGAAAACAGTATCAATACTTGTTCCATGACGGACAGAGTTATCATTTCATGGATCAGGAAACGTACGAACAGATCCCGATCGATGAAAAAATTCTTGGAACAGGGGCGAAGTTTCTGAAAGAAGGCGTTACCGTGGAAGTGATGTTCGACGGACCGGACCCCGTTGGCGCAGAGCTTCCCTACAATGTCGAGCTCAAAATTATCGAAACCGTTCCCGGCGTCCGCGGCGATACCGCCAACCCGGGGACGAAGCCGGCCAAAGTCGAGACCGGCGCAACGGTCAACGTACCTCTCTTCATCAGCGAAGGCGAAGTCATTCGTGTCGATACCCGCACGGGCCAATATCTCGAACGCGTAAAGCAATAATCCTGCTGTCCACCAATTCAGCATCATACCGATGGAGCGACAATGGATCTAGCATACGTTAAGAAAGTATTGAAGCTTGTCGAGGAGAGCAGCGTCAATGAGATCGAGTTGGAGGAAAAAGGGGTGCGGATTCGGATCTCCAAGAACGGGAACGGCGTTGCATACCTTCACACCATGCCGCCCGCGATGATGCCGCAGCAGGCGTCCGCAGCCCCGGCGCAAGCACTTCCCGCATCCCCCTCTGAAGCACAGTCCGCTCCGGTTGCCGAAAAGAAATATCACGAAGTCAAATCCCCGATCGTTGGAACATTCTATCGCGCTCCGGCGCCCGATGCGTCGAATTATGTCGAGGTGGGACAAGAGGTAGAAGAAGGGACGGTGCTCTGCATCGTCGAAGCGATGAAGCTGATGAATGAAATCGAGTCGGATGCGATGGGCAAAATTGTGAAGGTGTGCGTGGAGAATGGCAAGCCCGTTGAGTATAACCAGGTACTGTTCCTTGTAGAAGCGGCCTGACGGAACCGACAGGCGCCCTCCCCTCAAAAAGGCCTCCCCAACAACGACACTGACAACATCACGACATGCGGCTTTTCAATAAAATCCTGATCGCAAACAGGGGGGAGATCGCTCTTCGCATCATACGAGCGTGCCGCGAGCTTGGCATCGCCACGGTAGCAATCTTTTCCGAGGCCGACCGCGAGTCGCTGCACGTGCGATTTGCCGACGAGGCGATCTGCATCGGTCCCCCTCCGAGCAAAGAAAGTTATCTCAACATCCCGCGCATCCTTGCAGCCGCAGAGGTCACAAATGCCGATGCCGTCCATCCCGGTTACGGTTTCCTTTCGGAGAACGCTCAGTTCTCGGAGATCTGCTTGACCTCCGGCCTCCAATTTATCGGACCGAAGCCGGAGATGATCACAGCGATGGGAGACAAATCGCTCGCTAAGGACACGATGCGCAAAGCGGGTGTTCCGGTGGTTCCCGGAAGCGACGGCGTCGTGAAAGACGTCGACGAGGCAAAAAGGCTTGCCGGAGAGATCGGCCTCCCCGTGATCATCAAGGCCTCGGCGGGAGGCGGCGGGCGGGGCATGAGGATCGTGAAGACTGAGGCGGAGGTTGAAACCTCTTTTCAGACCGCGCGTCATGAAGCCGAGTCAGCGTTCGGCAACCCAGACGTCTACATCGAAAAATATCTCGAAGAGCCGCGCCACGTTGAAATTCAGGTGCTCGGCGATTCGTTCGGCAACGTCATCCATCTCGGGGAGCGCGATTGCTCCGTGCAGCGGCGCCATCAGAAACTTATCGAAGAGTCGCCGTCGCCCGCGGTGAACGCCGAGATCAGGGAGAAAATGGGAGCTGCAGCCGTGAAGGGGGCGAAGAGCGTCAAGTACCTCGGCGCGGGCACGATCGAATTTCTTCTCGACAAGACCGGGAATTTTTATTTTATGGAGATGAACACGCGCATCCAGGTCGAACACCCGGTGACAGAGTTCGTGACCGGCTACGACCTTGTGAAGGCGCAAATCGAAATTGCGGCGGGAAAGCGGTTGAGCGCGAAAAAGGTCAAATTTCAGGGGCATGCTATCGAGTGCCGCATCAATGCCGAGGACCCGGACCACGACTTCCGCCCGTCACCGGGGAAGATCACGAGCCTCCATTTCGGAGGAGGTCCGGGCATCCGCATCGATTCGCATATTTATGCCGGATACCAGATCCCGCCGTACTACGACTCGCTCATCGCGAAGCTCATCGTTCACGCCGCAACCCGCGACGAAGCGATCACACGAATGCAGAATGCCCTTGAAGAATGCATCATTGAGGGAATTCATACGACGATCCCGTTCCAGCAGAAGGTGATGCAGAGTGAAAAATTCCGCAGCGGGATTTTCGACACCAAGTTCATCGATACATTCAAGATCGACGATTGACCGCTCGCTGACAGAGAAAGGCGCACATGAATTTTCCGGAAAATCTCAGATACACAAAGAATCATGAATGGGTCCGCATCGAAGGGACTGCAGGCTATATCGGCATTACCGACTATGCTCAGGGCGAGTTGGGCGATATTGTTTTTGTCGAGCTTCCGGAGGCGGGGAAAAAAGTCGAGAGCGGCCAGGCGTTCGGCACTGTCGAAGCGGTGAAGGCGGTCTCGGATCTCTTTTCCCCCGTGACGGGTGAAGTGCTCAGCGTTAATAAAAAAATCCATGACTCTCCGGAGCTTGTCAATAAAGAACCCTACGACCAGGGATGGATGATCAAGGTCAATATCGAAAAGCCTGCCGAGCTCGATACGCTGCTGGGAGTCGAGGCGTATAAGAAATTGATAGCGAAATAATAGAGCGGTTGGCTGGGGGAAAGTTTACGTTTTGATAATTTTTATGGGGGTAGACGCGTTCGCGTCTAAAAATTCCGCCGCATTTTCTTCCTTCACAACGATCTCCACAAGCCCGCTGCTCCCTACGATCAAGCAGGCCTTTTTAGGCGGGGCTTCGGCAAAATTGTTGATCCAATGTCTCACAGATTTTCCTCCAATGGAAATGCCGACCTCTTCGCCTTTTTCCTTCCATCGAATATTCGTCACGAGGTTCCCGAAACGGTCGACATGGATGATCTTTCCGGTCGCCCCGCTATCCGACGTTGAGATAAAAGGAGAATGTTTCGCGTGGAGAGAAATCCGATAGCCCATTCGGGTCAGCGAAATTCCCTGAGAAAGGTCGGCCGCAACGGGAGCGAAGATGTCCCTTCCATGAAAGGTACTCGAGATTTTGGGCAGGACAAACGTTCCATGCTCTTTGATACGAATGGCATACGCATTCTTTTCTTCACTGAGAACGTAGTCGAGAAGTCCATTGTCGGGTGCGAGGAAGGTAAAAAGGCGAGTCCGGACGCCGATGATCTTGCGTGAACTCCCAACGCCGGGATCGACGACTGAGACGAAAATCGTACCCGGAGGAAAATAGCGGTACGAAGACCAGAGAAGATATCCGGCCTGGTCGATGTTATGCGGCTCCACATCGTGCGATATGTCGATGATGCGGGCTGAGGGATTGATCGAAAGGATCACAGCTTTGACCGTCCCGACGTAATGGTCTTTCGATCCGAAGTCTGTCAGCAGCGCGATCGGGTGACGTTTATGAGATGTCGTCGGCATACATTGAGTGTTCAGTAATTCGATGTCCCGTTTGTCGGGAGCGATTAGTTTTTATCCTTGCCGAAAAGCATGAACAATACGCTTCCCACCGCTCCGAACCCACACGCCGTCAACAGATTTACTTCCGGGGAAACCTCCCAGAGATAAGCTCCCACAAACGCAGCCACGGATACAATAACATCGCGAACAAGGTAATAAATCCCGAAGACACCTGCTTTTCTATTTTCGGGGGCTAGGTCCAGGATAAGGGCCTTTCTCGTCGGCTCCCCGAACTCTTTCAGACCCCGCACGATAAACGCTCCAATGAGCAAGGGGTAGGAGGTTGAAAACAGCAGCAACAATGGGAATGCAGTGAAAATCCAGAACGTCGTCACGACGAACGGCTTCCGGATTCCCCTGTCGGCGAAGTATGCGGTCGGGATGTAGACGACCATGGCCGTGGTCATTTCAACCCCCGTAAGAATTCCGAACTGCAGCGCTGAGACTTCGACGACCTTCATGCTCCACACGACGACGAATGCGTAGGGGATCTGCTCGCAAAACCTGACGAGAATGTCGGAGAGGAGAAGATTCCTAAGACGCGGCGGAACTTCCGCCCAGAGTTTTATCGGATTGCCCACCGCCCGACGCGTGTCATCGACCGATTCAATGACAAGCTGCTGGAATACGAGGGAGATCAACGCAAAGACGAGCGCGCATCCGAAAGCGATCCTGACGCCCTCTTTTTCTCCGAACCAAACGATGAGCGTTCCGCCGGCGATCGGCCCAAGAGCCATCGGTATCCGCCGGACAAGCGACTGCATTGACACTCCCATGGTGCGCTTTGCTTTAGGAAGACTTTTGGAGAGAAGGTCCATCGTTGCAGGAAGGGAGATTGCCGTCCATGACAAAAAGAAGACCGATCCGACAATGACCGCTTGCCAGAACGGAAATGCGAGGACGATGACGTATCCAGCGATCGTCAACAAGTTGAAGATCAACAGCGCGCGTTTGTACCCGACACGATCGCAAATGAAACCGCCGACGAAGGCGTAGAGCGCGTTCAGGAGATTATTGGCGCCGTTGAGATATCCTATTGAGAGGACTCCGCCGCCAAGGGCGAGGAGGTAGATGGGCAGGAACCGTTCGGCCATTCGTTCTCCCATCCCCACGAGAATGACCATCGAGAGAAGGACGAATGTGTTCCTCTTCAAGCCCAAAAATTCCAATATTTTTGTTTTCGCAGCCATGCTGAAATACTTGATGAATGTGGAAAATGTAAATCAAATCGGAGTGGTATTCAAGGTGAAGGACCTTAAGATATTGCTTAAGTTTGAATGCGAAAAACTTTTATTGTTTATGGAAAATCTTGCGTGTCGTGCCGATCCCGACGAAGTCGGGACATGTTTCCCTAAAACGATGGATGCTTCAGTCGCTTTGCTCCTTCAGCATGACAAATCTCTTTTTACGCAATAAACTTATCCAGGCATAGTATCCTATCATAGCAAACTTAACGGCTGCCAGACCTTGCACATAGAGTCCTTGACATCGATCGGATTCATTGAAACTCGTCGGCTGTTTCAGTACATTGATTAAAGAATGGGACCATCACACTATAAAGCGGGTTACGTTG
>DATJXA010000095.1:0-5637 GCA_035500675.1 Bacteroidota bacterium | reverse complement strand
GGTCGATGGGTCGCTGTAGGAGAGTGCCAATTCGATCCCGGTTGTTCTGACGGTGGAAATGTTGAAGGGAGTTTTGATCGCAGTGTTGCCAAGCGTCGCATCATCGGTAAAAGGGTGAGCTCGCTTGAAGAAGGCCGCCGTTTTTAACTGCAGGCCCGCAGGAAAACTGTGTGTAAAGACTGCCTCGTAGAAATTGCTCCGCTCCGGATACGTCGGCGTCACTGAATTGCTGATATGCTGCGCGATCGACCTCAGCCCTTCAATGTTCGTAGGCATGAAAAGCCTTCCGTAATAAACATACGCCGAACTATTTTCGTCGATCAGAAAATTCCATCGCACTCGCGGACTGACCTGGCGTTGTATCTCGACGTCGGGAGCGATATGCTGATCGTACCGCAGGCCGAATTCAAACGAGGTCCATTCAAGTGCGCGCCACTGCGCTTCCGAGAAAACACCGAAATCCGAGCCTACGAAATCCGAGAGGATTGATGGTCCTTCGTTGTTCAAGGAATCAAAAGAGGAAAACTGTGCTGCGCCTGTAGTACTGCTGGCATTGAAGCCCACTTTGGTCGTCAACTCATGAGAAAATCGATCGTCGTATGTCGAACGAATTCCAATTGTCGTGAAATTCCTATCCTCAGAAAGGCGATACGATTTCGTCGTATCCCATGCGAATTGAAAATCCGGAGGATCGATGATGCCGGGGTCATAGATCAAATTCCCTTCCCGGGCATATACCCCGACGAACAAGTTTTTCTCTTGATCAGTTTCTGAATTCGTCGCACGGAAATACGAAACAGATTGAAGCGCATTCGTTGTTTTCTGTACATCGGAGGCAATTTGTACTGCGGGGTCGTACGGGACCTGCGTTGAGGTTCTTCCAAAATTGAGATTAGCCGTTAGATAATCGATGTCGCTCATGATATAATCGAACTTGCCATAGACGAAATAATCGAACCCATGATCATGAAAAAGATTTTGGACAGGAGTATCGATGCGACGATCGGTTTCCTGTCGCGACCCAGAGATGTAATATCCAAGCTTGTCGATGTGATCGCTTATCGACATCGCCTGACCGTTTGAATTAAGAGCCCGGAACGGTCCGACACGCCCGCCGAGCGTGTCGCCGCGAGCAGACGACGACGCTCCGGATGCGACATCTGCTCCAGGAGAAAACGGTCGCGTCCCGTTGAAGACGAGATAACTCCCGGCATAGCTGGAGGCGTCGAGATGAAAAGTTCCCGTTGGGACGCGGTTGTCGAGGTCGATGATGGCAGACATCTGGCCCCCGTATTCTGCTGGAAATCCTCCTGTGATGAACGTTGCACGGTCGATGACTTTTGGATCGACAACTTCATTCAATCCGCCAAATACGCCAAGAGGTACCGGAATGCCGTCAATGTAATACGTAAATTCTCCGTGTTGTCCGCGAATGTGAACTTCGCTCGTCGGCGCCCGTGCTGCTCCCGCCGCGTTTTGCTGAATCAACATTGTCATTTGAGCAGTCGGAGGTGGGTGATACGTTTCGGACTCAAATGTTTGGTTCCCGGTTTTCATATCGATGTTCGAGACGCCAAGCTCACGCTGCCCGACCACTTCAACTCCCTGAATTTGATTCCCTTGCGGCCGTAGGTTGACGGTATACGACGTATGATGTTGATCTATCGAAACAGAATCGGTGAACGTATCATAACCGACAAACCACACGGTCAACGTGTACGAACCGGACCGAACATCGCGAATCCATGCTAGTCCAGTCGTGTTCGTTGCATCTTGGCCGATCACCCTTCCGTCCTGCTGAAGCATCACTCGAGCAAGACCCATAGGGATTTTTTCATCAGCATCGAACACTGAAATTTTGAAATCGATGCCGTCGTCGTGCGGAATTTCGCCTGCCGGCATAGCGTATGCTGAAACGCATTTCCACATGCAGAGACATACCAATAGTACAGAATAAATCTTTAGATTCAGCATTGTTGTAAGCGTAGGGGGATGATTCTGATCCTGAAACTCCTCAACACCTGCAGCCAGCCTGGCAATGGCGGTCGTTATGCAATTGGATCTTTGAGGGATGATCTTTACAAATGCTATTTCGCCTTCAGCAGTAGCACCGGTACGCTGACGTCATGGCGCACTTTCGTTACTGTCGTGCCGAGAAAGAGATCGGCCATCAAACGGTGACCGTGCGTGCTCATCGCGATGAGATCGCATCCCCCTTTCTGCACCCATTTGACAATCTCTTCCGCCGGCTCGCCGTACGCCAATTCCGCTTCGGCGGGAATTCCATCCGAACGGAATTCGTGCCGAATCTTGTCGAGATATGCCGTGTCTTCGGAAACCTCCGGACCGACAGCGTCCGAGCCAAACGTTCTCGCCGCCCAACCGTCTGCAACATGAAGCAACACAACCCGGCTGTGCATCACTCGCGCGAGTTGTCTGATATGTTCGATGATAGCCCTGTCTGTCGGGGTACCGTCGAGCGTTACAAGGATCGTTTTATACATAGGGCTTCCTTTTTCGAATGAGAGATCATCCTCCGAAGATCACTCGCCATGCGGTCGCAAGCGAGTCGGGAAGGCCGTAGATGTCCAACGCCGTGATGAGAAGCGCGCTTCCCCATCCGGCGATCATGAGAAACCAGCCGTTTCTCCACAACCCCATCCGTTTGCGCGAACTCGTAAATTGAAGCAGTGGAAACATGGAGAACGGGAGTTGTATGGCGAGAACGACCTGGCTGAGGGTCAGCAAATCGGTCACACTGCTTTCGCCGCGAAGGCCGATGATAAAGACCGCGGGCAAAATTGCGAGTGTCCGTGTGATCAACCTGCGCACCCAGGGCTTAATGCGCCAGTGCATAAACCCTTCCATGACGACCTGCCCGGCAAGCGTGCCGGTGATCGTGCTGCTCTGTCCGCTGGCGAGAAGAGCGACGGCAAATAACGTGCTTGCGGCGACAGTTCCCAACAACGGCGCAAGAGTCAGATAGGCAACGCGGATCCAATCGCTTTCGGCCGCGAACTTAACAACGTTCCCACCGGCGACCGTCAAGCTGTCTTTGCCATAAAAAACCATCGCCGCCAACACAAGAATTGCGGCATTGACGAAGAATGCGACGGTGAGTGCCGCGACGGAATCGAGCGTGTTGAATTTAATTGCTTGGCGGATGGAAGCTTCATCTTTCTGAAACTTGCGGCTCTGCACAAGCGCAGAATGTAAATAAAGATTGTGCGGCATGACGGTGGCGCCGATGATCCCTATCGCAAGATAGATCATCCCCGCCTGCCGAAACGTTGGCGTAAACAGCGCTTCTCCCATCTCCAGAAAGCTCGGCTGCGTTTGAGGAAGGACGAATATCTCGATGAAATAACAGACGCCGATCGTCGCGACAAGGAGCAAGACGACGGCCTCGATCGTGCGCATGCCGAACCGCTGCAGTGCGAGGAGGAGGAGCACATCGACGCCCGTGATGATCACCGCCCAGAGGAGCGGAATGTGGAACATGAGGTTAAGCGCGACTGCGCTCCCGAGTACCTCTGCCAGATCGCACGCCCCGATGGCGATCTCCGAAAAAAGCCAGTTCGGTACGCGCGTCCATCGAGGATACCAGTCTCGACAGCATTGAGCGAGGTCTTTTCCCGTAACGACCCCCAGTCGCGCTGCGATGACCTGCATGAATATTGCCATGAGGCTGGCAAGTCCGACGACCCATAAGAGTCCGTACTTGAACTGAGCTCCGCCCTGCAAGTCGGTACCCCAGTTTCCCGGATCCATATAGCCCACGCTGACAAGCAGCGCCGGTCCGACGAATGCGCGCCAGTGCCGCCAGAATCCGGCGTCCTGCTGCGGGACGTTCACAGAACTGTGGATCCCCTCCAACGAAAGGTGGCTCGCGGTTACCGCAGATGGTTTTGGAAGAATCTCCCGGGAGGCCTCGGATAATGAATTTTTGTTTTTTTGACGATACGTTTTCATCGAAGAATGTCTTTACGATCCTACAAAAATACTTTGTGCAAGCATCGGACTCACGACTGTTTCTTTCGAACCGATCCGCACGATCATTGAGCCGTCGAACTTGATCTTTTGTTTGATGAAGATCCTCTTGTTGAGCGATATCCCGATCGAGGAGGCGTATTGAAGCAGCTCCGGGCTTTCGTCTTTCACGGTCAGCACGCACACGTTCGCTCCCTCTTTCGCTTCGGCGAGCGTCTCGAAGTCCATCTTCTTTATCGTGCCGTTCTTTTGAGGAATGGGAGCTCCGTGAGGGTCGACGATGGGGTGGCCGAGCACTTCGTCGATTTTTTCCTCCATCCTTTCGGACATGATGTGTTCGAACTCCTCAGCTTCCTGATGAATCGTGTCCCACGAAAAATGCAAGACCTCTACCAAAAACATTTCCCACAACCTGTGCTTCCTGATGATCTTGAGCGCGGACCGTTTTCCTTTTTCCGTCACCTGAACTCCTTTGTAGGGGACATGCCGAAGGAAGCCTTTTCGCGAGAGGTTTTTGACCATACCTGTCACGGATGCCGGAGAAATATTCAGGCTTTCTGCAAGAAGGGTCGTTGTCACCCTCTTTTCCCTGGCTTCGAGTTCGTAAATATTCTTTAAATAGTTTTCGACGCTGATGCTTGGCATAGGTCTATTATTATTTAGTCATGCCTAAATTAATATATAGGGAAGCCAAAGTCAATAGCCGGCAGTGTGAAAATGAACCGGACACTCGAACCTTTTGGCCAGTTCAATCTGAAGGCTTTTGATGGACTTAAAGAGAAAAGTGTCCGGTTCATTTCTGCAATAACCAAACTGAGACACTACTCATTGGCACCTCAGATTTTTGCCACGTGGCGCCTAACAATGTCCGCACTTTCGTATATTTCAGGATGGAGAACGGATCATTTTACTTGACGGTCGATTCCACGTCCATTCATTATTCCCTTCGCGGAAGCGGAGAGCCACTGCTGCTCTGCCCCGTGACGTGGGGCATCGATGGGCATCGGTGGGCGATGCTCGAGGAATTAGCGGCGGATTTTACGCTTATCCGTCTCGACCCGAGAGGAACGGGCACGTCGGGGGAAGTGCATGAGAAAAGCGAGTATGGAATTCCGACCCTCGTCAACGACATCGAGCAATTACGCCTTCACCTCGGCTTCCAAACATGGAACGTGATGGGCCAATCGGCGGGGGGATGGACGGCTCTGGAGTATGCGCTCGCACATCAACGGCATGTTCAGAAACTCGTCGTGGTTTCTTCGGCTCCAACCGGTCGTTTTCATGCAGGGACGTTTCGGGACCCTTCTCATCCAAAATATCCCGACTACGAGCGACTGTCAAAAGAAGTCCGGTCACTCCCGCCCGGCGAGCGCGTAAAAAAATTTAACCGCCTGATTTATCAATTCGACGCCCAGACCGACTCGGCACGGCACACCATCGACGCAATTTTTGCCGACGCCAATTTCAATGCAAGGCGGAATCAATTTTTTGTGATGAACGAGCAGCAGCGATATGATGTGACCGAACGATTAAAAGAGATCGCAGTTCCGACGCTCGTTATCGGGGGAAAGCACGACGTCCACGTTTCTCCGTCTTGGTCCGAAACGATGGCAGAGAAAATTCCGAACGCTGAGTTACTGATGCTGG
>DATJXA010000094.1:0-29205 GCA_035500675.1 Bacteroidota bacterium | reverse complement strand
GCGGCCTCTTAAACACCCCGTCCTTCACCCCGGTATTCACGGCAAACTTGTCGATCGTGAAGTCGAACGACTGGCCCATGACGCCCTGTTCGACGCGAGTCGGAGCGAGAAAACCGCCGCCCCAGTTTTTGTAGTCGAAGTAGTCGCTCGTCTGATCGACCGGACCGTTAGGAGTATTCATCGTTTTGACGTCGCGGAATTTCAAAAAGTCGTCCACGCCGAAATATTGTTTCATCGACTTTCCGGCGGGTCCCGAGAAACTCACTTCGTAGCATTCTTTTCCCTTGATCGTCTTGATTCCGGTGACCTTTGCCGTGAGCCCGAGCTTTTTATACTGCCCGTAGAAATCGAAAGCCGATTGGAACTTCAGCTCGTCCAATTGCTCTCCGGTAATGTCAGACATACCCTGAGGCGAAACGGTCCATCCTTTTTTGCCGTCGAAACCCTGCTCTTGCTTGAACATCCCGATCATCTCGGTCTTGGCGTAGAATTTGTTCGGCGCTTTCTGGACGATGGTGATTTTCATCTCTACGTTCCGCACCTTGCCGGACATTTCGATGGTCTTGTCTTTCATCGCCTTGATTTTTTTTATCCCGCCGGTCTTCTCCAGAAATTTGGCAAAAATTTCGTCGGCCGTGATCGTAATGGGTGGTTCCGCTTTTTCGACGACCTTGTTGCCGTCCTCATCATACACGTCGAGCGGTCCGAACTGCGTGAGCGTCGACTCGACATCCTTTGCCGACCCGATGACTGCGACGAGCATTCTGTCGGGCTGGATGTATTGTTTCGCGACGCGCTGGACGTCGTCCGCCGTGACGGCGTCGAGCCGCTTCAGGTAGGTCTTGAAATAATCTTTGGGAAGATGGTAGCGTTCGATGTTGATCGCATCTTCGGCAACGGTGTTTGCCTCTTCCAAACTCCGGACAAAAGACCCGCTCAAGTAATTTTTGGCCATCTGGAGTTCGGCCGAATCCACCTTTTCGTTCCGGATCCTATTCAATTCGTAGAAGATCTGCGTCAGCGCGCTGTCGGTCACCATATTTTTCGTCGAAGCGGAAGCGGTGAACGAACCGATCAGCTCGTCCGGACCGATGGAGCTGTACGCTCCGTAGGTGTACGCATGCTTTTCACGCAGGTTGACGAAGAGCCGGAACGCGCCTCCTCCGAGGATGGTGTTCATCACCTGCACCGGCATGACGTCCGGAGAGGTGCGCGGCAGTTCGACAGTTTCCGTCACTCTGAGCACAGATTGGACGGAGCTTGGGCGGTCGACAAACGCGACGCGCGTGCTGTCGAGTGAAGGGGGAGTCGGGAAGGTCGACGAGGGGATCGAGCCGGTTTGCCATCCTCCGAAATATTTATTCACCATCGCCATGATGCTATCCTTGTTCGCATCGCCCACCACCGCGATGATAGCGGCGTTCGGCCTGAAATACGCGTTGTAGGCCGCGATACATTTGTCCCGAGTTATCTTGCCGACGGTCTCTTCCGTTTCAACTTCTCCGTACGGATGGTCAGCGCCGTAAAGAATTTTTTTACGGACGACGTCGACAATCATGTTCGGGTCGGCCTTCCTGTACTGCAGTTCGGACTTCGTTTGCGTAATAATTTTATCGAGCTGGTCCTGGGGGAAGGAAGGATGGAGCGTGATGTCGGACATCAGCTCGAACAGCGTTTCCGTGTACTTCGAGAGGCCCGAAGCATAGACGCTCGTGCCGCCGGAGCCGAGGTCCCCGCCGATAAGGTCGATGGCGTCGTCAAGCTGGTCTTTCGTGCGTGTCGTCGTTCCGGTGCGCAACAATTGCCCGGCGATGTCGAGACATCCGGCGTCGTCTTTCTCCAGCACCGGCTTCCGGTCGATGAGGAGCCGGATGCTGATGGTCGGAAGCTCGGAATTTTTCACGATGATGACGCGGATGCCGTTCGGCGTCGTCAGCAGGTCGTAATCGGGGAACGCGACTGCTGGAGCGGGCCCCGGTCCGGGGATGATGCTGCGGTCGAGCTGCGCGTGCGCGATAACGACGGCGACGAGTGAGAAGGCGAGTAAGGCTGCTGAAATCTTTTTCATTGTCATTGCTCCTTGGGTCTACTGAACTTTTGATTTTGGCAAGTAGTAGAGAACAACACGATTCTGCTCCGTGAGGTATTGTTGCGCCACGCGCTGAAGGTCTTCTTTCGACACGGCCAAAAATTTATCGATCTCCGAATTGATGAGGTTGGCGTCGCCGAAGAAGAGGTAATAATTCGCCAGCTCGACCGCCTTTCCCTGCATCGTCGAGTTCTTCTCGATGAAGCCGGTCTCTTCCTCGTTGCGGATCTTCGTCAGCTCGCTGTCAGAAATGAGCGTCGTCTTGAGCTTTCCGATCTCATCCCAAATACTTGTCTCGATATCCTTGGGGGATTTGCCGAAGTTGGCGATCCCGAACAGGAGGAACAACGAGGGGTCTTCGAGGTCGAAGGGGATCGATTGCACTTCGAGCGCCACCTTCTCTTTATCGACAAGGCGTTTTGTCAATCGCGAACTCTCGCCGCCCGAGAGGAGTGTCGTCAGCATGCTGAGCGCATAGTAGTCTTTCGTCCCTTCTGCGGGCATGTGGTAGGCCTCAATGATTGCGGGGAGTTGGATGTTGTCGTACACCGTGTCACGCACTTCCGCTGTCTGCGGCGGCTCCACAATGTTCGGCCGGTAGATCGGCTTCGTTCCGCGCGGAATGTCGCCGTAATATTTTTCCACCATCGCTTTGGTTTTCGTCGTGTCGATGTCTCCGGCGATGACGAGGCACGCGTTGTTGGGGAGGTAGAACGACTTATAGAATTGGTAGAACTCGTCGTAGGTCGCCTTATCGATGTACTGGAACGAGCCGATGGGCACCCAACGGTACGGATGGACTTTGTACGCATGGGCGAATGTTTGTTCGAGGATCGAACCGTATGGCCTGTTGTCGAGGCTCTGTCTTTTTTCTTCTTTGATGACGGATCGCTGCGTTTCGATCCCGATCGAGTCGATCTTGAGGTGGAGCATCCGCTCGGATTCCATCCACATAGCAAGTGCAAGCTCGTTGGACGGAACCGTGATATAATAGACAGTTTTATCGAAGCTCGTGAACGCGTTGAGCTCGCCGCCGGCGTTCTGGACCATCTTAAAGAACCCTCCGCGCGGGATATTGGGAGAGCCTTCGAACATGAGGTGCTCGAAGAAATGAGCGAACCCCGTCCGGTCCGGCTGTTCGTTCTTCGAGCCGACATGATAGACGACGACCTGCGAGACAACGGGGGCAGAGTGGTCTTCGTGCAGAATCACGTGCAGCCCGTTTGGCAGGTCGTATTCGGTGAACTTGATATTGACCTGAGCCGTGAGCGCGCTGCCGACGAGGAGCGTCAAGAGCAGGCTGAGAAATCGACTTTTAAGCACGATGTCCTCCTGAAAAATTTTCTTTGGGTGGATTCTTTGTGGACAGAAGTAAATAAATGGAGGTAAAACTTTCAATAAAAGCGTGTTAATTGTACCATTATTATCGGCCAACTTCAACTTTTTTTCGTTCGTAGTCAGTTCGTAGTTCTTCGTTCATAGTTCGTCGTTCTTCGTTCGTAGTTCGTGGTTCTTCGTTCGTAGCTTTAAGCATTGGTTTTATGCGTCTCAGGAATAACCAAGAACAACGAACTAAGAACTACGAACTGAAAACTAAGAACGAAATATTGCCTTCCAAACCGGACTTTTGTATATTAAAGAAAATGCTTAAGCTTAACTGTTCATTGTTGACTGTAAAGGATCTCTAGCTCAGTTGGGAGAGCGATTCGTCCCGACAAGTCGGGATAGGTCGCCGGATAAAGCAATGAATAATTAAGAATGAAGAATGAAGAATTAATGATCTTAATTATTAATTATTCATTATTAATTGCCTTCACTCGGGGCTGTAGCTCAGTTGGGAGAGCGATTCGTCCCGACAAGTCGGGATAGGTCGTCGGAAAAGCAATGAATAATTAAGAGTGAAGAATTAATGCTCTTAATTATTAATTATTCATTATTAATTGTCTTCACCCGGGGCTGTAGCTCAGTTGGGAGAGCGATTCGTTCGCAACGAATAGGTCGTCGGTTCGATCCCGATCAGCTCCACAAAAAGCAATGAATAATTAATAATGAAGAATTAATAATTAGAAGAGCCGGTGCGTAAAAACTAATTTTTCATTCTTCATTATTAATTGTCTTTAGGTCAAGCCCTGTACAACCGTAAGTCGCCCAACCCCGCCAGGTCCGGAAGGAAGCAACGGCCCGCTACCGAAAGTGTGATACAGTAAGCTTGACCTTTTTTTGTCAGTTCTTCGTTCGGCGTTCTTAGTTGGCTGTTTTAGGGCTAAGAAGCCATAACGACGCACCCCGAACGAAGAACCACGAACGCCGAACCCTGAACGCCGAACTACGAACGGTCACCCCCGCACTTGCAAGCCTCCCTTATTTTTCGTAACTTATCCTGAATTTGACTAAAATACTCAAATACCCTTTTCTTCAAGCGAGAGCACGTTTCGGACTAACTTACAGGAGCGGAGTGACAGTTCCGTCTGCACATTTGGGGTCAAGCCTGTTTGACACGAGGGGACAGTACCGCAGCCGTTGAAAAATCATCCGAAAACCAATGAGTGTAAGGAAATCGCGCCATTCCCAATACCTAGGTCAATCGCTTACAATCGCACAGGGGCTCACTTTTATTTCACCCGGCGCGCATCAAGGAATTTTGTTTCATGAAAAAAGAAATTGTCATCAACTCCACCGCCAACGAGATCCGCATTGCCATTACCGAAGAGGGTAAGCTTGCGGAGCTTTTTGTCGAGACGCCCGAAAAGGAGCGTTTGGTTGGAGATATTTATCTCGGCAAAGTAGCGAAGGTCATGCCGGGAATTCAGGCCGCCTTTATCGACGTCGGCCTGCCGCAAGACGCCTTCCTTCATTTCTCCGATATCGGAGCTTCCCTCGGTCAATACAACGCAATGCTCGACGACGGATCTGAGGTCGACACGGACGCCGATAACGACGACGACGAGGATGAACAACATCCGACTCCCCCGCCGGCCGCAATTCCTCAGTCTGGAGGGAACGGCACGGCAGTAGCCGTCGAAGCCCCGCCCGTGAGAGCCCCCGAGCGTCACGACCGGCGGCCGCGATACGACAGACAGCGGCGCAACGTCAATCTCACCAAAGGCCAGGACATCATCGTCCAGGTCACGAAAGAGCCTGTCGGCAAGAAGGGCGTGCGCGTGACGACCGAAGTGTCGCTTCCCGGACGCTTTCTCGTCCTTCTCCCGTTCGACGGCAAAGTAGGGATCTCCAAAAAGATCAGCAGCTTTAAAGAGAAACGTCGGCTGCGCAAACTCGTCCGCAGTATTCTTCCTCCGTCGTTCGGCGTTATCGTCCGGACGAACGCCGAGAATCAGGATGAGAAAGTATTTCTCCAGGACCTTGAATCTCTGCTGACGACATGGCACGAGATCGAAAAGACCGTGAAAGAGGAATCGGCTCCCGCTCTTCTCTATAAAGATATGGCGACGACGTCGAGCGTCATCCGGGATCTCTTTAGCGACGACGTGCAGCGCGTCGTCATCGACAATAAAAAGCTGTTCAAAGAGATCAGGACGTATGTGAAGCTGGTCTCCCCGTCGATGGTCGAGAAGATCGAATACTACGGGAAACGGGAGCCGATCTTCGACGTCTTCGGCGTCGAAAAAGAGATCGTGACGACCCTAGCACGGAAAGTCTGGCTGAAGAGCGGCGGCTACATCATCATCGACCACACCGAGGCGATGACGGTCATCGACGTGAACAGCGGACGGTACGCCGCAAAGCAGGAGCAGGAGCTTAATTCGCTGAAGACCGACCTCGAAGCGGCACGCGAGATCTGCCGGCAACTCCGTCTGCGAGATCTGGGCGGGATCATCGTCATCGACTTCATCGACATCGCGGAAGAGAAGAACAAGAAAAAAGTGTACGACGAGTTGAAGAAGGAGTTCCGCAAGGACCGCGCGAAGGCGACCGTCCTGCCGATGACGGAATTTTGTTTGGTGCAGATCACGCGGCAGCGCATTCGTCAGAGCATCATCCACAGCTTCACGGAGCCGTGCCCGGTCTGCGGCGGCAGCGGGTTGATCCAATCGAAGACGACGATCGTCAGTCAGATCGAGCGATGGATCCGCCGGTTCAAGTCGGAGTCGAAAGAGTTCCGTCTCATCCTCCGCGTCCACCCGAGCATCGCGTTGCATCTGTCGGAAGGGACGATCAGCCGCCTGACGAAGATCAAGCTTCGATTCTTCGTACAGATCAAGCTCGAAGAAGACAAAGGGATGGCCATCGACGAATTCCGGTTCATCTCGCGCAAACAAGACAAAGATATCACAGCTCAGTATAAATCGTAGGGAGATGGTTCCATGAAGTTTTTTATCGATACTGCGAGCATCGCAGAAATCAAAGAAGCGAACGACCTCGGCGTGCTGGATGGCGTCACGACCAACCCGAGCCTCGTCGCGAAAGAAGGAAAAGAATTTATACCTCTGTTAAAAGAGATCTGTGCGATCGTCAAAGGTCCGATCAGCGCCGAAGTGGTCTCGACGGATTTCGACGGCATCATGAAAGAGGGACGCGACCTGGCGAAGATCCACGAGAACATCATCGTGAAAGTCCCCTTGATCAAGGAAGGGTTGAAAGCCGTCAAAGCTCTCAAGGCCGAAGGGATCCGCACAAACGTGACGCTCTGTTTTTCGCCGAACCAGGCGCTCCTTGCTGCGAAGGCAGGCGCGTACTTCATCAGCCCTTTCATCGGCCGGCTCGACGATATCAGCCACAACGGGATGGACCTCATTGCCCAGATCGTGACGATCTATCACAACTACGGGTTTGACACGCAGGTGCTCGTCGCGAGCGTACGCCATCCGCTTCACGTCGTCGATGCGGCGATGATCGGGGCAGACATCTGCACGATGCCGTTCAAAGTGATCGACCAGCTTATCAAACATCCCCTCACGGATATCGGTCTCGAGAAATTCCTTTCCGATTGGAAAAAAGGCCAGAAGAAATAAAACGAACGCCGTTGTACGGCATCCATCGCCAGCTCGGCGCAAAGATCGTTCCGTTCGGCGGGTACGAAATGCCGGTGCAGTACGCCGGCATCATCGAGGAACACAAGGCCGTGCGCGAAGCGGTCGGCGTGTTCGACGTTTCCCATATGGGCGAGTTCATCGTACAAGGGAAGAACGCCCTTGAGTTTCTGCAGCGGGTCACGGTGAACGACGTTGCGAAGCTCCATGCCGGCGACGTGCAGTATTCGGCAATGTGTTACGACAACGGCGGCATCGTCGACGACCTTCTCGTGTATATGATGGACGAAGGGCACTACATGCTCGTGGTCAACGCGTCGAATATCGCGAAAGATCTCGACTGGCTGACCGGCCACCTCGCAGGCGACGTATCGCTGCGGGATGAAAGCGATGCCATCGCTCTTCTTGCTGTACAGGGCCCGAAATCTCTTTCGACTCTTCAGAAGATGACGCCGGTCGACCTAAGTTCTATAGCGTATTATCATTACGTTCGGTCGACGGTTGCTGGGACCGAAGCGACCATCTCCCGCACCGGCTACACGGGCGAACTTGGGTTTGAAATTTATTTCCCGGCTGAACACGCCGAGCGCGTGTGGCGGCAGATCTTCGAGGCGGGGAAGGAGTTCGGCATCGCCCCGATAGGACTCGGGGCGCGGGACACGTTGAGGCTCGAAATGGGATACTGCCTGTACGGAAACGATATCGACCAGACGACGAACACGCTCGAAGCAGGGCTCGGCTGGATCACAAAGCTCGGCAAGGGAGATTTTGTCGGCAAGCCGGTGTTAGAAAAAGTGAAGTCCGAAGGTTTGAAAAGAAAACTGGTCGGCATTCAGGTGAAGGAAAAAGCGGTGCCGCGCCACGGCTATCCGATCTGCGCTAACGGAGCGTCCGTCGGGTCGGTCACGAGCGGGACGTTCTCTCCGTCCCTCGAACGCGGGATCGCGATGGGATACGTGACGATCGGGAATGCCTCGGTCGGAACGTCCCTCAGCGTGGACGTGCGCGGGAAGTTAGTAGAGGGGAACGTGACGGGCTTGCCGTTTTTGAAGAAGTGAAGCGGCGCAATGAGAAATGAGATTCGTGGAATAAGCAGGGGCTCTCGCGGTACCGAGCTGTTTGATTGCAGCGGACATATTTCTTTAAGGTGTCGTGAATGAAAATCGATGTCTATTTTTCTCCGGCGCAAGTCGACGAGATGCAGTTGAGGGACAAGAACGTCATCGTGATCGACGTGTTGCGCGCGAGCACCACTATCGTAACGGCGCTCAATAACGGCGCGCGCGAGATCATTCCCGTCGGCTCGATCGAATCGGCGGTGAAGGTCTCCGGCAATTTATTCGGGGACGTCGTCCTTCGGGGCGGGGAGCGGAACGGAAAGATCATCACAGGGTTCAACCTCGGCAATTCCCCGAGCGAATACACGGAAGAGGCGGTGAAAGGGAAGTCGATCATCTTCTGCACGACGAACGGTTCTTCGGCGATGGTGAAAGCGAAGTATGCGAAACGCATGGCGGTCGCCGGGTTCATCAACGTCTCGCTTGTAGCGGATTTTATCCGCCAGGCGGGAGAGGATTTCTCGATCGTCTGTGCCGGCAAACAGCAGCTCTTTTGCATCGAGGATGCGGTCTGCGCCGGCATGCTCGTGAAAATGCTGGTGGAAAATTCCCCCGTCGTTGTGGACATCAACGACGCAGCGGGGGCGGCGCAGGTGCTCTATAAAACTGTCGGTAAGAATCTCCTCAAGATGGCGAGGAGCTCGGACCACGGACGCTATCTCATCGAGATCGGGTTCGAAAACGACCTCAAGACGTGCGTCACCGTGGATGCGATTCCCGTTCTCCCTCTTCTGATCGGCAATGTTATTAAGCTGAAAAAAGAAGAAGCCAAGCACTCCATCACACTCGATGTTCAGGAGGGATGAGTTTTTCTTTCCATGGACGAGACCTCCCTTTCAACGGATCAGCCGCAGCCCCGGCGTAAGAAAAACGGCGGAGGAAAAAAATCCGGCCGGTCGAAGCAGATCGCTTCGTTCTTCGTCATGGTGCTCGGCATACTGACGCTTCTTGCCCTTGTGTCGTACTCTCCCGCTGACGAAGCCAACGGCGACGTCCCCTTTGCACAACTCTACAAGATCTTCACCAACGACCCGCTCATCCAGGAGAAAGCGGCCGCCACGCACAATTGGCTCGGGCTCATCGGGGCCATCAGTTCGAATTTTCTCATCAACTCTACGGCCGGCTACGGGATTTTTGTCCTTCCGTTTCTTCTTCTCGCCTGGGGCTGGACGACAATGCGCAAGGGAAATATCCGTCGGCTCGTCTATTTTACGAATTATGTCGTAGCGATCGTCATTCTCTGGTCGGCGCTGTGCGGCCTTTTGCGCATCGTCGGCCTCTCCGAAGTCCTCTCTCCGCAATGGAGCGGCGCCGTCGGAGCGTTTCTTTCCAACGTTTTCCGGCAGCTGATCGGTTCTGCGGGCGCTATCATCGTCACGGTAGCCCTGTTGTTTGTGACTGTCACGCTCGCGATCGACCTCGACCTCCATGTCACGTCCGAGCGCGTGAAGAATTTTTTTATGGATGTGGGTGGACGGTTGAGCGCGAACGCCGAAGAATGGCGTGAGAAACGCGCGCGTGAAACGGCCGAGAAGGAAAAGCAGAAAGCGATGATCGAGGTGAAGCGGCCGGCGGAAGAAGTGAAAGTGAAGCGCGCCGCCGTTGTTGAAACGGCTCGGCAGGCGGAAGTACTGGAGAGTAAGGAGCAAGGAGTAAGGAGTGGGGGGGAAGAGCCAAGGAGTAAAAAGGAAGAAGACGCTGAACCGGCACCGCCGTCCGAACTCATCGAAGGCGAGACGCCGCTCGATATTAAAGAAATGGTGCGTGAAGAAGAAGTCGACCTCGACGAACGCGACGTCGAAGACGAAGAAATAGACTATGTGTTCCCCTCCGTCGATCTTCTTACATCGCAGCGTCAAGCCGAGACGATCGACGACGCAGAGCTGAAAGCGAACGCCGAGCTTCTCCGGGCAAAGCTCGCCGACTTCGACGTCGAAGTGGCGAACGTCAGCGTGACTCCCGGACCGGTCGTGACGCTCTATGAGCTTGTCCCGGCAACGGGCGTTAAAGTTGCAAAGATCGTGAACCTCGCGAACGACCTTGCTCTTGCGATGCAGGCGAAAGGGATCCGCATCGAAGCGCCGATCCCGGGAAAAGGGACCGTGGGCGTTGAAATTCCGAACCATCATCCGTCGATGGTGACGATCAGAAGTATCATCAACTCGGCGAAGTTCCGCGACACGCAGGCCGCTCTTCCCCTCGCGATGGGAAAGACTATTTCCGGCGAGGTGTATGTCGACGACTTATCGAAGATGCCGCACCTCCTGATCGCCGGGTCGACCGGTTCGGGAAAGAGCGTGGGGATCAATACGATCCTCGCGAGCATTCTCTACCGCCTCCATCCATCGGAAGTGAAGTTCCTCATCATCGACCCGAAAAAGATCGAACTGAGTCTCTACAGAAAACTCGAGCACCACTACCTTGCAATTTCGAAGGACGTCGACGAAAAAATTATCACGCTCCCTCACAATGCGGTCCTCGCGTTAAAGGCCGCTGAACTTGAGATGGAACAACGCTACGATAAGCTCGCGCACGCTGGCGTTCGCAACATCGCCGATTACAACGAACGGATCGTCTCAGGACGTCTGAAAGATTCCGACACCGTCAAGCACAGAAAGCTTCCGTACATCCTTATCATCATCGATGAGCTGGCCGACCTCATGATCACCGCCGCGCGCGAAGTCGAAGAGCCGATCACGCGGCTGGCGCAGCTCGCCCGAGCGGTAGGGATCCATCTTGTAGTAGCGACACAGCGTCCGTCCGTCGACGTCATCACCGGCGTCATCAAGGCGAACTTCCCGGCCCGCATCGCGTACCAGGTGTCGTCGAAAATCGACTCGAGGACGATTCTCGATATGAACGGAGCCGAACAGCTTCTCGGCAACGGCGACATGCTCTACATGCCCTCGTCGAGCCCCAAACCGATCCGGATTCAGAATGCGTTTATCTCGAGCGACGAGGTGGAATCGATCGTCGAACATATCGGTAAACAAAAAGGGTATACCAGACCGTTCGAACTGCCGTCCGTGCTCGAGAAACAGCGGGCGTCGATGAGCGCCGGAGGCGGAGAACGGGACGAATTGTTCGAAGAGGCCGCACGCACCATCGTGCGCCATCAGCAAGGGTCCGTCTCGCTGTTGCAGCGACGACTGAAGGTCGGCTATTCGCGGGCCGCGCGGCTTGTCGACGAGCTGGAAGCTGCGGGTGTCGTGGGGCCGTTCGACGGAAGCAAAGCGCGCGAAGTGCTCATCGAGAGCGAAGCGGAACTTGAAATTATTCTGAAAAGTCTGACATGATGAGATTGGAATTCGCATCCAAGTTGCATGGCATCATTCTCCCGTTTGCAGTCGTCCTGCTCTTTACTCCTTTTTTCCATACTGCATACGGTCAACCGGCTGAAAAACTTACCGCGCCCGAAGTGCTCGCGAAAGTTCAGAAGACGTACGCCAATGCCACGGACGCCTCCGCGGATTTTTCCGAGACCGTTTCGCTCCGCTATGCGGGGATCAAACAAAGTTACTCCGGCACGGTGACGATGAAAAAAGGGAACAAATACCGGATCGAATCGCAGGAGCAAACGATCGTGACCGACGGCAAGACCGTGTGGGCATACTCGCCGGTCAACAAGCAAGTGGTGGTCGACAACTATAAAGAAAGCACGACGGCATTCTCTCCCGAGCAATTTCTTCTCGGTCTGCCGGCAAACTATCGGGCGACGCTCGTCGACAATGAAGCCGGCGAACCCCATGCGTCCTACGTGCTCAAACTTACGCCGAGAACCGGCGCATCCAAATTTGTAAAGTCGGTGAAGGTGTGGGTGGATGATTCCGATTGGAGCGTCCGGGGCCTCGAGTACGTCGACATGAACGAGACGCACACGACGTATGTATTGACTTCCGTCAGGTTCAACACGGGCGTCCCGGACGGACAATTCACGTTCGTCGTCCCCGAGCATGTTGAAGTGGTGGACCTCCGTTTGAGTGAACGCCAAGCCCCGAGTAAATAGGCCTCCTGCATCGGCGCTCTGCGAAATTTTTGCGCATGAATCGTAAAGGACGCTTCGCTTAAGACAATAATGGCAAAAATAAAGACGTCCATCAGATATGTCGTAAGTTTTCTCGTGATGGCGTTGTTCATGTACGTGGCGTTCCGCGGCAAAGATTACGGCGCGATCTGGAATTCTTTGACGAGCGTCCACTGGGTGTGGATCGTCGCTATTCTTGCCGGCGGCGTTCTCAGCCATCTCGCGCGCGCATGGCGATGGCAGTATCTCCTGGCGCCGATCAAGGAGCGCGTGTCGCTCCGGAATTCGTTCTCGGCGGTGATGGTCGGCTACATGATCAATAATTTTCTTCCGAGAGTCGGAGAACTCGTGCGCCCTTACACACTCGGAAAGCTCGAATCGATATCGAAGACCGCCGCGTTCGGCACCGTGATCATCGAACGCATCATCGACATTATCGCGTTCTTCTCTATTTTACTTGCCGTGATGTTTATCTACTCCGACTCGTTCGCCGAACTTTTTCCGTCGTTCGCATCCCTGGAGACGGTGTTCCTCCTCGGCTCGGTCGTCGCGTTCGGTCTGTTCATTTATCTTTTCTTCAAAGCGGACCTGCTTTTTTCATTCATGAAGAAAATGATCGCTTTCTTTCCGCAGAAGGCCCGGGATAAATTCGACCAGCTCTTTGAATCGTTTATCAGTGGCTTTGCCGCATCCAAACGCCCCGGAGGCTTTCTCATGATCATTATCACGAGTTACCTGATCCAGGGTTTGTATCTTTTGCTGATGTACATCCCCTTCTTCGCGTTCGATAAAATGGCGGGTCATGGGCTCGATTTCGGCGCCGCAACGGTGTTGCTCGTCGTGTCGACGGTGGCATTCGCATTTCCATCGCCGAGCGGTTTTGGAACGTACCATTCGTTCACGTCCTTTGCGCTGACGCGGCTGTATCATGTGGACGGAGTCACGGCTCTCAGCTACTCCATTCTTACGCACGAAGTCGGCGTGATACTGACGCTCGTTATCGGCGGCTATTACTTTTTTAAGGATAATATCCGCGTTAAAGCGATGGCGGAAGAAGGATGAAACCAAACGATTACACTCTGAGGAATTTTCAATGAAGCAAGTTTCACAAGAAATGAGAAAAGGAGTTATGCACGTGGAACAGGTTCCCGACCCGGCGCTTCGCATGGGCGGTGTCATCGTGCGCAACGAATATTCCCTCATCAGCGCGGGCACAGAACGTGCCTCGGTGCAGAAACGTAAGGACAACATTTTCGCCAAAGCGAAGTCTAACCCCGATCAGGTAAAGCTCGTGCTCGATCAGATCCGGCAGCAGGGAATCCGGAGTGTCTATAGAAAAGTGATGACCAAGCTCGAGGCGTTCGGCCCACTCGGCTACAGTTCCGCAGGGACCGTTGTCGCCGTCGCGGGGGATATCGACGATTTCACCGTTGGGGACCGCGTTGCGTGCGGCGGCGGGTCGGCCAACCATGCAGAAGTACTTTTTGTGCCGAAGAATCTTTGCGTGAAAGTTCCTCAAGGGCTTTCGATGCAGCAAGCCGCGTTTACAACGGTGGGGGCCATCGCTTTACAAGGTGTGCGGATGGCCTCGCCGACGCTCGGCGAAACGGTCGCCGTCGTCGGCCTGGGCTTGGTCGGACAGTTGACTGTTCAGATTCTCAAAGCGGCGGGCTGCTCCGTCATTGGCATCGACCTCGACTCACATTCGGTCGCGCTTGCAAAGTCATTGGGCGCCGACGTAGCGTTTCGCCGGTCCGGCAACGGGCTTGTGTCGGATATCCAGTCGTACACACACGGGATCGGAGCTGATGCGGTCATCATCACCGCCGCGACAAAGAGCAACGACCCGGTGCAACTTGCCGGCGCAATTGCGCGCGACAAGGGACGGGTCGTTCTCGTGGGAGATGTTGCGATCACGATCCCAAGAGCTCCGTATTATATGAAAGAGCTCGACTTCAGAATTTCCCGGTCGTACGGGCCGGGGCGATACGACAGCTCGTATGAGGAAAAAGGCCACGATTATCCGGTAGGGTACGTCCGCTGGACGGAACGACGCAACATGGAAGAATTTCTGAGGCTCGTCGGCACGGGAAAGGTCGACGTGAAGAAACTCACGACGCACATCTTCCACATCGACGACGCGGTCAAAGCGTATTCGATGATCACCGGAAAAAGCAAAGAACGATACATCGGCGTGCTTCTCGAGTATCCGCAGGAAAAAAAGCCGTCCCCCAACATCGTCGGCGTCACCGGCTCGCGCGAGACCAAGGCCTCGTTGTCCGTCGGATTCATCGGGGCGGGAAATTTTGCGCAGTCGTCCCTCATCCCGTTCATCAACACGAAGAATGTTGCGCTCAAAGGGGTCTGTACGTCGAATGGGCTGAACGCAAAAAACGTCGCGCGAAAATTCGGGTTTGAATTCGCCGCCACAGATCCGAAAGAGATCTTCGCCTCCAAAAATATCGACACGGTCTTCATCGCGACGCGGCACAACCTTCATGCGCCGCTCAGCGTTCAGGCGATGAGGCACCACAAACATGTGTTCGTTGAAAAGCCGCTCGCGCTCAACGAGGCGGAGTTATCGGAGATCATCAAAGCCCACGACGCGGCGCGAAAGCAGTCGCACCTACGTTTCACGGTAGGATTTAACCGTCGGTTCTCGCCGTCGGTACGCCGTGCGAAGGAATTTTTTGCGGAGATGAACGAGCCGATGATCGTCAACTATCGCGTTAACGCAGGGTTCATCCCGCCCGAGCACTGGGTGCACGACCCGGTGGAAGGCGGTGGAAGGATCATCGGAGAAGTGTGCCATTTTATCGATACGATCCAGTACTTGTCCAACGGCGAACCGACGGAAGTGTTCGCACGCTCCCTTTCGCTCGCCGGAAAAAGGACCCAGAGCGACAACATCGTCGTGACGCTGAAGCTTTCTAACGGAGCTCTCGGCGTCATTACGTACCTTGCGAACGGCGACTCGTCCGTTCCGAAAGAACGCATCGAGATTTCAGCCGGTGGCAGAACGGCGATCATCGACAACTTTAAAACCCTTGAAACCTACGCCGGCGGCACGCGGAAAGTTTCCGACGCTTTGACCATCGACAAAGGCCATAAAACCGAAGTGGAAGAGTTCATCAAGTCTGTTCACCTCGCGACAGACCTCATTCCGTTCCAAAGCCTTGTCGCGACGACGCGCGCCACGTTTAAAATCATCGAATCGCTTGAAAGTGGGTTTGCTGTTTCTGTGTAGGGACGGGTTCCAGCGCATGTTGCGGGGCGTGATTTCCGGAGAACGTTAAGATTTTTGACGGTGTGATGAAGACTTTTGTTGCCGCATTCTGCTTTCTTGGGCTCACCGCGATATGCCGGTCTCAATCCCTCGACAAGGAAAACGAAAGGCCCGTAGAACGGGCCAACGGGATCTCCGCCTATGCAGGGATGGGGGTTGCTCTTGCCGACGCTCCGGCTCTCGTGAGCTTCCTTAACACGCTTGCGGACCCATCCCAGCAAGTGCAAGATTTTGGCACGGTCGTTGAATTTTTTGGCGGCATCGATGGGCCGATAGCGCACGAATGGTCCGGCGGGGCGGAATACAACTATCTTTTCAAATCGTATACTCTCCCGACGGGAGGCACCGGAACCTACACGACATTTTATGACGTGAAAATGCCGACGCTCACCGTTCACTATGTTAAGAGCGGCGTCGGATATTTTTTGAAATTTGGCGGAGGCATCGGCTATCACACGGGAACCGTGGAACAGAAATCCGATTTTTATAACACGGATACATCCTACACGACACACGGGGTAGGAATTAAAGTCGACGGCATCGGGCAAACGGCATTCGACGAGCATCTGTACGGCTACGTCGCCGCCGAAATGCGATGGGAGGTCTTCGGCGACCTCAAGGACAGTCGGGGCGACCTTTTACAGAATCATGGCCAGACAGCCACGCTTTCGATGTTCGTGGTCGGGCTGGCGTTCGGGTTGACGTACTATTTTTGAGGGAAGGGCAAAGTGAAAAGTGCAAAGGGCAAAGTTACAATGAAAAATTCAAAGGTTAGAAAAAACTATCGCATAAATTAAAGCCTGTATAATTTCTCATTTTACATTTTCCCATGTAATTTTGCCCTTTGACCTCTTCACTTTTAACTATCACCAAAGGATACTTCTATGAAACCGTTGCTTCTTCTCCTCTGCGGAGCCCTCTTATTCACAACGGCCTCCGGCAGCCAACAAAAAAAATCGACCAAGAAAGGAAAAACTTCCGTGACACAACACAACGGATCGCACGGCCTTGTCGTCATTGAAACCTCGATGGGAAATATCACGGTTCAATTGGCAGACGACAAAGCTCCAAAGCATGCCGCAAATTTCCGGAAGCTTGCGAAAGAGGGATTCTACGTTGGGACGACGTTCCATCGGGTGATCCCCGGGTTTATGATCCAAGGCGGCGATCCGAACTCGAGAGACAGCGACCGTTCGAACGACGGGCTTGGCGGACCTGGATACACCATCGATGCGGAAATCGGGCTCCCGCATGACCGGGGCGTGATTGCAGCGGCGCGGCAGGGGGACGAAGTCAACCCTCAGAGAAAATCGAACGGCAGTCAATTCTATATCACCGTAGCGCCAGCCCATTTTCTCGACGGCCAGTATTCGGTGTTTGGAAAGGTGGTTAAAGGGATGGATGTTGTCGATAAGATCGTTGCCGTGCCGCGTGACCGCAACGACAACCCGATACAGAAAGTGGTGATAAAGAAAGTACTTGTGAAGTGAATATCTCTACCGATGAAGCAGAGTTTAAAGTGCAAATTGCAAAGGGCAAAGGTACAGTAAAAAGTGTAAAGTTTGCATATAAAGGAATACTCATAAGCTCGATCTTTTCTCGTTTTACATTGTAATTTTGTCCTTTGCAATTTGCATTTTAAATTATGCGACCTCCTGAAAACCTATAATGCCGGCAAAAATCGCTAAAGAGAAGGTCTCCGTCGACGCGCTTCTTTCCGCAATAAAGAAGAAAGATTTTGCGCCGGTCTATTTCCTCTATGGGGAAGAAGATTTCCTTATCGACGAGGTCGTCGATGCTATCGTCGCAGGAACAGTCGATACGACGACAAAGGGGTTCAACCTAGACGTGGTTCACGGCAACGAGGTCGATGCTAAGGAGATCGTCTCGCTTGCATCCTCGTTTCCCATGATGGGGGAACGCCGGGTGGTCATTGTGAAAGATTTTGAACGAGTCGCCAATAAAGAATTGGTGGAACCCTACCTTGACCGCCCGTCTCCTTCGACAAGCCTTGTTCTGATCGCCTCCGAGCCCGACCTGAGAAAAAAACCGTACCCTCTATTAAAAAAGAAATCGGCAGGCGGCGAATTCAAACGGTTATACGAAAACGAGATCCCCGTATGGATTGAGCGGCGCGTCAAAACTCTCAAGCGCTCGATCACCTCCGAAGCCGCGGCTTTGCTCCAGGCTTATGTCGGCAATTCTCTCCGTGAGGTCTCGAATCAGATCGATAAACTCTCTATCGCTGCGGGGGCGCGAACGACGATCGAGTTGAGCGACGTCGAAGCTGTCGTCGGCGTATCGAGAGAGTTCACGGTCTTTGAATTGACGAAGATGGTCGGAGAGAAGAATATCTCCCGCTCGCTCGCGATCGTTGAACGAATGCTCGATAGCGGCGAATCGCCGCAAATGATCATCGTCATGCTGACGCGGCACTTTATTATTCTGGCGAAGTTGCGCGAGCTGAAAGCAACGGCAAAATCGGATTTTGAAATGGCCGGAGCCGTGCGGGTCAGTCCCTATTTTGTGAAAGAGTATCTCTCTCACCTTCGTAACTATTCTCCTCTTGCCGTTGACAACGCGATCCTTTCCCTGACAAACGCCGACCACCAACTGAAATCTGCCTCGGTGGATCCCAAGCTCGTGATGGATGTCTTGTTGTGCGAGATTATGCAGGACTGTTAGAAGTATGGAGTATGGAGTAGGGCGGGTGAAAAGAGTTCATTATTTCTTTACTCCCTTCTCCTTACTCCCTACTCCATACTATAACTCTCAACCGCTTGTTAAAAGGTCTATGGTTCATCAGTTTATCGTTGCCGTCTTTCTGGCCTTTGCTGTCGCTGCAGCGTCGTGGCGGTTTCGTTTCCTTTCTGTAAGCGGAAGCGTTGCGACCTTCTTTCTCGCGACCGTCATTTTTGGGATTGGCGGATTTCAGTATGCGGTCCCGGTCTTGACATTTTTTATTTCATCGAGCCTGCTGTCAAAATACGGAAGGAAGCGAAAGGAACAGTTTCAAACCTTGTTTGAAAAAACGGACAGAAGGGATGCCGGGCAGGTCTTTGCGAACGGAGGCTTGGCGGGAATCCTGACAGTGTCCTCGTTGCTTTTTTCGCCGCAACAATGTTATCTACTCTATTTGTCTTCGCTTGCCGCAGTAACGGCAGATACGTGGGGGACAGAACTGGGACTTCTGGCCAGGAATGTCCCGCGATCTATCATCACTTTAAAAACAGTTAACGCCGGCACAAGCGGCGCCGTCTCTCTTCCCGGATTAGCCGGTGGCCTGCTCGGTGCGGCGGTTATTGCATTGAGCGGGATATATTGGTTGCCTTCCGCATCGATCCCTCACACTCTCACAGTGATACTTTTTTCCGGGCTTATCGGCTCTCTTATCGATAGCCTGCTAGGCGCGACAATTCAAGCGCAATACACCTGTGAGGTGTGCGGTAAAAAGACAGAGAAAAAAATCCATTGCGCTAAACCATCCGCGCTCATTTCCGGCTACCTCTGGATCACGAACGATTTTGTGAACTGGTGCTGTGCGCTATCCGGTTGTCTCTGCTGCTTATTGTTTAATCATTGAAAGATCTGGATTATTATGCGAAAGGGATCTTCTGATTTGGAGAACGGTTATTTCATGCGCCGTTCCATCGCGATCTTGTTGCTTTGGATTGTCCCGCTCGTCCTATCAGCACAGCAAACGGATACGTCAAGTTTTTTTCCTCTTGGCTTATGGGGGATTTGGCTGGAAAGCAATGATCCGCCACTCAATGGCGGGTATGTCGGCAAGGGTTGGCACCAGGAGGTTGTTAATTTGCAAAGAATCAAAGCAAATTATCTTGTTTTCGGAATGCCAGTGCAGGTGGAAGATACGCTCGTCATGATAGCCGATACGATTCAGTATAAAGTTGGAATAGGCAATAACGATTATGTCACTCATGATCCAAACTCTCTTTTATGGTGGCTCCGCGCCGGAAAGCTGAGTGATTCTGCCGATGCCATCAGGATCATACGGCTAATCAAAAAGAAATACAATTCCCATCCGTCGTTTTACAGTTATCAACTTGACGACGAAGGCTCGATGGATCAACCATCGCGTTGGCCGCTTATTGAATTTGTGGCACAAAAAATTCACGAACTGGACCCCCAGCGTCGATCGTTTGGATCTACAGGTCCAGTGCCTCCTCAAATTTTTTTTGACGAAATCCCACATCTTGACGTCTTCCAATTTGACCAATATCCTTTTTTTTCGATACATCCACCGATATATTCCGGTCAACAGACCGCTCTCGACCGGCATCTGATCGGCCCATACAATGATCTGATGAACCGCTTGCGGGGCAAATGGACCGAATGGCAAGCGATCATTCAAAGTCAGGAGGATGTCAGACCATTCGGTGAAATAAATCTGCGAAGGCCGAATTTTTACGAGCTCCGAGTTCAGGCGTACCTTGCGCTCTCTCGAGGTGCACGAGGTATTCTCTATTATGCATATGGCAGCTCCAAACCAAAAGGGGATGGAGAATGGGGAACAGACGGTTTGGTCGACATTAACCCGACGACAGGCGACCGGGAAAAATGGGAGGATATCCATCATGGGAAGAATACAACTCCAGCTTTTGATAATGTGAGCAGGCTGAACTCCGAACTCCGTCGAATAGGTCCGACAATCCGCAAGCTTCGCGTGTACGATGCTTTTCCGCACACATCGATTCCTTTTGATAACATCGCCCATATCCGAACGGTTAAGTCAGATTATTATTTTGGTCCACGGTTCGAGGTCGGTACCTTTAAGCGTATTGATCGCGGCGTTGACTCAACCGTCTATTTCTTGCTGGTAAATAGGGTGTGCAATAACGATGATGGGAGTGTTTCACCGCAACAAAATTTTAGTATCACGTTTTCAAATGAAATGCCGTTAGTTATTACCGAAGTTGTTTCAGGCAAAAAATATAATCTTCCTCGCTGGGGAATTTTGACAGATGTGATCTCGCCCGGCGAAGGAAAGTTGTATGAAATTGCAAAATGAAATAGCGCTTGAGTTGGAAAATGATCTAGCCAGCCGAATCTTTTCTCAGATTCAATGTGAAGGTTTTTGACGAATTTATGAAGAAAATTATCCGGTTCAGTTGTGAATTACCTGATCGGCGACGTCAACCACCTTCCACTCCTTTACTTTCCTGCAAAAGATTGGTATTTTGATTAGCAAAACTATGAAATCCTTCACAATTTCGTCGATTCCAATCGGGGGAGGCAATCCTCTTGTCCTTATTGCCGGCCCATGTGTCGTCGAGAATCGAGATATGATTTTTACGACGGCGCAGAAGATCAAAGAGGTCACGACGCGCCTTGGAATCCCATTCATCTTTAAATCTTCGTACAAGAAAGCGAATAGAACGAGCATGAGCGGCTTCGTTAGTATAGGAATGGACGAAGCGCTCGCGATCCTCAGCGACGTAAAATCTCAATTGAAGATCCCGATCCTTACTGATGTCCATACGGCTGAAGAGGTTGCTGCAGCCGCACAGGTAGCGGACGTTATTCAGATCCCCGCGTTCCTTTGCCGTCAGACCGAACTGCTGATAGCTGCGGGCAAAACCGGAAAAGCTGTCAACGTAAAAAAAGGACAATTTCTTGCACCCGAAGACATGAAGCACCCGATCGAAAAAGTGGCCTCGACCGGAAACGAAAAAATTATGGTGACCGAACGGGGCGCTACATTTGGCTACCATAATCTTGTTGTCGACATGCGAGGCCTGACGATCATGCGCTCGTTCGGTTACCCCGTCATCCTTGACGCGACGCATTCTGTGCAGCTGCCGAGCGGCGACAACGGAAAAAGCGGCGGAGAGCCTCAGCATATTTTCCCGATTGCACGCGCCGGCGTTGCAGTGGGCATCGACGGTTTATTTATCGAGACGCACCCGGAGCCGGCAAAAGCGCTCAGCGATTCAGCGAGCCAGCTTCCTCTCTCTCATCTTGAAGGCCTCGTGCGGCAAGTGCTCGAGATCGATTCCCTCGCAAAAAGATATGGTTGGTCGTGAGCGATCTCTCTCCCCACAACGGTCAACAATCCCGCTTTCCCCGTTCGCTGACTCCGTTTGAGAGCCGGTCGTTATTTTGGCTTCTGCCGACCGACCGCGCCGGGTATGCGAGTTACAGAAAATATCTTGCCGAGTGGAATGTGGCGGGCGAGGGACGCCGCGGAGCGGGAAATTTCATCCTTGCCGCACCGGGCGTTGTGCCGGATGTCGAATCACCCCTGCCTCAGGTCTTCGCTTACGGAGTCATTGAAGGAAAGCGCGCAAATATTTCAGTGACACTCCGCGAGTTATTCGAGGATCAGCTTGAATATGAGATCGTCAACCTCGAAGGAGAAACGATCCCGGCGGATTTTTCCGAGAAGCGGCGATGGAGTTTTTCATACTGGTCGCCCTCGTTGCCGTGCCCCTCGTGCGGAACGGCGCCGCGTGAAGTCCGCATTGCACGTGAATCCGGTGAAAGTGCGACGCTGGCGGTCTGCCGGAAGGATAAAAAGGTTTGGATCTTTGACGCCCACGACGGCGTAAATCATCTCATTCCTGTCACAAATTTTCATAACGCCCTCATGCTCCACAAAAATATCCGCGACCCTCAGGTCGCTCTGGCGGCGGAAAACCTCTTCGCTTATCTTGATTCGTATTCCGATGTGGACTTGACGGCTGCGCTTGTCAATTATAATAAGCTCCGCAAAAAGATCGACCTTGGCCCGGTTGTCATAGCCCGGCAGCAAAGGAACTCAATCGTCCGCAGAATGTTATCACTTTTTCGAAAATGAAAACTCAATCGTTCGAAATTGAAAAGGGGAAGCAGGTGATCAGGATCGAAGCGCGGTCTCTCGAAGCGCTCGTCGACAAGATCGACGGTTCGTTCGAACGCGCTGTACGGATCATCTTTGAAACAAAAGGGAGGATCGTCGTCACTGGAATGGGAAAGTCGGGGATTATCGCACGAAAGATCGTCGCGACGATGAACTCGACCGGCACGCCGGCGATTTTTCTCCACCCATCGGACGCCGTCCATGGGGATCTGGGGATGGTGCGCCGCGAGGATGTCATCATTTGCATCTCAAAGAGCGGCGAAACGGCCGAGATCCTTCAGCTTATCCCGATGTTCAAACGTATCGAAGTGCCGATCATCGCAATGCTGGGGAACGTTAACTCGTCGATCGCGAAAGCCTCGGACGTTGTCCTCGACATTACGGTCGAGGAAGAGGCCTGCCCGCACGACCTCGCTCCTACGTCGTCGACGACCGCCACGCTGGCTATGGGAGATGCCCTCGCCATCACCCTCCTCGAAAAGCGTGATTTTAGCAAAGAGGACTTCGCCCTTTTTCATCCCGGTGGAAGTCTCGGCAAAAGACTTCTGTTGAAGATCGAAGAACTCATGACCGGCGGCGCACAGGTCCCTAAAATTTCTCTCGGCACGAGCCTTAAAGATGCGATCCTGGAAATGACGACGAAACGGCTCGGGGCGACATGCGTAGTGGACGGAGAGGGGAAGCTCAAAGGCATCATCACGGACGGCGATTTGCGGCGCCTCTTGCAGAAAACGGCGGATGTCTCGGGAGCGACCGCGGAACAAGTGATGACGAAAAATCCCAAGACGATTTTGCTCGGCTCGCTTGCGGCCGCCGCGCTTCAGCTGATGGAAACGTTCAGCATTACACAGCTTATCATCGTGGACGGTGACCATCGCCCCGTCGGCATGGTGCACCTCCACGACCTTGTGAAGGCCGGTCTCGCAAGCCGTGAGCAAGGATAGAGACGATGAAGAAAATCATCTTTGTCGCTCTTTGGATGTTGGCCCTTGCAGGCGGTTGCGAAGAAAAGATCAAGCCATCCGTTCTCGACGCGGTCTCGGGTGCGACGCTCCCTTCTCAGGAGAGTTGGAATGCGACGGTCACGTTCACCGATTCCGGAATTGTCAGGGCCATTCTCAAAGCCGGGCACATCTCTTCATTCGAGGGATCAAAGCTGACAAAACTCGACAGCGGCGTCCATGTAGATTTTTTTGACGAACACGGAATGCATTCGTCGGTGTTGACATCTCAGACCGGCAAGGTGGACGAAAACACGAATAACCTGGAAGCGATTGGAAACGTCGTTGTCGTGTCGGACAGCGGCGTTGTCGTTCACACCGAAAAATTGTTCTGGGATAATCGACGGCAGCTCATTCATTCGGACGAGTTCGTGACGATATCATCTCCGAAGGAGAACTTGCAGGGGCACGGGTTCGAGTCCGACCAGAATTTGAAGAACTATAAGATTTTTAAAGTGACGGGAACGGCGAAGCCGAAGTAACTGTGAGAACCTTTCATGTATTTCGCGCAAACAGAAGACTCGGGACGACGGCTGTGCTGTTGACTTTCCCCGAACGGATGTGCAGAAAAGGAGCTCTTTCGTGCGCGCTCCTGACCCTTCTCTTCGGCTCGCTCTCTGCGCAGCAAAAAGATATTATTGTCCTGAAGAACGCCGATGTATTTGTCGGCAAGAATGTGAACGGTGAAGACCTCCGGGAGTTTACGGGGAACGTGCATTTCGTGCAGGGGAACGTCCTTGTATGGTGCGACCGCGCAATTCAGCATCTCGCACGGAACGAGGTGGAACTGATCGGCCGCGTCAAGGTGATGCGCGACACCGTCACCCTGACGGCAAAAAAAGGGATGTACTACGGCGATTCAAAAAAAGCCGTGTGCGAGGACGGGGTCCGGCTTGAAACGCGCCATGTCGTCCTCCTCGCGGACTCCGGCACGTACTTCACTGAACAGAAAAAGGCGTTCTTTCATTCTCATGTTAAAGTTATCGATTCTACGACGACGATTTTCAGCGACGAGCTGACGTATTTTGAAAACGAACGTAAGTCGATTGCGGTCCACCACGTTGTCGCCGATAATTCCGCGAACAACATCCGGATCTTCGGGGACTATCTGGTGCACTTTGATTCGACGCGGTATAGCATGGTGACGCAAAATCCGCGTCTCATGCAGATCGATACATCGGCGAAGGGAGAGATCGATACCCTCGTTGTTAAAAGCGTCGTGATGGAATCGTATGACGATTCGACGCAGAAACTTATCGCAACAGACAGCGTTGCCATGGCGCGCGGCCCGCTTTCGGTCCGATGCGGCTGGGCGCGGTATTTTACGCGGAACGATGTCATCGAACTGCGGAAGCAGCCGGTCGTATGGTATGAGGACAACCAGACGACCGGAGATTCGATATCGCTCCATATGGCGCACGGCAAATTACAGTTTGCGACGATCAGGGGAAGGTCGTTTGCTCTTTCACTCAGCGACAGCGCATACCCGAAGCGCTATAATCAGTTGGTAGGAAGAAAAATTGATATGTTTTTTCAGAACGACAAACTCCAACAGATGACCGTCGACCAAAATGCCATCAGCTTGTATTTCCTGTATGACGGGAAGTCGCCCAACGGATGCAACAGGACGAGCGGAGACCAGATCACGATGACATTTCTCGACGGAAAGATCAATGAGATCAGCATCGTGAAAGGGATTGAAGGAGTTTATTATCCGGAAAATATGATCGCGACAGATGAAGGGAAGTATAACCTGGACGGGTTCGTCCTCAGAACGGACAGACCGACATTGAATTATATATTTCCCGATTTGAAAAATTTATGACATACAATTACGTAGACGGATCGAAGGTCGACTCGAAGCCGAAGAAGGATGCCGAAGCAGGAGGACACATCGTTCTTCGCGCGGAAAATCTCGTGAAGCTCTACAAGAAACGGGCTGTGGTGAACAATGTCTCTGTCCGGGTCGAACAGGGAGAAATCGTCGGGTTGCTCGGCCCGAACGGAGCGGGGAAGACGACGACATTTTATATGATCGTCGGGATGATACGGCCGAACGAAGGCGCCGTTTTTTTGGACGAGAAAAATATTACCCGGCTTCCGATGTATAAACGCGCTCAGGCAGGAGTAGGCTACTTGCCGCAGGAGGCGTCGGTCTTCCGGACGCTGAGTGTGCGGGACAACATTCTAGCAGTACTCCAGATGACGCGGTTGTCTCCGGCGGCTCAATCCGAACGCTGCGATAAACTCCTTGAGGAATTCGGGCTCACTCAACTGGCAAAGAGCAAAGGATACGTTCTTTCGGGAGGAGAACGCCGGAGAACAGAAATCGCCCGCGCGCTTGCTACCGACCCGAAGTTCATCCTTCTCGACGAACCGTTCGCGGGCATCGATCCGATCGCGGTCGAGGAAATAATGAAGATCGTTACCGGCCTCCGGTCGAGAGGGATCGGTGTTCTTATCACAGACCACAACGTGCACGAGACGCTCTCGATCACCGACCGCTCGTACCTTTTATTCGAAGGGAGAATTCTCAAGGCAGGCACAGCGGCATTTCTTGCCAACGACCCCGAAGCGAGAAAGCTGTACCTTGGCGAAAGGTTCAAGCTGGACCGATATGAATAATCAGTGAACAGTTAACCAAGAACTAAGAACCACGAACCAAGAACGAAGAACCAAGAACCAAAGGAATCACAATTATGGTTGTTGTTTTAGACCAACAGGCTACCGAGCACGACGTCGAACATATTATTAAAGTATTGCACGATTTCGGGTTCGATGTGCACCGCTCTACCGGTGTTAATCAAACTGTCCTCGGCGCGATCGGTGTAAAGCCGGATTTCGATACGAGGCAGGTGGAGTTGCTCCCGGGCGTAGCGCATGTATATCGCGTCACCGACCCGTTCAAACTTGCGAACCGCTCGTTCCATCCGGAAAATTCTGTCTTCGATATCAAGGGAGTAAAAATTGGGGGGAAAGAAGTTGTCGTCATGGCTGGCCCGTGTTCGGTCGAAAGCGAAAAACAAATCCGGACGATTGCAAAAGAAGTTGCGTCTCACGGGGCAAAGTTCCTTCGAGGCGGCGGATTCAAACCGCGCACGTCCCCGTATTCCTTCCAGGGAATGGGCGAAGAAGGGTTGAAATTAATGCGCGCCGCGGCCGATGAATTTAAACTTCTCGTTATTACGGAAGTGATGGACAGCAGTCAAATAGGTCTCGTGGAACAATATGCAGACGTTCTCCAGATCGGGGCGCGGAATATGCAGAATTACAATTTCCTCAAAGAGCTTGGCAAGTCGAAGAAGCCGGTGATGTTGAAACGCGGGTTAGCGGCAACGATCGAAGAGTGGCTCATGTCGGCGGAATACGTTCTTTCCGGCGGGAACAAGCAGGTCATTCTTTGCGAGCGGGGCATACGGACATTTGAAACGGCAACCCGCAACACGATGGACATCAGTGCGATCCCGGTGATCCATGCAAAAAGCCATTTACCGATTGTTGCCGACCCGTCTCACGGGATCGGCATTCGCGACAAGGTAACGCCGATGGCGCGCGCTGCTGTGGCCGCGGGCGCGGATGCAATTATGGTGGAGGTGCACAACGACCCCGACCATGCAAAATCGGATGGAGCGCAATCGCTTTTCCCGGAACAATTCGAAGAACTGATGAAACAGATCCGCATTATTGCGGAAGCGATCGGCCGGACAATCGCTTAATATAATTATGCATTTGGAATTAAGAATTATGAATTGCGAGATAACCCGCCGCCTTCTATCAATTCCTGATTTCTTCTTAGCATAGGGCAATTTATAAATTGAGGATCAGAAATTATGACCGAGAAATCCTTGACGCAACCTCTTTCAATTCCTAATCCCTAATTCCAAATTCATAATTATTTTTTCAATGTCTCGTTCTCGTCAATTTCCAACAATAACGATTATCGGCCTCGGCGTTATCGGAGGGTCGCTGGGTCTTGCTCTTAAACAGAGTAACCCGGGTGTAAAAATTGTGGGATTTGACGAGCCCGATGTGCTCCGAACTGCAAAGAAGAGGAAGGCGATCGATAGAGCGGCGTCCTCATTAAAGGATGCGTTGTCAAGAGCAGATTTCGTTTTTATGTGCACGCCGGTCTCCGCTATCGTTAAAATGCTTCCCAATGTCTCCCGTTTCATTATGGCGCACGCGATCGTCACTGACGTCGGGAGCGTAAAGGGGGTTATCGACGCGGCTGCCAGAAAATATTTTTCGGGACGAGGAGTTTTCGTTGGCGGCCATCCGATGGCCGGCTCGGAGGGGAGCGGTATGAAGTATGCCGACCCGCTGTTGTTTCAGAATGCGGCGTACGTTTTGTGCCCGCTCCGGAATGATCGAAGAGCTGTCCAGCCGTTGGTCCGGCTACTGAAGTCTATCGGCGCTCATATTCTGATGATGGACGCCAGGGAGCATGACCGCGTTGCTGCCTCCGTAAGCCATCTGCCCCAACTTCTTGCGGTGAGTCTTATGGATTTTGCCGCTGGGAAAAATAAAGAGAGCGCGGCATTTTTGCAGCTTGCCGCAGGCGGCTTTAGAGATATGACGCGGATTGCCTCGAGCCCGTTTCCTATTTGGAAAGATATTCTGCAAAGCAACAGGAGAGAGGTAAAAGGAGTCCTGCGTGAATTCCGAGGTGCGATCAAAAACGTCGACGCAATGCTCAATGAGCGGACGCTCTCCTCAATGGGAAAGAAATTTGTTCGCGCGAAATCGTTCCGCGATGAGATCCCCAAAAACTCGAAAGGGTTTCTTCACTCTCTCCACGACCTGTTTGTCTGGGTGGATGATAAACCCGGCGTCCTTGCGAAAATGACCGCCGCACTCTATAAAAAGGGGATCAATATCAATGACATTGAATTGCTGAAAGTGCGCGAAGGACGAGGAGGGACTTTCCGATTGTCGTTTGAGTCTGGCGAGGCGGCCGCATCGGCCGCAAAGGTGTTACGCGCGAAGGGGATCCGTGTGGTAACGTAGCGCAATAAAATTTTCCGTTTTTAACATTAATGAAACAGCCTCGACGAAAAGTAAATCTTCTGTTTTAAATTTCTCTGAAAAGTTCTCTCAAGTTGGCGCGAGATGAATCGATCGCCTCAAGACCACGATTGCAAAAGTCGCGGTTTTTTGTCATTTCTGCCAACGATCCCCCATAAATCTTCGCATTGTTGAGAACTAAAATGCTAGAGTTCTCCTTCTTTAACTCACATGATGCAATCAGAGTTAAATCTGAGTAAATCCGCAATCTGAGTTCAATCTGAGAAAATCCGAGTAATCAATGTTGGCATTAGAATTGCGCGCTCTTGCTTTGAGTTTTCTATGTCTTTTTTAACAGGAGGTCTCACATCATGAGCGTCAGTCAGCTGGCAAAATCGATTGCGGAGTCGCCTACGCTTAAATTGAACGAAGAAGCGCGCGTCTTGCGTGAAAAAGGAGAAGCGGTCGTTCACCTTGGCGCCGGCGAACCGAAGAACAAGGCCCCGATCAATGCAATCCTCAGCGCTGCGGCGAAGCTTAATACTGCGGAGATTAAATACACTCCCACGGACGGTATTCCATCTCTCAAAAAAGCCATCGTTCGCTATACCGAAGAGAATTACAATCGAGTCGTCGCTCCCGAAAATGTCATCGTCTCTGCGGGCGCCAAACAGTCGGTGTTCAACGTTCTGTATTCGATCGTCAATCCTCAGGATGAGGTCATCATCCTCGCTCCCTATTGGGTGAGTTACCCGGAAATGGTGAGAATGGTCTATGGCGTGCCGGTCATCGTCACGCCCGAAGACGGCGGCTTTTACCCTCGTATGGAAGAT
>DATJXA010000093.1:0-9623 GCA_035500675.1 Bacteroidota bacterium | reverse complement strand
TTGACGCATCGGGAAAGCTCACGATCAGCCGATATTACGCGCTCCAAGCCAACTTCCAATATTCAAAATTCAGTGAATCGGAGAGTCGTCTTCATGCGCAGAAATTCAAAAAAACCCTGACAGACTCGGTGAGGTTGCGCATGCGGACCGACGTCCCGCTTGGCAGCTGCCTCAGCGGCGGACTCGATTCATCGACGATCGTTTGCCTTGTGAATTCTCTCATTTCCGAAAGAGGGGTCATTGACGGGAAGCTTGTCGGCGAACACCAGAAGACGTTTACTGCCGTGTATGATGATCCCCGAATCAGCGAGAAGGCTTTTGTTCAAAAGGTCATCGCTCAAACAAATGCCGACCCTCATTTCGTCCAGCCCGACGGAGAGCGCCTGTGGAATGAGTTGCGGCAACTCATCTATCACCAGGATGAGCCGTTCAATTCGACTTCCGTCTATGCCCAGTGGAACGTCATGCGTCTCGCGGCAGAACATGGTGTCACTGTGCTGCTCGACGGCCAGGGCGGAGATGAACTCCTTGCCGGATATGCATGGCACACGCCGGTATATCACGCCGAATTATTGCGGAGACTCCGGCTCGCAACGCTGTGGAAAGAGATTCGGGGAAATGCCTCGACCGCCGGCCGGCCGGTTCACCGGCAGATATACGATCTGCTTCAAAAAATAGTGCGGAACGTCGTGGCTCACTCGATAGTCGAAAGGATCCTTGAACCCAATTCATTCATGAGACAGGAGTTCGTGTCGGCCCATGCCGATCAATGGGGGTTGCTCGCGAAACCCAATAGTGGCCTTCAGGAGCGACTTCTTCAGGAAGAAACTCAGCTGAACCTCCAGCAGCTGCTCCACTATGAAGACCGCAATTCGATGGCGTTCGCCATTGAAGCGAGAGTTCCGTTTATCGACTATCGAGTCGTCGAATGCGGCATGCAGATCCCGCCCGCGTACAAAATCCATGACGGTTGGTCAAAGTATGCTCTCCGCATGGCGATGGAAGGAATTCTCCCGAAAGAAATACAATGGAGAAAAGATAAAATGGGCTTCGTCACTCCGCAGGAGCGATGGCTGCAAACGCTGTTCTCACGCATGCGTACTCTTTTGCTTGACGATTCGCTGCGCGCTGCAGAGTTTATCGACCGCGAGAATATCGAGAAAAAATTCCATGATAATTCCGTCGACATTTCCGGCAATATGCTCTGGCGATTGGTCAACCTGGAAATGTGGATGAGAATATTCGACATTCAATAATATCCGAACCGTGCAAAGTTTTCTGCGAGAACATCGTTTCTTCCTTCTCCTCCTCGGGATCTACGTCCTTTTTGCGACGGTGATGCTGGACGAATACCCTCGCGTGTGGGTCGATGAGCCGTGGGAAGCGGCGACCGGCTATACGCTCGCCACCCAAGGAAAAATGTACAACCCTGTGCTCGAAAATTATTCCGGCTTCGACAGGGTCTTCCTTCAGCCGCGTCTTTTCCTGAGCATTGCCGTCGCTCCCGCGTTTGCGATGTTCGGCTTTGGACCGTTGACGGGCAGGCTTGTATCGGGGCCGTGCGGCGCGTTCCTGCTTATTGCCCTCTACCTGTTCAGCTCGAAGTTTTTTTCTAAACGGGCTGCCCTCCTCAGCGTTTGGTTTGTGACCATTGAGACGATGATGTTCATCTCGTACAGGACCATCCGGCCGGAAATCTATCTCGTCACATTCGAGATTTTTTCGCTTTGGCTCTTTTTCCGCGGGATGCAGACTCGCACCGTCCGCGATTTCTTCTGGTCGGGGTTACTTTGCGGTGTGGCGATGTGGACTCATCCGAATGCTTTGCTTCATATTTGTGCACTAGCTGTCGTTTTTTTTATAGTGTACGGCAAGCGGGCGTGGGTGTCCAAATTTGGCTGGTGTTTCGCGGGCGCAGTCTTCCTCGGTGTGCTGCCGTATCTCATTTATGTAATCTTCTATGATGCGCACAATTCGCTCGCTACCTTTTATCTGCAACTGGATAACAGAACGAGCGATATCACTCAGAGAAGCTGGCTGCTTATTAGTGCTCAAGGCGAGTGGAAGCGCATTGTCGAATATGCCCAGTTTCCGAACCGCGCCCCGATTATTCTCATCCTTCTCACAAGCTGGATTTTTTCATTCCTTTCAAAAAAGGAAGAAGCGCGGTATGTCGCCATTATGGTTGTGGTTCATGCGTCCCTTTCATTCCTTTTGATCTGGAACAAGACAATCCTCTATTCCACTTCCATCTTGCCCCTTCTCTGCATCCTCACCGCTTACACCATTGACTCGCTGCTGGGCAGTTCGCAAACAGTGATGGTGAGAATGAGAAAGATTTTTTCGTGGCAGTATTGGCGTGAGACAACTGCTGCTGGCCTCTTTATTATTCTTTCGCTGAACCAATTGGGAGGCGATGCGCGCCTGGTGTGGCGAAATCGGGACTGCTCATATTCAAAAACAATTCAACAACTCCAATCCGTTATTCCTAAGGATGCACGGGTTTGGGGATCGATGACTTTTTGGTTCGGATTTTATCAGCAACCATATCGTTCTCAATACACGTATTTCAGGGAATTGGATTCATTTAAACCTCAATATATGATCACAGGTGACCCCGAAGTATGGGGGAAAGATTTCTGGCTCCCTGTACGTGAAAAGGCGGAGGAGACGGTACGTTCGCGGGGCACGCTCGTTGCCGAGTTTTCCACAAGCTGCTATGGCAAATTACAGGTGTATCGTCTTCAATGGTGAGGGTGTTGAAACCCGGCACGGCGTTCCGTATCTTGGTATCGCTTTTCATCTCGTTAGCCTGATCGCATGGCCCTGATTTCTTACATCATTCCGGTTTACAACGGCGCGCCAATGGTCGAACGTCTCTACGACCGGCTCATCCCCATCGCCCGTTCGCTCGGCCAATACGAAATTATTTTCGTCGACGACGGAAGTACGGATGGCAGTTTTAACGTCCTTAAAAAAATACAGGCGAAAGACCGAACCGTGTGTGCCGTTCAGCTGAGCCGCAATTTCGGACAGCATAATTCCACACTTGCCGGGCTTTCGTGCGCGCAGGGGGAAATCATCGTAACCCTTGACCAGGACCTGCAGAATCCGCCCGAAGAAATCCCTCATCTTTTGCAAAAACTTTCTGAAGGGTTCGACGTCGTCTATGGACTGCCGGAAGCGCGGGCTCACAATATTTTTCGTAACGCAACATCGAACTTCAGCAAGTGGCTCTCGTCCAAAATTCTTTCAACTGCTCTTCATGGAAATTTCAGCAGTTTTCGCGTCCTCCGCAAATGGGTTGTCGATGAGATCCTGAAGTATCGATCCTCCTATACATACATCGACGGGCTGATCAGCTGGACGACAAGGAACGTTGGAGGCGTTTCCGTTCGCAACGACAGATCGCAGTACGAATCTCATTATACGTTTCTCCGCCTGATAAACCACGGACTCAATTTGCTCGTCAACTTTTCCATCCGCCCGTTGCAAGCAGCCTCACTCATCGGAGCTCTGAGTGCGCTCCTCGGCCTTGTCGGCGCAGCAGTCGTCATCATCGAAAAAATTCTTTACGGCGTCCCTGTCCAAGGTTGGGCTTCGCTGATGGTGGTCGTCCTTGTCATCGGCGGAATGCAAATGGCATTCCTCGGTCTGATCGGCGAGTATACGGGGAGAATTTTGATGAATTCCAATAGTTCTCCTAAATTTATCATTCGGGAGATCAAAAGAGGGACTAAGCGGAATGCCGGAAAGAAAAAATAATTTGTGTCTCGTTCTGGGAGGCTGCGGCTTCCTCGGTTCCGTCGTAACCCGCCATCTCGTGGCGAAAGGTTACCATGTGCGCGTTTTGGATAAAGAGGGACAAAATACCGACAGACTTAAGGCGGTCTTTCCGAAAATCGATTTGCAGTTCGGGGATTTTTCAAATCTTGGAGATCTGAAGCGCGCGCTCGACGGAGTGACGACTGTTCTACACTTCATCGGGACAACGATCCCTCAAACGTCGATGAACGATATTCAATACGACGTGGAAACGAACGTCCTCCCGACGGTCCGTCTTCTTGAAACGCTCAAAGAGAAGAAAGCCCGGCTCATTTTTTCTTCTTCAGGAGGGACAATTTACGGGGCTTCCGAACGCGGCGTTCCTCTTTCAGAAACAAGTCACACTGAACCGATCTCCGCGTACGGAATTTCCAAATTGACCATTGAGAAATTCATAAAACTGTTTTCTATCAACTACGACGTCCCCTCGGTCATCCTTCGGTTTTCAAATCCGTTCGGTCCAAGCCAGCATCCTACGCGCCCCCAAGGAGCAGTCGGTGTTTTCATTCAAAAGGCGCTGAAGGGAGAAGAAATTGTCATCTGGGGAGATGGATCGACTGTCCGGGATTATCTTTTCGAAGAAGATCTGGGAACCGCCGTCACCGCAGTCGTCGATAATTCGGCGTTAAGCGGGATATTTAACGTCGGCACCGGCGTCGGGACGTCGTTGAAGCGCCTTATTGAACTCGTTGAAGAAAGCTTCGCGGTGCGATGCAAAGTCCGATACGACCCCGAACGACGTTTCGACGTCCCGTATAATGTGCTCAACATTTCAAAGATCATTTCTGAAACGGGCTGGCGGCCGCAATCTTCGCTTCTCGACGGCCTGCGTGTAATGAAAACGTTGTCCGAAAATCGTCCATAGCGTCTGGTCAATCCCAAAGCTATTCTGTGAACATTTTCCGCTTCAGCATACTTGCGCTCCGTAAAGCCGGCCCTCTTCGATTTATTTCAATCGCAGCAACAAAAATCTATCGTTGGATCGTCCGTGATCGAGACCTCCGCACGATACGTGATGCGAAAACTGCAGCTATTCTTTCAAACGGTTTTTTCGGCATTCTTCCTCTCGACCGGACGACGCACGTCAGGTTCAAAAAGAAATTTCCGCCGGCCGCCAAGTCTCTCCTCGCGCGTGCGCAAAAAATACGAACGCACAAATTCGATTTGCTCGGCTGCTCCCTGAAATTCGGCAAAACAATTTATTGGCATAACGATCCGGCGACGGGAAAAGAATGGTTAAGAAAAAATTATTCGGAGATCGCTCTCCATTACGACGGTTCTCCCGTCGACGCGAAGCCGGTGTGGGAACTTAACCGCCACCAACACTTTGTGACCCTTGCGCAGGCTTGGTTTATTTCCAAGAATCGAACGTATTTCGATGAGCTGATGTCCGAATGGCTCGATTGGATAGATGAGAACCCTTGTGGGGTCGGTATCAACTGGGCAAGCCCGCTTGAAATTGGCGTTCGCCTAATTTCGTGGACGCTTGCTTTTCAGTTCATAGAGGATCAATTTTCCCTCCAACAAAAAGAACAGATCGCCAAAAGCGTTTGGCAGCAGTGCGCTTTTCTTTCGTCTCATCTCTCAACAGACAAGATCATCCGCACAAACCATCTGATCGGCGAGTGTTCGGGCCTCCTGATCGCGGCAACGTCGTTCGCATTTCCGGAATCGGAGCGATGGGGAAACAGGGCGCAAAAAATCCTCGAGGAAGAAATCCTTTCGCAGGTGTATAAAGACGGCTTTGGAAAAGAGCAGTCATCGTCATACCACCGATTTGTCGTCGACTTTTTTCTCCTCGCGTATTTAAGGATGTGGAAGACCGCTTTCCCTTTTTCCGACACATTTGTTTCCCGGCTAAAGAAAATGATCGAATGTTTGGAGATCCTCCGGACTCCCGACGACGGCCTTCCCCCGTTCGGCGATTGCGATAACGGAAGAGGATTCATGCTCGCTCCTTCGCTCGACTTCTGGGACGCAAGCGGGCTAATCGCCGTGGCCGCCGGAATCTTTAAAGATTATATTCCCGTCGACACGCCAAAGCCAAACGAAGAATCTTTTTGGCTGCTTAGTAAAGAGGAATGGGATGAGTTGAGCGCCACGAATTACAGGGAACGGGAAGAACTGCACTCAATTCGTCCGGAGAGCGGCCTCGTTGTTCTCCGAAGCGGGCGCTCTCCAAAAGATGACTATTGTTTTTTCCGGGCTGGAGAGTTCGGGATGGGTGGAGAAGAATTTTCATCGCATAGTCACAACGATCTTTTTTCACCCATTATCTTTTTAAATGGTCTTCTAATTTTTACGGATACGGGAACATCCATATACCTTGGGAATGACCCCGAACGCGATTACCTTCGTTCGACTGCCGCCCATAACGCGACGTCCGCCGACTCCTGGAATCTTTTCAAGGCAAAACGTTGGTTTGGCTGGAAAAAAATAATGAATGGCTCTATCGCCAAGGCTCAGGGGCATGACAAAGACATGACTGTCGAATGTGAGTATGAACAAGGTGATGTTCCTTATAAGAGGAAATTTTCTTTTAACGACTCGTCGTCCGAATTTCGCATCGAAGATATATTCACCGAAAATACGAGGAATGTTCATTCGTACTTTCATCTTGACACGGGGTTGACCGCGAGGGCAAAAAGAAACACGGTTGAAATATTAAAAAGGGCGAAACCGGTTGCCCGACTTACATTCCCCGATACATTGACTCTCAAGATCGAACATGGCTGGATTTCAAAAGCATATGGAATGAAGGACGAAGCAGAAATTCTCCATTTTTCATGGGACGCTGTTGCGCACACGCCCGTTCAATTCATTCTCTTGCCTTTCCGACAGAATCCTAAATAATAAATTTCCCTATGGAAGAGGAACTTTACCGAAAATTTTATGAAGTTGAGATGGCCCACTGGTGGTTCTCTGCGAGACAGATCATCATCATGGATCTCATTCGACGGAAGTTAGATCTTCCCGCAGGAGCCAAAGTGCTCGACGTCGGCTGCGGAACGGGAGCAATCCTTTCTAAATTATCGGAGCGATTTGAGGCATACGGGACCGACACCTCTGACCTGGCCATTGAATTTTGTCACCGCCGAGGTCTGTCGAATGCATTTTGCTGCACGCTCGAAACATTCCCTCATCCCGAAATTCGATTCGATCTGGTAACGATGCTTGATGTCATCGAGCACATCGATGACGATTTGGCTGTAGTGCGTCAGGCAATGGAGGTCCTTCGACCGGAAGGCCATCTTCTTGTCACTGTTCCGGCGTATCAATTTCTCTGGAGCCGTCACGATGAACTCAACCATCACAAACGGCGGTACACCCAGCCGCTGTTGAGACATGTATTGGAACAAGCCGGATTTACCGTTGAGATGTTATCGCATTACAACACTTTCTTATTTCCAACTGCTCTCCTTGAGCGCATGGCGGCGAAGGTGGTCGCGATGGGGACGGACACAACGCTCAAAATTCCTCCGCTTCCCATCAATACTTTGTTGAAATCGATATTTAGCTTTGAACGCCATATCCTCGGAAAGACTACATTTCCATTTGGATTGTCAGTTATAGCGTTGGCAAAGCGCCCTTCATGAGGCCTTACCCTTTTTGCTCCCCGCGGCAAGCGCGGGAGCACAACACACGGTAAGCGGTTGACTCTCATAGCATTCTTATTTATATTTCCCCACTTCAGCTTCAGTCTATACATTCACTACATTTATCGGGAGACACTCATGTCAGATATCTCACTCGACGCCCTCGGCATGGTTGAAACAAAAGGACTCGTCGGCTCAATCGAAGCCGCAGATGCCATGGTGAAAGCTGCGAAAGTTACCCTCATCGGCAAGGAACAAATCGGAGGAGGGTATGTCACTGTGATGGTACGGGGCGATGTCGGAGCAGTAAAAGCCGCGACCGATGCAGGAGCAGCTGCGGCACAGCGGGTCGGTGAACTTGTTTCAGTACATGTCATCCCTCGGCCGCACAGCGATGTAGAGCTTATTCTCCCAAAACGGCCGGCTGCCAAGTAACCGAAGCTGTTTCTTCGCGACAATAGTGCGTGGATTATGATGAATTTCGCTTTCGGCATGGTGGAAACAAAGGGGCTGGTTGGAGCTATCGAGGCGGCGGATGCAATGGTAAAAACGTCGAACGTGCGCTTAGTGGGAAAAGAGCGCACAGACCCGGCCATGATCACCATCAAAATAATCGGGGAGACCGCAGCTGTTCGTTCAGCTGTTGAGGCCGGAGCAGCGGCCGCACAACGGGTCGGCCAACTCGTTTCACGACATGTAATTCCTCGTCCTGCGGAGGGCGTCGAAGACCTCATCTTTGCAAAATCTTTTCTTTCCGATGCCGAGATAGCATCCATCAGGTCGGATGAGCCGTTTTCTCAGGACTCTGGAGAGAAAGAGGCGATCGATGACGACGAGGACGTCGCTTTCTCAACTCCACAATCGACGGAACGGGATGCCTATATCGCCGAGCTGAATGCCATGACTGTGCATGAACTTCGATCTTATGCCCGCAGTATGAAAGGACTGGCAATCTATGGAAGAGAAATCTCAATGGCGAATAAAGAGCAACTTCTGGAAGAGCTCGTGAAGGCGAAATTTCATGATTAAGTACTCCCGCTAAAAGGACAAACCTGCTCCATCTTCGCTCTGATGACGGGAGAAGATGGAGTTTTTATTTCTACCTCGCTTCGTCCCTGATGTGAAAAGCAAAAACCTCCATATCGCGATCTTCTCAACCCTCTTCGCCGCCGCAATGTGGCTCTCAATTAATTTGAGCTACGAATATCAAACCGTCATCTCTGTGCCCCTGGCGCTCGAGAATATTAAGCCCAATCGAGCGCTTGCACGGCCAGTTCCTGCCTCGCTAGCCGTTAAAGTACATACGTCGGGCTGGGAGCTTCTCGGCCTTTATTTCGTCCCAAACGTTCGTTATGTCCTCGATGTGGCCGACGTGACCAACAAGTTCAATTTTATTACCAATAAAGATGTTATGGAGCGGTTGAAAATCCCGCAGAGCATCCATCCAGTGGAGATCAAGCCCGATACCGTCATAATCGTCCTCGATGAAAAAATTAAAAAAATTGTTCCCGTCGAGCCGGAGGTGCAGATGAGCTTTCGGGACGGGTACGACATCGTCGGTGAGATCAAAACAACGCCCGACAGCGTCACGCTTACCGGAGCGAAAGCTATACTCGACAAGGTCGAACAGTGGCAGACGAAGCCCCTTGTTTTTTCAAATTTACGGAGCGATGTCAATACGCGAGTCGCCGTAACTGACAGTCTCGAATACGGCGTTACTCCATTTCCCGCCGCTGTAGACCTCCAGTTCGCCGTTCAACCGACGGCAGAAAAAACGTTCAAAGGGATTAGCGTGGAGGTCGACCAGGTACCGAACAATCGGCTTGTTGTTCTCATTCCGCCGAAGATCGACGTCATTGTCCGAGGCGGGATCGGGCAACTTGCGACAGTCGATCGCAAAGATCTCTCATCCTATATCGACTATCGGACAATCCTTCTCGATACGACCGGTTCGATTGAGCCAGTCGTGACGACCCCGAAGAATATCCGCGTCGTGAAGAAAGACCCCGAGCGGCTTCAATACGTCGTACGCAAATGAAAAAGCCCGGTTTAAGTCCGGGCTTTTTTGCAAAAGTTGCTGTGGTGCTGCTAGAAAGGTTTGTTGAGTCGCAGGAAAACGCTCACCGGCGCTTTTACGTCGGTCCGCCACGCAAACCCCAGTCTCCAGCTTTCATCATGCCATCCGACCGCAAACCCGACATC
>DATJXA010000092.1:0-9534 GCA_035500675.1 Bacteroidota bacterium | reverse complement strand
CAGGAACTCCGATTGATTCCCGTCGCTCAAAGCGTTGCCCCGATACTGGAAGTCCGCCGAGTATTGGGCGCGGCTAAGGATGGCCAGCGATGCCGGGTTAGAACTGTTAAAGTAGCTGTCGTTAAGCGAAGCGATGCCCGTTCCACCCATTGCTGCAGCCCGGTTGCCTGAATAGGTAATAAGATCGCCGATTCCGTAACGGGAATATACTGGACCATCCCCCGCAAAAGATCTTTCACCGAACGCGAGAATGCACGCAGACACAATGAAAACATGAATCGGCTTCATGAGCGAACGTTACCTCTTTGTAAAAGTGATGGAAATTTTCGGGGCTTTCGTAGAGTCTTTCACCGAGAAGAAAGAGAGCTTATCGACCGACCCATTGTCGTTAAGAGCCCGAAGCGAAACGCCGAAATTATTGCTCGGAGAATTGATCCATTGCTGTGCCATTGTCGTCACGTTGAACACATACACGTTGTTGGTTTGAGATGTGTCCTGTCGGTATCCGTACGCGAAGTCTCCGGCTTGGATCGAGTCTGGATATTCCGGACTGACGGGACTGCCGGCTAAGTACGCCACCAGGCTGTCTTCCGAACCGGCGCCGAGAAGGCTCGACGCAGGGTCGAGGGTGAGCATCATTGTGGCATTATTGATGATTGCCTTGGTGGAGACGATAGAGTCGGAAATCGCCTTCATCAACGCGCTTTTGTCGAAAAAGACTTTGCTGCGCACGGATATTCCTCCTTGCACCTGAAGGTCGGAGGACGATGAAAGCGAAGGCCCAGTCGCCAAAAAAGTACTCTCGCCGACATTGATATAGACGGAATCTTTGATCCCGTCCTTTTCATAAATGATGACGAGGTTTGGCGGCGTCGACGATCCGAATTCACTAAAGCCCCAGACGCCGACGTTGGAGTACGCCGGATCCGTTACGATAGCGAGACTGAAGAACCGGGGCGTGAGCGTGTCCGCCGTATCTGCGCTGATGGTGATCCATCTGCGGATCAGCGATGTGTCGATCTGCGCGGTGAGGATCTTTCCGGGAACTAGCGTATCCTGACTTGTCAGCACAAAAGGGGAAGAGTTCGTCTGAACGAGGCCGAGTCCGTTGAGTGAATCGACAGTCACCGAGACGGCCGACCATGGAGTCGTGACCTCTTTGACGTCGAATGCCGACGGCGTCGCCGGGACGGACGCATCCCAACTGTAGCTGACCGTCAGCGATAATTCTGCAGAGTCGATCTGGACCGACGTGAGCGATTCGGGGATCGTGACGTAAAATCGGAGCAACCCTTTACAATCGACGGAAGATTGGTTGCCGACGAGCACGCTTCCGCCGCCGCCGTTGACGGATGAAACATGGATTGTCGTGTCGCCTATTGCGCCGAGCGTCGTATCATGTGCGGCGAACTTTTCATTATTGGGGAAAAGATTGATACCGACGGGGGTCGGCGCTTTGCTGCAACCCATCAACATTAGAGCGGGAACAAAGACAGCGACGGTGACCAACTGAGCGAGTTTCATGCGTTACGGGACTGCGTGATTGGACGTTCCTGACCGGAAATTCGTTCCCGGATATACTGGACGCCGGCGTAAAGATCTTCGGCAAAGAAGTCCGGCTCATTTCTGCACGCGTCAATTTCGCGTGAGCCATACCCTGTCGCTACCATGACCGTGCCTGCTCCTACCGCCTTTCCTGCTTCAACATCGATGCAGCGATCGCCGACGACAAATGAGCGCCGAAGGTCGATGGCATACTTGTGCTCTGCCTGATGGAGCATCCCCGGCTTGGGCTTTCTGCAATCGCACTCTTTATCGTATCGCTTATCCTTTGCGCCGGGGAGATGAGGGCAGAAAAAAAAATCGTCGATGAATGCATCGTTCTTCTTCAGGAGAGCGCGCATGGCGGCGTGAACTTTTTCGACCGCTTCTTCGGTGTAGAACCCTCGTGCGATTCCAGACTGGTTGGTGATGACAAAGACGCGCGCGCCGAGAGCGTTCAATTCTCGAATGGCGTCGCTGCTGCGCGGAAGAAGCTGTAGTTCGTCGGGTGAGGAGAGGTACTCTTTTTCCACATTGACAGTCCCATCGCGATCGAGAAACACTGCGATATCAGGTCGGTTCATCAGCTTTACTGCTTGACGAGATTTCGATAAAGGTTCGTGTATTTCCGGGCGGAAGATTCCCACGAAAAATCCTGCAGCATGCCATTTCGCATGATCTTTTTCCATGCGGCCCCGTCATGGTACACTTTCAATGCGCGATGGATCGTTTTGAGAAGCTCCTTTGCGTCGTATTTCTTGAATTTGAACCCTGTGCCGTTGCCGCCGTCCACATCCTGGATCGTATCGTCGAGTCCGCCGGTCGCGCGAACGATAGGGACGGTTCCGTATTTCAGGCTGTAGAGCTGATTGAGCCCGCACGGCTCGTAGCGCGAAGGCATAAGGTACATGTCGCAGCCCGCTTCGATGAGATGCGCAAGCTCGTCGTTGTAACCGATGTACACCCCCATCTTGGACGAATATTTTTTATGGAGGGCCTCGAAATGATCCTGGTATTTCTTTTCACCCGCGGCCAACACGACAAATTGTATGTCGAGCTTCATGAGTTCATCGGCAATCTCTTTTATAAGGTCGAGGCCTTTCTGGTCGACAAGGCGGGAGATGATACCCATGAGGGGTACATTTTCTTTGTATGCGAGACCGTACTTCGAAAGCAATTCCTTTTTGTTCTCCAGCTTCCCTTCCAGAGTTCGCATATCATACCGTTTCACGATGTGCTCGTCTGTTTCGGGATTCCAGATCGTATAGTCTATGCCGTTGATGATGCCGGACAAGTGCGATTTCCGTTTTTGAAGAACCCCTTCGAGGCCGCACCCGTACTCTTCCGACGAACAGATCTCCTCAGCATATTTTTCGCTCACTGTTGTGATGAGGTCGGAATAGACCAGCCCGGCTTTCATGAAATTAAGCTTTCCGTAGAATTCCACGCCTTCATGGTTAAACTCCGATGGCGGCAAACCCGTTTTCTCAAATGAAGCCTCGGGGAACGTCCCTTGATAAGCAAGGTTATGGACTGTAAAGACGGTCTTGATGTGTTTGAAGAAAGGGTCGTGGCTGTAAATTGTTTTGATGTAAGCGGGGATAAGTCCCGTCTGCCAGTCGTTGCAGTGAATGATATCCGGCTGCCACCCGAGACGCTTCAACGTTTCAAGGACACCGCGACAAAAAAAGATGAAACGAGCGTCGTTATCGACGTAATCCTTTTTACTGTCCGGGTTGACATACATGCCGGGGCGGTCGTAGTAATCTTTGTTCGCGAGGAAATACACCTGCACTTTGGATTTCACGTTCGCAATGAACGAAGAGTTGACGTTGGCTGTCTTCTTGTCTTTCCCGATCGGGACGTCTATTTCTTTCAGACGGATGACATCATGGAGTTTGAACTTTCGCTCGCTGATCGTGCCGTACCGCGGCATGATGATCCGGATCTCGTGTCCGAGGTCTTTGATGACTTGCGGGAGCGTCCCTGAAACGTCGGCAAGCCCGCCGGTCTTTGCGAACGGCTCTACTTCACTCGAGACAAAAAGAATATTAAGAGGTTTTGACATACTTCGATAGTTGCGGATACTAAATTGTGAACAAACCTTATCAATTTACAAAAAAATCGGGGGATAAGCAATTCAAAAACGGAGGGATTACGCAGCGAACCGTTCACTTAAGTGAAAGGTTCGTTCCCCCTCCTCAAAAGGAAACTTTTTCTTGACAATAGCAGCGAGGTTGGCTATATTTCCAGCAGAAAAAGTAGGAGCAACTCGTATCGTTATTGTTAAAGGTTACTAAAAAGTTTTTTTGATCAGATCTCTTTTTTAAACCTTTAACGTCGTTTGCGGAGTTGCTTTTTTATGTACCGAACGTTTTTGGTGTGAACGAGAGCCCAGAAAGTTCGGTTTTTTATTTTATCATGCGAACTCAGACTCCACTACAACTCTTTCCGGCAGTTCTTGTCACTCTCATCGCGTTGGAAAGTCAAACGGCGTTGTGCGGACAGGCACTGTATTCCGATGTGACCGTCCTGGAGTCGACGGCCGGGAGCGTGACGTTTGCCTTCACGCCGAAATACAATTCCGGCGGAAAAATTTCTGCGGACGGAAGGGAGAGTGAAACGGTGCTGTTCGACGGCTGCTCCCCGTGGAACGCTAAGGATGCCGGCAAGCCCGACGTTCGGTTCCGCACTATCGCCGTCGGCGTTCGCGGACGAACAAATAATCGGGTGACGATCGTCGACGCCGATTTCGAAACCGTCAGCGGGTTTTCGCTTGCACCCGTGCCGACTATCGTCAGCGTGACGCCGAAGAACCCCACCGGAATTGTCTACAAAGCGGAGCCGGGAGGTTCCGGGACATTTTTTCCCTCGGATATCGTAACGCAACAAGTTGCGCGCGTGAAAGGGATGTTTGTCAATTACGTCCGAATATTTCCCGTACAATATAATAGTGCGACCCGCACGCTCAAAAAATACTCCCGCATCGTTGTGAAGGTAGATTTCGGCCCGTCTGAGCGAACGACGGCGCCCGCCAGCGATGACGGTTGGATGAAAGCGTCGTTGCTTAACTATACGACGGTCAAAGGTACCCTGTCGACTCGTGCGGCCGCTCCACAGCGCGTATTGTCAAACAGCGTTCTTTCAACTGGCACGTGGTTCAAGCTTCAGGTCTCCGACGACGGGATATATAAGATCGACGCATCGTACCTCCGCGCACTCGGCATGGACCCAACGACAATACCATCCATGACGGATTTAAAAATTTACAGCGGCAATGGGATGATTCTCCCGGCCGATTTAAGCGTTTCCCGTCCAAGCGATCTGACGCTGCAGGCCGCCGATTACATCGACGTGAACCAAAACGGGAAATTTGATTCCGACGATTATATTCTGTTTTATGGCCAGGGAGCGACCGGGTGGACGTATTCTCCCACGACAAAACAGTTCAGCCATTATACGAACCCTTACACGAACAGCAACGAATATTTTTTGCAGTACGCGCCGGGGACGTCGGGCGGGAAACAGATGTCTGTCGTCTCGGGGCCGGGTAACGGCACGGAGATCTCAACGACAGTGGGAAAAGTTTTTTTTGACGAGGAACGGACTAACGTCACCGAATCCGGGCTTGAATGGTACAGCGCGCCGTTCAACCCGAACGATTCCCGGATCATCACGAACAAACTCAACGGGTATGTGCCGAACACGATCGTGAACTATAAATACGAATTCCTTTCCCGCTCGGACGAAAGCGCGGTCTTTTCAGTCACCGAGACCAATCAACAACTCAACTCCGTATTTATCCAAGGAGATGATCCGACGACTCTCAACGACGGCATCAGCGACTTTGCGAATGTGGGAGACGGCAGCACAAATGTTGTTCCGAACCTTGTCGACAGCAGGAGCAATATCAAAATTACGTACAACGATCAGAGCGTCACTGCGACCGGGTATATTAACTGGGTCGAGTTGACGTACACCGACTCGCTCGCCTCAGTGAACGAGGCCCTGCTTTTTACTTCCCCCGATATGACCGGACCGGCCATATACGACCTGTCAGATTTTAACGGGCCTAATTTTATGGTCTTCGACGTCACCGATCTGGCGAACGTGAAACGCATGACGACCTCCGCAGACCAGCGCGCCGGCATCTATCACTTTACGGATAATCTTACGTCGGGCGGCGTCAAGCGGTATTGGGCGGGAACCTCTGCGGCATACAAAACTCCCGCATCCTTTGTCCGGATCCCCAACTCGAATCTCCATGGTATAACGACGGGCGCAGATTTTGTCATCGTGACACATCACGATTTTGCCGCACAGGCCCAGCGGCTCAAAACGTTTAAGGAAAATCTTCCCGGCGGCGATGCGCTGCAAACGATGGTTGTGGATGTCGATACAATTTACAATGAATTCGGCAACGGCCTGCCCGACCCTGTTGCCATCCGAGACTTTCTATACTTCGCGACCACCACGTGGCAAACGCCGCCGCGTTATGTCCTTTTTTTTGGCGATGCATGCTACGATTACAAGAACAATCTCGGCCTCGACAAAAACTGGGTCCCGACATATGAGACCCCCGAGTCGAATTCCCAGATCGATACGTATGGATACGACGATTTTTATGCTTACCTCCAACCGGGAGATTTAGCTACGCTGACCCTCGCCACCGGTCGTCTCCCCGTGCGGACAGCGGCTGAGGCCGACCTTGCGGTGGACAGGATCATCCAATATGAATCTACCCCATCGTACGGATCCTGGAAAAATCTGATCACCATAACATCCGACGACGAGAACATCAACGGGCTGCCCGATGGCGCTCCGAATCCGGAACAAGCCGAGTCGTTGGCGAGCACGTATGTGCCGGTATCGTACAATGAAAAGAAGATCTATGAGGACGACTACCCTACGGTCGTTGCAGCGGCCGGGCGCACCAAGCCAGCAGTGCGTCAGGCGATTCTCGATCAGGTCAATGCCGGAACGCTTGTGCTCAACTACACCGGCCATGGAAATCCGAAAGTGTGGTCTCACGAAACGATTCTCACCGAAGACGACGTCATCAACCAGTTCTTTAACCAGGACAAGTTGACCTTTATTGTGGCCGCCACGTGCGACTGGGGAAGGTTCGATGAAGTCGGGGCACAAAGCTCTGCCGAAGAGGCCCTCCGGAACCCGCGAGGGGGTGCGATCGCCGTGGTAAGCGCTAATCGGGCTGTGTATTCAAACGAGAATTTTACCATCAATGCCAATCTGTACAATTACTTATTCTCGACGGATCTCTTTGCGCGCACTCCGCGACTCGGCGATGCATTGATGATGGCAAAAAACGCCACAAGAATTATCCCCGGCGACGAAAAGTACCACCTTCTCGGCGACCCAACGCTGCGATTGGCAATTCCTAAGCTTGTGATGGCCGTCGATTCGATCAACGGACAGGCGGTCTCTTCATCGACTTTTGACACGTTGAAGGCGCTCAGCAAAGTAACGTTGAGCGCCTCCGTTCGCGACGCGACGGGAGCGATCGATACGACGGTGAACAGCAACTCCGCTTTAGTTTCCGTTTTCGACGCCGACAGAATTCAAACGGATTATGACAGCGAAGTCAACTTTACCCTTAATTTTCTGAAACCCGGAGCGGTCATCTATAACGGAGAGAATACCGTTCATAACGGAAGGCTGTCAGCGACATTTGTCGTGCCGAAAGATATTTCATACGAGAACAAACAGGGGAAAGTCTCCTTTTATTTTACCGCCGCAGGCACCGACGGAAGAGGATACACCGACCGCGTCGTCGTTGGAGGGACTGCGGCTTCGTATGCAAACGATACTCAAGGGCCGTCGATCTCTATCTATTTCGACACGCGCTCGTTTCGGTCGGGGGACCTCGTGAATGAAAACCCGATGCTCATCGTCGATCTTGCCGATAGCAGCGGAATAAATTCGGCGGGTACGGGTGTGGGCCATAACATCGAAGCGTGGATCGACGACGACACTAAAGGGATCGACCTTACCGGGAATTATGAAAGCGCTAAGGATAGCTATCAATCCGGCACGGTGGACTATCAATTGCAGCAATTGACGCCGGGTCATCACACACTCCAAGTGCGGGCATGGGATGTGTATAATAATCCTTCCACCAGCCAGGTTGACTTCTCTGTAGCCTCGAGCACATCTCTTGCGATCGAAAATGTCTATAATATTCCGAACCCCGCACGCTCTACGACGACGTTCACGTTTCAGCATAACCAGCTCAGTCCGGTGTATGCCGAAATCAAAATTTATACTGTCTCGGGAAGGTTGATCCAGGTCATCCCGGACGAGATCTACAATGACCGGTTCGTCACGATCTTTTGGGACTGTCGCGACCACGACGGTTCCAAAATTGCCAACGGGACATATTTCTATAAAGTGATCGTCAAGACCGTCGACGGCAAGTTCACGAGCGAGGCGCTCGGAAAATTATCGATCGTGAGGTAGAATGAGATTGAACTATGCGTGTGGATGGTCGCTCAAGGCTGTGTTTATATTGAACATCAAATTTAATTAATGTACATTTATGAGAATTTTTGCGGAGGTGGTTTTGAGCATGAACATAACAAAGGTTGTGCTGTTGGGCGCAGCGGTCTTCGCTCTTGCTTCGAGCGTTGCATTTGCGCAAGGGGGGACGTCGGCAGTTCCGTTCCTTCTCATCTCGCCTAATTCGCGGGCGAGCGGAATGGGCGAAGCCGGTGCTGGCCTTGCCGACGATGCCGGCTCGATATACTGGAATCCCGGCGGTCTCGGATTTCTTAAAGGAAGCGAGGTGAGCATTACGCATTCGAACTGGCTCCCGCAATTCCACCTTGCAGACCTCTTCTACGACTACCTCAACTATCGTCAAGATGTGCCGGAATGGGGAGGGAGTATAGCGGGAAGTATTACGTACCTGAACCTCGGCGAATTTACGATCACGAACGAGACCGGACCTCTCCCGATCGGATCGTTCAAAGCGTTTGAAGTGGCGGCGACCGTGGGGTACGGGACGACGATCGCCGACAACTGGGGCCTCGGACTGAACCTGAGGTTCATCAACAGCAGCCTTTCGCCGATCGGAACGGGCTCGGAGCAGGGGAACGGCATCGCGTACGACATGAGCTTTGATATCGCCACCCTCTATAAATTTAAATCACTGGTCATTCCCTTTACGGATGTCGACCTTGGCGACTTTCTCAGTATCGGCGCTAACCTCTCGAATATCGGGCCCAAGATCACCTATATCGACGCAGCGCAGGCCGACCCTCTGCCAACGAATCTGCGCCTCGGGTTCGGGTTCACTCCGGTGAAAGACGAGTTTAACAGTTTGGAGATCGCGCTCGACTTCAGCCGATTGCTGGTCAACCGGCACGGAGCCGAATCCGATGCGCTGCCGAAATCCCTCATTACCTCCTGGACCGACCCGGGATTCAACGGGGTGCTCCGTTCGACGCAAACGTCGGTCGGGTTTGAGTACTGGTATAACAAGCTCATTGCGTTGCGCGCCGGATATTTTTATGAGGACCCCGATTACGGCGACAGGAAATTCATGACCTTCGGTGCGGGCATCCGTTACGACATTTACGGTTTCGACTTCAGCTATGATTCAGCGTCCGATGAAAACAGTCCGCTCTCCGATACGCTGCGATTTACACTGCTGATTATATGGGGCGGTACGCAGTAGCCTCAGGCCAATTTTTGTTCGCTCCCGAATCCACTAAACGGACTGATTCATGATCGCGAAGTCTTCGCTCGTCGCCGCACTCTTTTTTGCGTCATCGCATCTCGGGGCCGCTCAACGCTTGAGCCATCCTCTTCGCGCCGCCGGCGGTGAAGATATCCGCGTTCTCAGCGCTTCTCCGACGGTCTTTCCCGACACGCTGAAGGTGTTGGCGATCATGGTTCAATTCCAGACCGACAACGACCCATTGACGACCGGCAACGGTCAATTCGATGTCTCGACCGCTCCTCAGATGATCA
>DATJXA010000091.1:0-58667 GCA_035500675.1 Bacteroidota bacterium | reverse complement strand
GCAGAACTCTTATAAATTTTGTTATTCTCTTTAACTTTAGCATAACCTGCACCTGCAAATAAATCAATATAGACAAGTTGATCCCACTTGTTTTTCATCCCATTCGTGAAGATGTCACAATAGCTGCCGACTAATTTATATTTCTCCAACGACCATTCACGAACCTCTGGAGTAAAAAGCCCATCCGATTTTACTTCTATTTGTGGGTTGAACTTATCCATTATTCCTTTCCCGCTTATGCTGCGACCGCAGTCTCACCTCCACCTCGCCGGCGATCTTCCCGTTCTGACGCGGGAATGCGATCTCCACCGTCCCGAAATGATCGTCGGGAATGTGGACGTCGAGCAGGTCTAATATTCTTTTCAGATGCGAATTGATCTGCCGCTCTTCCTCTATAGAGTAGGTCGACGTTGCCATACATGCCTCGCGCTACGACGCCCTCGAATACGCGTTGTACTCGTCGGTCAACGCATCGATCTTTTTCTTATCCAGCGCGCGGATCATTCCCACCACCACGCCGAGCACTCTGAAATTCTCGTCGCTTTTACTCACGTAAATCGGCTTGTATTTTTTGTTCTCCGGCCGCAGAACGACCGTGCTGTTCTCTCTATAATAACGCTTGATCGTCGGCTCCCCTTCGACGGCCGCAACAACGATCTCGCCGTTGCGCGGCTCCTTTTTCGGGTCGACAAAAAGCAGGTCTCCGGTAGCCAGCTGGGCATCCTTCATGCTGTCTCCCCGGACGTAAACGCCGAACATATCGTCCGATGCGGTGATGTACCGCCGGACCTCGAATGTATCGACGACATTCTCCTGCGACATGAACGGATGGCCGGCCGGAGCGCTCCCGTAAATTGGGATCCCCGCCGGCCGCTGACGTAACAGTTCTATACCGCGGGACGTATTGGGAACATAGCGGAGGGCCTTTTTCTTCTCCATCAATAATAGATGCATCCGCACCGCGCTCGGCTGGATTTTCAGCTTGTCCGAAATTTCCTGCAGGGTCGGCGGGTAGCTGTTATTCTCGATGAACTGCTTGACGAAGTTATACACCTTTTGCTGGCGGGAGGTGAGGTCGGGAAGCGACATAGTGAATTCCTTTGCATAGTATATAAAATTTTACTATGGTGGAATATATACTATTTGAAACCGTTTGTCAAGAGGGATTGAAAAAATATTTTGAGGGGGTATCCGAATGCGGGTTGTAATAACCCCATAAAAACGGAGAATCCTCACTGATTTTTGTCAATGAGGATTCTGTTGTGATCCTTGTAGCGGGGACAGGACTTGAACCTGTAACCTTCGGGTTATGAGCCCGACGAGCTACCAATTGCTCCACCCCGCGGTGTGGGGCTATAATATATGGAATCGCTTTCGTGAAGTCAAGGCGCACTGCAAAAGCGGAAGGGACTCATATCTCCCGTACCAGTCCCATCGCCGTCGATTTCGTATTCCGGACGAGAAATAACATAAGTACCATCCCGATGAACGGTATCAGGCTCGCGGCGATGAGGATCGGCTGAAAAGAATAGTGGTCGGCAACGTAACCGATAAGGAATGTGGACACGATCGTTCCGACGCCGGCGCCGGTTCCCGACATGCCGCTGACCGACGCCACTGAATGGCTCGGGAATAGATCCGACGGCAACACGAGGATCATCGTTGCGAACGCCGAGTAGGTGAGCGTGGAGAAACCGAAGAGCGCGCCCAGTGCGAACGGATTCGATGTAAACGCCGTCGGCGCCAGCAGCGCCATGCCGAACCCTCCGATGATGATGACTGCCTTTCGCGCGCGGCCGACCGGCCAACCTCGACGGATGAGCCAGCTTGAAACGCCGCCGCCAAAGAAATTGCCCAGGTCGGCAGCGACAAACGGGATCCAAAATACCAGCAGGCCTTCTTCCAGTTTGATCCCTTTGGAGACGATGTAAATTGCAAACCAGTCGGTGATGAAGAACCATACCGGGTCGGTAAGAGTTTTTCCGATGATGATGCCCCAGGTCTGCGGAAGTTTGAGCAATTGCCACCACGAAAGAGGCGGCCTCCCTCCGGATTCCTGGGCCGCTTCTGCCTTGTCGTTTTTGATCATCGTTAACTCCGCTTCATAAATGCGCGGATGCTCTTCCGGCGGAAAATATAAAAAGCGCCACGCGAGAAGCCATAGAAATCCAAGCGTGCCGATGATCAAAAATGCGGGCTGCCAACCTCCGAACGTTTTGTAGAGCCAGTACACAAGGAATGGAGCGATGGCCCCGCCGATAGAAGACCCGCTGTCGAACAACGCAACGGCCCATCCTCGGTCTTTCTTTGGAAACCATTCTGCCACCGCTTTCGTGGCTCCGGGCCAATTTGCCGACTCCCCCGCGCCAAGGAGAAAGCGAAACGAACAGAAACTTCGAAGCCCGCTTGCAAACGACGTGAGCATAGCGGCAATGGAATACCAGATGATCGTCATCGTGAGGCCTTTGCGCGTTCCTACCCGGTCAAGGAACCGGCCGGAAAGACTTTGTCCGATCGCGTATGCAACCCGGAACGAGATCACCACCAACGCGAAATCTTCGTTGTTCCAATGGTATTCTCCCTTGAGGAACGGCGCGAGCACCGAAAGCGTTTGCCGGTCCAGATAATTGATCACAGTCGAAAGAAACAACAATCCGCCTATCCACCACCTCAGCGCGGGCAGCTTTCTGGGCGGGCGAACGTTTCCATTATTCGCGTGTGTGTCGTTCATGGGCGTTCCGAATAAGCCGGCGTATCAGCAATCATTGTGTGCTCTCCTTGTCGATAAACGTTCTTCATGGGGTGATAGCGATCATCACTGAAGCTTTCACGCATGGATCCATCTTTTCTCAAGCCACGTCGCCGTCGATACGTATGCTTCATCGAGATCTGCAATTCCGGATTCATCTCCTCCGATATCAAGTCCAATAAATCCTTTGTAATTGATTGCGGCCAGCGTCTCAAAAAAAGTGTCCCAGTTGATGACGCCTTCTCCGGCTTTTAAGTGCTCGACTTTTATTCCGCGGTTATCGGAAAGATGGATATAGTCGATGCAGTGTGCAAGCCTCCGGAGCGCAACCGACAAATTTTCTTTCATGACGAATTGATTTGCGGTATCGAGGTTGAAGCGAAGATTCTCCCTCTTCACCGCGTCCTGAAAATAGAGAAAACCGTCTGCAGACGAGGACAGAACTCCAATGCTCGGATGCATCTGGTACGTCAAGCCGTATCCGGCAGCGATATCGCACGCTTCTCGGTATGTGTCGACGAGATACTTCCAAAACTCTTTCCAACTCAGATAGCTCGGAAAAGAAGCGGAAGAGAGAACGTCTTCATCGTAATGTCTTACCACGGGAATATCTTTTGGAAAAACGTACGGCGGCAACGGCGCATTATCCAGTATTCCTTTGGCTCCAACCGTTCGGGCAATTTCGCACCCCTTTTCAAATAGCCGCAGCTGTTTTTTCCGCTCCTCTTCGCTCGGAGAAGTTAAACCCGGCAGCACGGCGCAAAAGAACGGAAGAATAAGGTCGAGCTGCAACAGCACTTCCCGTATCTCATTCCGCAATTCAAACATTTCGAGAAGATGGCTCTCGCGGACGCCTTCAAGTTCAATGGTTCGGAACCCGAGCTCTTTCATCTCGCGAATATATTTGAGGGTATCTTTTGCCGGCGGAGGATAACCGTACTTGGTTATCGCATACAAGTATGTGCAGATTATTTTTTTATCGAGCATAGCTTTTTCCGAAGCAGCTTCCTTTTAAAAATATTCAATGAAAAGGCTCATGCAAATTAACAAGTTCCAGACCAAACGGCTTCACAGAAGCGACGCCGACGCCTCGTCAAGAAATAGTTCGATATGCGGATGAGTTCTTAGGATCGACCCGGGCACCTTTGTCGTCACTTTTCCGGTCAGGGAATTGAACACTGCCCGGGCCTTTCGCTCCGTGGGGACGACACAACTCAAGTACGTCGCCGACATTAACGCTGGAATGGTCAGCGTGAAGGCAGTAGGAGGGACATCATTGATCGTCGGAAAACAACCATCGTTGACCTGCTGCCGTCGATCTGCCTCGTCCAGCTCGATTATCTTTACCAAATATTTATCGAGAAAATCTGCGACCGGCGGGTCGTTGAAAGCAATATGCCCGTTCTCCCCTATCCCCAAACAGACGATGTCGGTAGGATTCTCTTTCAAAAGGGCGGCATACCGATGACATTCCTTCTTTGGCTCCTTTGCGTGCGCATCAAGAATCTGAACGCTCCCAATCTTTACCTTCGAGAAAAGATGGTTGTGCAGGTAGAGGCTAAAAAACTGGTCCGACTCTTTCGGAAGGCCTATGTATTCATCCATGTGGAATCCGACAACGCGCGGCCAATCGATGCCGGGCGAATTTGTGAGGTGGAATAAGAATTCATTTTGCGAAGGCGCTGCTGCAAATACGATGTTGGCTCTCTCCTTTTTTGAAAGAACTTCCCGAATAAGTCCCGCAACATGCTCGGCTGCGGCTTTGCCCATTTCGGAACGCGTTGTATAAATGCGTACGTTCGCAGCTCCGAATTTTTTTTCTTTCTGAGACATTGATGGTTTCCTGATTGATTGCTGGTATGTTTTTGTTATGGATCAAAAGCTTACTTTCCGATATCTATCCGTACGGTATAGACCTCCGGCTTCCCGGTTCTGTCCGTCGAGAATAAAATGTATTTTCCGTCCGGACTGAAATGGGGATGCGGATGTGTCGGATCTCCCTGCATGCTCGAGTCATGCTTAAAAAGGACTTTCTTTTCCGTGATCTCTTTGCCTTCAATGGTGAAGAGAACGAGATGCAAACCGTCATACAAATCGCACACCCAGTGTTTGTTGTCGGTGAAAATTTGGTTGTGCGAAGAAGAGATCGGGACGGGCATCATAAAATTGTCTTTTCCGTCGGGCGTGATGATGCCGATAAATTGCTTTCCCTTGTTCGGCCCAAAGTGATAACGGGCTGAGTAGCCTATATGCTTTCCGTCCGGAAACCAAAATTCATGCGTTCTATGAAGGCCAAACTCCTGAATGCCTACCGGCCCACCGTCCGTTCCATCAATATTGTTCCACCATATTCGATTCGGAGTATTTCCCACAATCCCCGGCGCTCCTTTGTCATAGACGTGCTGCCAGCAGTACGTCAGCATCGTCGGGTCAACGGGGCTTGTGAGAATATGGCTGATCTTGAATCCAAGGTTCGGAGAGATCTGTTTGACTTCTTTCGTTGCGAGGTCCAGACGGAACACGGCATATGGCCCGGTACTGTTGTTCGCCGAGAATCCGGGGTTTTCGTTGAGGGCATAGACGCAATATTTTCCGTCGCAGCTGATCGCAAACGACTGAGGCGCTTTTTTCTCGAAGGTATAGATCCTTTGCACAGCAAAGGTGGTCGTATTCAAAGATTTTAATTCCCGTGCCGTTGTATACCAGAGGGTGTGAAATTGAGGTAAGTGCCATGAATTTTGCGACAGGCTGTCTTCATCCGTCATCTGTGTCATCGTTCCGTCGGCCATATTCATCTCGAACAAATTATTCTTACCAGACCTGTTCGAGTAAAACATGAAGTGACTTGTATCGATGAAGGATTCGACGTTAAAATAAAGATGGTTGTTGCTTCCCGTTTGAGTCCATTGGATCACCTCATATCCATATTCTGTATTGTTGACGATTTTTTTCTCGGATGGATACACCTTGCCGACAAGGCTTGTTCCCGCCTGTGCTGCGCTCGCCACAATACATATCAAAAACAAGAGGCTCTTTTTCACTTTGCTCCATACCTATAGTTGTAATACGCTGCCAGAAATCGCATGGCGAACGACGTTCCGACATCTCGTATTGTGATATACATATGCCCTTTCTTTGTTCGCGTGCGGATGTCAAGCGCGGCGCCTGCAAGATTTTTATCGGGATGGTCGGGCGAAAATCGGTTCGCAAGGATCCACCGGATAGAACGTTCGATGTTGCCGTCGAATTCGTCTCCGACGCCAAGCTGCTTAAGCCTGATCCAAAGTATTCCGGCGTACGCTACTGCGGAGCCGGTCACGGAACTCTGATTGTAAGTCCCGTCCAAATGATTTTCATAAAAAATCGTTCCATCTTTTTTTTGAAGCTTGGCATAGAGCTCCAGCGTTTTCTTCGCGGCTTCCAGATACGTTTTGTTTCCGGTAAGATCGTACCCCTCGATGAGCGATTCTGCATACCACAGGTTGAACCTCGGATGTACCGTCCCTTTTTCCGCATTATTGGGCATAAACTGCATCCAGAGTCCTTCGGGGCCTTGCTTATCGACAAGGCTTTGGCAGAGGTTGATGAAGACATCCTTGTATTTCACATCGCCCGTGTATTCAAACATGTCCTTGTAGAGGAATCCTTCGTTATTCGGACGGGCGACGTCGTTGAGTGTTTGATGTTCTTTGTCGGGCCAAAACGGACTCTTTTCGGTCAGGACCTCGCCAGTGACCGGATCGGCGAGGTCGTACATCATTCCTTCCTTGGGCAAATAAAAATTCTTCATCATCCATTCGCCCGCGTCTGTCGGTGCCTGCGCATATTTTTTCTCTTTCGTCAACCGGTACAGGTCGAATAATCCGGGCGTACCGTCTGTGACCGTTGCGCAGACGATGTAATTGAGTCCGTCCCCATGAATAGCGCGCAACATTCCGTTAAGCTTCGGATTGTCCTTAATTTCCAAGCTGGTCCACCAATCGCCCGCCTTCTTCGCTGCGGCAAGATAGCGCTCGTCTTTGGTTAATTTGTAGGCCTCAACTAACCCGTAAATAAGCTGCCCCGTGTGCCACGCCGGTTCATAGTCAAACCATTTCCCATCTAACAAACTGTAATCGCAACGAGACTTCCCGTTCTCATCGAGGAGGACGTTGCAGGTATAATTTGCGTGATCCTGCAATGCCTGCATGACCTCATCCTTCGATGGATAGTTCTCTTGCGATGTAGCTGCATTAGTTGCGACGATCAGAAAAGTCAAAACAAAACTCATCACTCGCATGGTTATCCTCCTTTTAAACGAGGTCCCAAAATCTTTAAATTGTCATTCTGAGGGAGTCCGACTCGGCAGACGACCGAAGAATCCAAATCATTTTGAAAATGTTTATCACTTCAGCACGATAAATTTTCGTGAGACCGTTTCTGCGCCGACTCTGGCAATGGCAAAGTAGCTTCCCGAAGCGAGACGTTCATCATTAATTGAAATTTCTGCGGCGCCGTGTGATATCGTAAATGGATGTTCTTCTATTCTTCTGCCGACCACATCGTATATTTGAAGAATGCCCTTGGTCATAGCACTGCCAGATATGTGGATCAACACTTTCGCACTATTGTTGAACGGGTTAGGATAAATTTCAAGCATTGGATGGAATGTCGACGGTATCGTCACATTTGTTTCTTGGACATTCGTTACGCTCGAATTTTTATACGGGCTGATCGTCGCGGCCCACATTGTTGCATCTTGTCCGTTTATTCCTTTGGGAAGGGGATTGAATCCAATCGAAAGGCTATGTTCGTCGAGCGATGTGCCAGGCGCGACGCCGATATCGAGTCGATAACCGTCGCCCGAAAGAGAAGAGCTGAGAACGCCGATATCTGAGCCCTTGTCTGAGAGGGCGATATTTCCAGGCGCAATTGTCATTGAATCAAGAGGAGCGGAGAAATAAAGCGTCAAAACGTTTCCCGATGTTTTCGACCTTACGATCCTCGGTTTTTCTGAATAGGTGAAGTACAACCCCGGCCACGTTCTGAACCGAAACGGAGGTCCTTCGACGAGAGTATCTCCTTCGTATGCTCCAATGTCGGGCGCGGAGCCGTGATACGATTGGACCCATCCAAATTCGGGAAACGATGCTGTCGTTCCCCCGTCGATCGCCGGACTTCCTTGCTTCAATCGAAGGTCGAAGTTTGTCGTGTTCATGAATTGCGCGTCGGCAAGTCTTCCGTGCGTCTCCTGATTCCTGTTGATGATGTTCGGAGGCCATGGCTTGTTCGATACGTCATAGTCGAACGAATCGGTCGAGTCTACGGCATCCAGATTCCATCCTCTGCTCGCAGTAAAATAGTAGGCATTGTTGAAGTGCTTTACCTGCACTGCGACAGTGCCATCGTCCATCGCAAACGCTTTTCCCACACCGCAAAAACTATTGTTGAATGCATACAACGGATACGACAAATTCGTCGAACCTTCGCCATACACTTTCCAAAAACTTGTGGCGATCTGATTGGACCATGAATCGGCATCCGAGGTAACGATGTTGCCATAATAATAAATGTACCCTCCTTGCACGTGGTCGACCGACAGCGTTTTGTGGATGTTGTGCGAAAGGTTGTGATAGATGTGCAGGTTGAACGTGTAATATTCCGGCTCAAAATCGTTATCCCTGATGTCCGAAACTGTGTTATCATAGATTTCGATATTGGAATCGTAATCCAGGAGCGCGGTCCATCTGATGGCGTTGAATGCGTTGACGATGGTATTGTCCCGAATGACCACAGAGCCGCCGGTGCCGGTTAAATTTATCAGCGAGCCGTTGTAATACTGCAGGATCCCTTCGTGCATGGATGTCCATCCATCCACTCCAGTCGTGTCGGAAACGAGCGTCCAGAGATACTCTCCGCCTTGATCCCAATAGCAATTTTGCACGAGCAAATGATGCATGTTTGTCCCGGCGGCTGCAATCACCCTCCTACCTCCATAAAAATAACATCCGTTGAAAGTCAGATAAGAAGAGTTGATGACTTTAATGGGATCGGTCCATCCGTTTCTAAAAACAATATTGCCGATCTCAATCCAGCTCGACGATTCGATATCCATCCAATAATTTGTCGTGTTGCCTATGGAGGGTATTGCCGCGCCGCCATCGATCACCGGTCGTAACTCCGGAGATTCATCATAACCATAAATGTAAATCGGCTTTTCAGCGATCCCCTGTTTCTGAACGATCTTGACAAGTTCGGAATATGTTCCGGGCAGAAGGTACACTGTATCGCCTCCGGACGCGAGACTTACCCCGTGCGTTACTGTCTTGAGCGGTGCATCGATGCTGATCCCGCTATTGAGGTCGTTCCCGGACGGCGAGACAAAGAGAATTTTGGATTGAGCGACTTCGGAAGGTGAAATGCCCGCAACGAATAAAAAAAGAACATGAATAAACTTCCTTCTCCTCCAATATTCAAACGCCAAAGTCTTCATCGCTCGATCCAGGAGCTCCTTCCAGTCGCGAAGTTCGGGCGGATGATCGTATATGGGTAAACTTTTGTCATTGCATTGGGCCATGAGGAATCGTCAAACGATACGGCCATCCATCCTTGATACTCCACATCGGCGGTCTTCCAAGTTGAATCGCTCATGATTTTCTTTACCGAGCCGTCCGAAAATTTCAGCTCGCAATAAATGTTCACGCCGGCCGAGTTCGGAGTGATAAAATTCTGGGCATCCGCAGTGATAACATTTGCTGAATCGGTCAGGAACGGAAGGATGTCGACCACTTTGATCCGTTGGTGTTCTGCGCTCAGCGAATTCGACCTGCGAACATATACCTCGGCGGCTTCGCGTCCATTCACCCACACGTTCACGTATGTGTCGCCAATGAGCTGAAGGGTTGCTGAACGTATTTTTTTCGACCCAAAAAAAGTTTTCCTGAAATAGATATGCGGGACTCTTTCCGAATCCGCGGCGGGTGCGTGAGACGCCGCTCCGTAGATCCAAGCGCTCTCAAGTTCGGGGTCAACCCAAAAATTGCCTTGTTTTACTTCATCTATTTTTTCTTGCCAATATGCCGCCTGTTGGTCGTAACGAGCCATGAGATACTCTAGCCCTTCCGGTTTATTCGTCGTGAGCCAGAGATCCTTGAATTCGCTCTTGAGTTTTTGGAGATCGCTTATGACTTCGGAACAACGAGACACAATCTCCCTGCCGAGCGAATCTTTGTTCGTTGATGTTCCCGCTGCCATGCTCATCCGTCGGACTTCTTCTTCAACCTCGACTTTCTTCGCGAACCATAAATTTAATTGCGCAACAAATTCCAGGTACTTCAGATGATCTTCGTTACGAACGGCGAGATGTTCGGATCTTTTCAACAGTGAAAGTACGAATGGCATGGAAGAGGTGATGCTCTCCAGTCGATCCATGATGACCGGGGAATGCCCTTTCTGCGGCCTCGGCGGCAAAAAAGGAAGCATCGGATGACGCCACAGTTCAGACCATGTGTAACGGTTCGCCGGACTCGAAAGGATATCATACGCAGACCGGAATGCATCGACATCCGATGTTCCGAAAAAATCTTGGAAAAAAATGTCGTCAAACGCTGCAGCACTCGGTTTGAGAGGCGCCCATGCACATTCGGCGGCCCAGGCATAGCCGTAATAATTCAGCTCCCTCAGTTCCTCGCCGCCAAAGTCGTTCCAACTCGACGTCCACACTCCGGAAGCCCCAGCTTCGTAGCCCGCCCGACCAAACCGTTGAATGTTCGCGAATGAATTGAGGTAATCGGGGAACGGACCGGGGTAGCTCCATACTGCGGTAGACACGAACAACGGAAACCCGGCGTTCCGAATTACCGAGGGAGTCTCGTACGTAAATCGGGGATCGTAGTCCCAATCGACGACGATAATATCTTTTGAAAGCAGCCGTAGGATGTCGGGGTTTTTAAGGATCATATCGTCGTAGACCATCGGGATCTTGCCGTACTTCCTGATGATGTCGGCGACGCGGTTGTAATGCGCTGCGAGAACCGACGCCAGGCCTTCTTTCGCAACGCGCGCCCGGTTCGCTCTAAGACCGACATCGCGCGCCTCGTCCCCTCCCATATTGAAGTATTGGGAGCTGAAGGATGACGAAAGCTCGCCGATCATTTCATCCAACAACGCATACACTTTATCGTCCGAAACGTTCACCGTACGACCGCCGGGATATTCTGCATAGCTCAGGTACTGTGGGATCGAGAGAATGTTTTCCCAGTGCCCGAGCGTTTGAAAGATCGGGACGAGGTCGATATAATACTGGCGTGCGTAGCTGTCGATCTCTTTCACTTCCTGAGGAGTCAGCGCCCCGCGTCCTTTACCGATAAGTGGATGATCCTTGAAGACAAACATATCCTCGAGATAGAGACCGTACGTGTTTATTTTATACCGTGCGAGAAACCGGATAATTTTTTTGAAGTTGTCGACGGTGGAGACCTGCCCGCGCGCGATATCGTCGGTGATGCCACGTACTGGATAGAGCGGAAAATCGGAAATCGTCACTCCATCCACGATCATGCCATCTCCTTGACGACGTATCAATTGTAGAAGTGTCATCACTCCATAAAATTGTCCCTTTTCGGATTCGCCGATGATAACAATGCCGTTCCCGTCGACGTCGAGAAAATAGCCCTCGTCTTTCATCGAAGGCTTCATCTCACCTTTACGCTCTCTTAACAATTTGTGTCCGAGCTTCGATTCCGGATTTCCGATGAATATGAATCCAGCAGGAAGACTTCGGATGTTTTTCTCCAGCACTACGGATAATTCTTTATGGCCAAGAAGAGCAATCTCGTCGTTGATTTGTCGGGCCACAAATTGTCCCCGTTTCAAGCCATCCCCCAGAATAATCGTTGCCCCGGGCTTGAAGATAAATTGCCCCGCTTTACGAGCCATAGACTGCGGGGCGGGAATGATGTTTGTCGCCAGTCCGTCCGCAGCCCACACAGTGTGTGCGCTGAAAACAAAAAGAGCTGCAAGAAAAATTTTGACCGCTGGTCTCATTGTTATACGATTGTTCCGCCCTTTATCGTGCATACGACGTCAGCACTGCCACGGCAAGAATGGCAACGACAAAAAGGATCGCTTTCGCGAATCCGACGACATCTACCCGGTACCGTTTAAAACTGAACTTCGATCTTAAAGAAAGCAGGTCGACCAAAAGCAAACTGTGGCCATTTTCTTCGAGACCCTGGTCGCTTGCGGATGCAGGCGGAGTAGATATCCCTTCGAGCATGATCGGAACACCTGCAGCTTTTAGTTTTCCTTCCTCGCCGACCGGCGTGTGAAGAAGCGTATAAAAGCGGCGCAATTGTTCTTCGGGTTCGGGTTGTGTGAAACGGCTCACCATGATGAGAGTGAAAATGCCCGCGGGAAGATACGCGGCAACCTGGTATTCGAACGGCCATTTCAAAAAAACGCCCGTCACCACCGACACTGCGACTGTCGTTGCAAGGCTCGCCCAAACTCCGTAACGGTTCGACCTTCGCCAGATAATGCCCATCCAGAATGCGATGCCAAAAAAAGCGGTGAACTGCCAGAGATACAGTATGCCCTGCACAACGCTCGACAGCGTGAGCGCGAGAACGACGCCCCCGACAACAACAATAACCGAGGCTAACCGAGCAACTTTCAACTCGTTCTGCTCTGAAGAATCCGCCCTAATATATTTTCTGTAGAAGTGACGGGTGAAGAGTGCCGAACCTCCGACCATATAATTGTTGCTTGCTGCCAACACCATTGCTGCCATCGCCGCGATCATCAACCCGATGAGCCCGTGAGGCAGCAAGTTTGTGATGGCGATGCCGAACGCCTCTTCGCGGTTCGACGGTCCGAGTCCGGGGTACAGCGCTGCAGCGAAAACGCCGATGTATGCCCAGCCGAGCGTGGCGAAGCGTTTTGCAAAATTGCCATACGTAAATCCCGACCGGCAATTTATTTCAGACTTCCCGGCCCCGCCCACGCCCATGTGATGCGGCAGCACGACGACCCCGACAAGCGTGTTCAGAAGGACCATCACAATAAAAAGGCCCGTCACTTCGTGAGGAGCGACAAATGTGTACATGTATTCCGGCAATTTCGCCTTTAACGCGCCGAATCCTCCTCCGGCCGAAAGAGCGAAAGGGATCATCAGGAACGACAGGATGACGATAAACGAACCCTGCACGAGGTTGACGATGAGAGCGGAGACCAATCCGCCTAAGACGCTGTAGGCAAGAAAAAACAATGTCAGAAAAATGACGACGTATTCCGCGGGCAGCCGCCCGCCGCTGATCGCGTCGATCGCCGTTCCAGTGCCTTTAAGAATGAGGCCGATCTCAAGAGTGAAGTACGTGAGGCCCATGACAGCATACGCGATCCCGAGCGATGAGCCGTAGCGCTGTTCAAAAAAATCGCCGATGGTAATGTAGCGCACGCGTCGGTAGATGGGAGCCAGCAGCCAATAGAACGGGGTCGCGAGAAGATAGGCCCATTGGTACCAGATCCCGGCAAGACCGATGTTGTACGTCGCACCGGCGACCGCAATTGCCTGGTCTGTATGTGTGCCGGCCCCAAGCGCGTTCATGATCATCATGCGCTTGCTGCCGCGGCGGTTCCCCATGAAGTAGTCGCCCGACGTCGATACCGATCGCTTCGTCCACAGGCCGAGAGCAACAATCCCCGCGATATACAGCGCCACAACGACGAGGTCGAGGGCAGAGATGCCGAACATTCACATAGTCAGTCAGAGTGAGGAGATGGCGCCCAGAGTTTTTTCAGTTTGAAGGCGGCGGCTTTAGGTTGGCGTGTGCGCGTGAAAACGCCTTTCATATTCAAGAGGATCCTTCGGAAATGCTGCGGTGTCCTGAAATCTGCGAAGTTCCATACATGTTCGCCGACGACGTACTTTTTCGAACGGAGTAGCTTGATATACTGCTCGAGCAGTTCTTCCTGATATTCTTCCGTGAACATTTGGTCGGAGATGGAATGTAAACCCGGCATCGTATCTGCGCCGAACTCGGTCATCATCATTGGCTTCCGGTATTGTGCATAAATTTTTTCCATTTCCGCTTCGAGGACGTTGACGCCGTGCTCGATCTTTCCCGGATATTCGTACCATCCGTAATATCTGTTGATCGAAAGAATATCGCTGAACTCAAACACCGGGTCGCACGACCCCGCGCGCGTGCAGTTCGGGACGGTCATCGGCCGCGAAGCATCGAGCGTTCGGGCAAACGTAAAGATCTCTTCCCAGTATTTTTTCCCCGACCCCTTGTGGTACCCTTCGTCGCCCACGAGGTTCGGCTCGTTGCCAAGAGCCCACATGACAACGCTCGGATGGTTGCAATCGCGCTCGATGAGGTCTTTGATCGCTTGTTTATGGGCTTCAATTGTTTTCTCATTTGTGTAGCGCAGGTCGAGACTGACGGCGGGAACTTCATCGATAACGAGGAAACCCTGACGGTCCGCCATCGCCATCACTTCGTCGGCATAGGGGTAATGGGATGTCCGGAACGAATTTGCGTTGACCCATTTCATGAGTCCAAAATCCTTCACAATGAGGGGCGCTGAAAGCGCTTTGCCGAGAACCGGAAAATCCTCATGACGTCCGAACCCGGTAAGATAGATGGGCTGGCCGTTCAATAAAAGCTTTCCGTCAACGATGGAGATCTGTCGAACGCCTACAGGGGTTTCGTATGCATCGACGATTTTCCCATCCTTGATCAATTCCGCATGAAGAAGATAGAGATGAGGGTCGCCCGGCGACCAGAAACGGCACCGTTCAATCTCGATCGACATTTCGGCTTTTCCGCCGGCGACCACCGATTCGGCAACGGGGCCCGGAACATCTGCAATCGTACAACAGATCATCATTCCGTCGGAATTCGCCGCGGAGGCATGAATTCGAACAACGCCTTTCGACCCGGTGACTGACGTATCGACTTTGAGGCCGCTGATATAATTGGAAGGCGTGGAATAGATCGCGACGGGCCGGTGAATGCCGCCGTACGGAAAAAAGTCAAATCGCGCGGGTGGAAAAGTTTCCTCTCTCAGCCGTCCTTCTTGCGCAAAATCTTCAGACGAGATGCCTTGAGGAATCGTCTCGGCAGTCAGCTCGTTATTGACGAGGATCGTTATCCGGTTCTTTTCACCGAGATTGACGTTCTTCGTGATATCGAATTCGAACGGAAGGAATCCCCCGCTATGCTCGCCGACGTACTCGCCGTTCACCCACACTTTCGCGTAATAGTCCGCCGAGCCGATGCGCAGCCAGGTTCTTCCTCCGCCAAAAGTTTTCGGAATGAACATCGAACACGAGCACCATGCCGAGCCGATGTAATTAAAGAGTCCGATCTCTTCCAGTTGTTCGTTCCACGACCCGGGGATCGCGATCTCGGCATCCGGCACAAATCCACCGGACCATCCCGAGTTCTCGCCAATTTTTTGAGGGTCGGCCTTGAAATTCCAAAACGGCGGAGATCCAAGCTCGGAACGATACGGATTCGACTGCGGATACAGCATAACTCTTCCGGAATAAAAATGGAATGTGCCGGCGCACTTTGAACAATGAGCCGCTGTGGATTATGCCGAGTGATTCACGATGCGCGGTTCCGGCGTTCCGCCGACCGACCTCCTCTTGGCGCCGCACGACTCGCGGACAATCAACGAGGGCTTCAGGACTGTCCGGTTTCCCACATCGATTTTTTTGATCCTTTTCTGAACGACTTCCACTGCCATTCTTCCTATCTTGTCGACCGGCTGGTGAATGGTCGTCAGCGGAACGGGGGCATAACGCGCGACAGGCGTGTCATCGAACCCAACGATCGCGACGTCGTCGGGGATCCGTATCCCTGTTTCTGCCGCTCCCTGGATAAATCCGATGGCCACCATGTCGTTGTAAAAAAATAACGCTTCAGGCTTCTTCGCGATGTTCTTAAAATTTTTGCCGAATTGGTATCCTAGTTGATGCCGGTCAGTAATGAGACCGTTTTTTCTCGGATCGAGCGTGAACACCGCTTCCGAATCGTACGGCAAATCGTACTCCATTAAGGCTCTCGCGTATCCGTTCTTCCGTACTTCGCTCAGCAGGTTTTTCCCTCCCATGTGCACATACCCGACCGATCGATACCCGGTGCGGATCAGATGTTCGGCCGCCATGAACCCACCGAGGTCGTTGTCCACGCCGACGAACCAAAAATCCGGGTCGTGAATGTAGGAAACCATCACGTAAGGAAAATTTTCTGTGTGGAGTCTTTGGATGTAGTCGGTCGCTTTGTACTCGAGAGACAGCGACGCAATGACAACGCCGTCGACTCCCATCCCTCTGAACCGTTCGATCTGATTCTCTTCTTTCTCGATATTGCCCGACGAGCCGGAGAGCAGCACGTTGTAGCCCAATTCATATGCCCGTTCTTCCACGCTCTGCACGACCATGGAAAAGAACGGATGACTTAGTTCGCGCAGCACCAATCCGATGGTTTTGTGTTCGGAAAGATCGACCCGCTTCATCGGTGTATCGAGAACATGGGTTCCCTTCCGGGCGCGGGTCAGCAAAACACCTTCGTTCGCCAGCAGGCCGATCGCGTTTTTTACTGTGATCAGACTGACGTTGTATTTTTTTGCCAGCTCGGCTTGCGTATCAATCCTGTCGCCGGCTTTTAATTCGCCGCGGGCTATTTTCCCCTTGATATCTTCAACGATCTGTTCGTAGAGATGGGCGGGGTTCACTGGATTCACCCCTTTGGTCAAAAGAGGTCGTTTGTTCTTCTGTGCGCGCTTCATTATTTCATGAACACCATTTTTTTGACGTCGTGATAACTTCCAGCATTCAGCTCATAGATATACATTCCGCTCGACAAGTTCGCTGCATTCCAGCGAACCGAATAACTCCCAGCCGTCTGCTCGACATTCACCAAAAGAGCGACCTCTCTTCCGAGTTCGTCGTATATCTTCAGAGTGACGAAACTCTTTGCCGGTAATTGATAACTGATCATCGTCGTCGGGTTGAACGGGTTAGGATAATTCTGAAATAATCCGTATGTATGCGGAATTCCCGAATCGTACCCTTGTACATAGAGCGTACTATCGATGAAACCCGTTCCGGTCACGAAGAGCGTATCCAGAGCGGGCAAACCGTTGACTGCGATGAGAATCAGATCGTTCTTCCCTCCGACCGACGTCGGGGCGAATGCACAATGCAACTTTTGAGAGATCCCCGGCGAAAGAGAAAAGTTCGTCGGGGTCACCGTAAGTTGAACATCGTTTGATGAGACCCCTGTAATGTTCATCGACGCGTTTCCCATATTTGTCAGGACCACGCTGCTGTCGATGGAAGTTAATCCAACGGCGACATTCCCGAACGCAATAGCGTCAGTGGAGTACGATGGGATCCCTCCCAAAGGAGACGCCGCGTCGCTGATTGTAAACTGCCCAAATGTTTTAATACCTTTCAGCGTAACAACGTGACCCGAAAGATCCAGCAATCCTGTGACAGGGACCCAAAGCGCTCCGTTCGTGCTTTGCCAGACCCGAGCGGATGTTAAGTTTTTTCCGTTATCGTCGGTCGTGTCCCATGCAAGCGTGAGATCGCGGCCCGACGACGGGGGATTTGTAGAACTGATCGTCCATTTTCGATCGATGCCGGAATTGCTTGTAACAGATACCGCGGCCGTAGAGCCGGCCGTTCGGGTAAGTGTCACGTTTGCGAGATTGTCACTCCCTACACTCAGGCTTGCTCCAAGACCGCCAAGAACACTCGTCCCCGTGGAGACGGACTGGGTCGTCGTCGCCATTCCCTTCACATATTTTCCAGCAGACTCGATCACATACGAGCCTGCGCCGATGGTGCAGACGCCCGAGACAGTAACACTGTTCGACAACGTATCGCCGTTCGGATCGCTGAACGTCAGGTTGTGCACAGTATCGGGCAGCAGCGTTCCGGTCACTTGGGCCGAGGTCGTTCCGTTGAATTCATAGTTGGCAGACTTACTGAAAAATTTTGTCCCGACAGATTGCACGTTGCCGTTCAACCCTTTCGGATGACCGCTCTTGAGACTCGCTCCCGCGTCGAGAGTAAACGTCCCGTGAAGCGAACCGGCATCTCTGATCACGGTTGTGTCGTCGAGATACAACGTCGATCCGCTCAGCACGCGGAATTGGAGCATGTCCAGGTTCAATGCAGCCGGTTTGATGAAACGCTGGACGCCGGTCCCGGCAAAGAAAACCGTATCCGCGTACAAGGAGGCCGAATGCGACCGGAACGATTGAACGTTCGGGTTGAGGATGGTAATATTTCCGTGGGCGTAAAGTCTGTTGGTCACTCCGCTCCCGTTTAGATAGAGAACTCCTTTCGACGTGATGTTGCCGTACACAATCAGCGTATCACTGATAGGAAATGAGCCCGTTCCCGGCGATAAATCCGCAGTGACGCTGTCAAGCACAACATCCCCCATGATGGTGATGGTAGCATTGGATTTTGGGGCCAATGATATAAAATGTGTCCCCGCATTATTTCCCGTTAGATCGTTCGTGTTCTTGACGATCAAATTTCCATGGATCGTATTGCTTGACCAACCGATCCTTCCGCCTTGGTCGATGAGCCCCGGAAGGTCGATCGTGACATTATAGAAATCCTGATTTGCATTCACGATACCGCTGACGCTCGGAATCGTGGTAATGCCTGAAAGAAGGAGGGTCGATCCAGTCCCCCATGTTCCGATTGGAATCACACCCGGCGTGGGATCTGACATTTCATACGTGCTTCCATTTCCAAACGAAAGCGAACCGGTTCCAATAGGCTGAATGCCCCCGCCTCCGCCATCTTTCGCATACCCGTTGATCGCCGAAGTTCCTGTCACCCACAAAGTGTCGCCGGATACAAGAGTCTGAAGCTGGGCGCCTGAATTTACGATCAAGGTCGAAACGGTATCGCTCCCTTTAATGGTCACAATGTTGGGGCTTTGAATCGTGACTGTCCCCGTAACTGACAACGGATAATCGGGAGATGCGCTCCACACTCCGCTGTTGTATTTCTGCCAAACGGTGTTGTCGTTCCAATTGCCGGAGTTGACCGAGCGATAATCGCCGTTGGATTGGGCATCGGAAAAAGAAAACATACCCGTGAGAAGAATAACTACCCCAGCGAGTGTCACCATAAGATGTTTTTTCATAAACCTACTCCATAGCTCTCGCCAAAACTGCTTCTTCAAGAATTTTTTGACTATTGACCATCTTGAAATCTCGTCCATTGTCATTCTGAGGGAGTCGCGCGAAGGCGGGACGACCGAAGAACCCATTTTTGAGACCACCTACAACCTTGATTTTTCTCGAGTTTCATCCGCGCATCTCCGTGCTTTCTCTGCGCGCCTCTGCAAAATATTTTCGAGTCAACGATGACCGCTCAAAAAATTTTCTCAGAGACGCACAAAGAAGCACCGAGAGTCGCAGAGAACGGATCACTTCAACAGCATCATTTTCTTAATATCGTTCCTGCTCTGAGAATGTAAGACGTAGAAATAGAGTCCGCTGGGAAGGTTCTTCGCGTCGAAGATGAGCGAATAGACCTGCCCCGGCTGTGCGACACTGTTGAACAACGTCGCTACTTCTTGGCCAAGAACGTTGTACACTTTCACCGTCGTCCGCTCGGCATCCTTCATCGCAAAAGTGAGCTTCGTGCTCGGGTTGAACGGATTCGGATAGTTCTGCGAGAGTTTGTAATCATCCGCAGACAGCGTCGTCGTCACCTCTATTGCATTGCTGTAGATAAATTTTCCGTCACGGTCGATCTGTTTTAACCGGTACGAGTACGTCGTTGCGGCGGAGTTAACGTCGGCATAGCTGTAGTTGTGCGGCGTGTTGGATGTTCCGGCGCCGTCGACAAAGCCGATCTTCGTCCATGTGCCGGCGACGTTTTTCTCGACTTCAAAGCCGCTGTTGTTCGTTTCAGTCGCTGTGTTCCATTGCAGTTCAACATTTCGTCCGTTCGCCGATCCCGTAAATGACGTCAGCTCAACCGGCAGCGGAGTCGATAAGCTACCCGATCCGTATACGATCGTCGGGGCGACCAGTGTTGCAGAATTATTATTAAATACTCCCGCCGTTAGATAGAGCGTGCCGTTAACCGTGCAATTCGCCGTAAGAGTCACGCCGGCGGTATTGTTGATCGTAAGATCGTGCACCGTCGACGGCAGCCATCCTCCGGTCGCTTGGGCAGTCGTACCTACAAAAGAATAATTTGCGCTGGTGCTAAAAATATATGCTCCTGTTTGGATCGGGCCGGAGGTTACATCCAAACCCGACGCTGCGCCGATGTTAATCGTCGCACCGGAGTTGAGCGCGAATTGGCCCGCGCCAGTCACCTTCGCACTCGCGTTGCTAAAATCGGCCGTTCCTCCACTCAGCATTGTAAGAGAACCTCCGCTTACAATGGATATTGTCGGAACGCCGCCGCCGGTGGAAAGAAATGGTGTAAATTTTTTACCAACACTCACTGAACCTGTCGCTCCTACATTAAGCGTGCTCGTCCACGCAGCACTATCCGCAATCGTCAAACTACCGGCGGAAAGACTAAGCGCTCCATTGACATTAATCGTTGTATTTGCATCTCCATTCGTCGTGGCGCTTGACGTCATTCCAAAATAGCTGTTCGTCCCGAACGTCAACGTGACACCCGAATTAATTGTAATCGTGACATTCGACTGAGTTCCTCGTCCTCCGGAAAAGTAGAGCCCCGATCCGCCGGTCCCGCTGCCGCCGGCATAATTGATGTTCACGTTCCGGGCGAACGTAAGCGCCATCGATGTGGTCTGCGAGCTGTTAGGCCTGATCTGACCTACATTCATCGTTCCGGTGTTCCCATAGATGCCCAACTTAAAATCGGCATTATTCCTCGTCTCAAATGAAAAGCCGTTCGTTGCACTTCCGACAGTACCGTCAACCCAAACAGTATCCCCATTAATCTTGAGATATGTTACAGTCGGCAATGTCACATCGGAAGCAAGAGTAGCTCCCGATTGGACATAGAGATTCTTGCAGTTGGTGGACCCTGATAACACATTATCAAATGTGACGGTTGTCCCGGTTAAAACATATACCGATGAACTGGAACCGATCGGTTGCTGGGATGGCGGAGCAGTATTCCAGCCCGTTCCGTCCCAAATCTTCCATGTTGTCGAATCGCTCCAATTTCCAGATTGCACAGACCCGTAATCTCCGATCGCGGGAACGGATTGCGCATACGAAGCCACCACCCCCATCGCCAATAAGGCGAGAACGACAAGAGCCAAGCGTATAAAGTGTTTCATGGTGATAACCTCCGAATATGTTGTGAAGAAGCGTGAATTATAGTTTCGAGAACTGCTCTTTTATCTTTTTTATTTCAGGAGAACCATTTTTCTGACCTCATGGTAACTTCCTGCATTGAGATCGTAGAAATAAATGCCGCTTGAGAAGTTCGCTGCATTCCACCGAACCGTATAAGTTCCCGCCGATTGTTCTCCGCTCACCAACCGGGCGACCTCTTTCCCGATCTCATCATAGACCTTCACCGAGACAAAACTGTTCACTGGTAGCTGATAACTGATCGCTGTAGACGGGTTGAAGGGGTTCGGATAGTTTTGATCCAGCGAAAAACCGGCCGGAACGCGAACGAGGTCTTTCTCTCGCACACCAGTGATAGCGATACCGAACCATTCCGCAGCTCCCGCCGGTTTGCCATCCGTGCCGAACGTGTACGCCGGTGCGTCGGCGTTGTAGGAGAGGTCGACTGCCTTGAAATCATCCAGCCGGAGAATCGATGCGTCGCCGGTGTTGACGTTGGGGTTGCGCCAGTACCATCGCGCAATCGAATCTATTTGAACGGCGCCCGCAACATCGTTCGGAGCTTTGGTAAAAGTCACCGGGCTTGAGATATTTGTAGATGCAAGGCTCGCAGCGTTAATAAAAGTCACGATCGTGTCTGCAAACCACGGAGCGAATACCGTCGTATCGCTCGACGTCGTGAACGCCGCATGCAGCGCAGTCGTGTCGGCATAAAAAACATTATGGGCCACGTACGCCTTCTGACCGCTGTTGGGTATTGCCGTCATGCTGATGAGACGACCCGTGGACGATTTACCTTGCCCCAGGAACTCGCAATTGACGGCGAGGTTGTTGATGTACGTAAAGTTGATCGTGCTGCCGAGGCCAAAGATCGAACTGCCGATCTCAGTGAACGTGTTGTGGTCGATGAACGCATAACTCAGAATGCCTCCGCCGTCGCGGTACACGCGGTATCCTATGCGGTAAAATGAGCAGCCGATCATCGAAAGAGTGTCGATCGTGACGCCGCGGTTGTCGATGCCGCGGGCGTTGGACCAGTCGGAATAGATATTCGAGACGCGGCAATCCTTGAGATATATCCGGGCATGGTTGTTGTCGACGCGGATGAACGATTGACTCGACATATTCATAAGACAAGAATCGATGCTGACCGTAACGCTGTCGTTCTGGATCCGTATCACCCGGTCGACCGCCACGCCGAGCGTATTCAGCCCGTTGATGAAAACTCCCTTCAGCGTTAGGTTCGCCGTTGCGGAGATCATCGGGGTAATCGTGGATCCATCGGAAAGCGTCACCATAATGAATGCCGGAAGGTCTCCCGAACCCGACGACTCGATATGCAGCGGCATCGTCCCCCATCCCGTCAGTGTGCTGGTGAGATAATACACCGAGTCGGCATTCCCGCGATGGACACGGTAGATCGTATTGTTATTCGCCACTCTGTTGGCACTGTCCGCACTAAGGACGGCTTGAAGCGTGCCGTATCCCGCCGGCACGTCTACTATTCGCTGCGCATACGTTGTCGGCGCAGAGATGAATATCGCCATGGCGATGACGAGAACAAATGAATTGAAATGCTTTTCCCTCATCGAATCCTCCGGGATAATAAAATTGATTTTCTTAAAATTTATACCGAAGACCTAGCTCGGCCGTTTGTCCGTAGTATTGTTCCAAGGTGACATAACGTTCATTGCTCGACCGGTCTTCGACTGCCGTGATGTTGTCGAGGTTGAAATAAATACTAATGCCGCCGAAAATTTTCTGTTGAAGCGCAAGGTCCCAGCGATAGTATGGATCGGTATAGCCGTCCGTCTCGGCGCGCGTTCCGACGACCGCAAGGCTTCTCCCCTGGAACACGAATGACAGCCGTCCCGAAAACCCTCCTCTTTCATACCCAAGAGTAAGGTTGCCTGTTTTGTCCGCTTGACCGGGCATCGGCGCCGAGCGCACCGTGTCGACAACGGATACGACCAGAAAAGGGGGAACGGGGGTGACCAGGTTCGTTACCTGGAACCGGGGGTAAAGCGTGCGCGATTTCATCAGGGCAATGTTGCCGTACACAATGAGCCCGTCGAACGGTTTCGGAAGCAGCGTGAGGTTTGCCTGCACTTCTATCTCGCCGCCGTAGACCGTTGAAGGGTCCGCGGCGTTGACCGGCTGAATTATTTCATAGCCCTTATAGGTGCCGGAAAAGATGTACGATGTCCGCGTGTAAGAAACATCCTCGAGTGATTTGTAGAATCCGCCGAGTGTCACCAAACCGTAGTCGTTGAAAAACGAGAGCGAAAGGTCATAATTGGATGCGCTCACATCCTTTAACGAGGGATTTCCCTTTTCAATTGTCTTTGGAGAACTCGAGGCATTGATCTCCTCATACGGAACTAAATCATAAAAATTCGGCCGGGAGAGTGTCTTTGCCGCCGACGCCCGGAGTGCGACTCCATCCATAACGTTCAGCCGCATTTGCACCATCGGCAGCCATTCGTCCGAAGACCCTTTTCCCGTAGAATCCTGAACATTGACAATGTTCGGAGTCTCTTCGCCGGTCGTTTCGTTCATCCCAAAGAGCGTTTTGTAGTCGGTTCCTGTTCTTTCATAACGGACGCCGGGCAAGATCATGAACCCCGCCCCGATATTGAACTCAGCCATGATGTATCCTGCATAAACTCCTTCGTCTGCTGAATATGACTGGCCTGCGGCGAGCTGGTCATCCTCGTCCGATTGGTTATTATCGAATATCGGCGCCAACGACGATGAGGGGAACGTATAATATCTCATGTTGTTCCAGAAATCGTGAAGCGCCGTACCGCTGAGGCTGGGCCATGAAGGATATTTCCCGTTCAGAAATTCTCCGATCTGATCGTCGCTCGAAAGGAAGCCGCTCATCAGCACTTTGTGGTTCACGTCCGTCGTCAGCGGGAACGTCCTGTAAAATGCGGTCGGATTATTATAGATCGCGAGGCCAAGGTTCGTCGCAATGGAGGTGTTGCTCAAGATCTGCGACACATTGCGTTCGCGCGCTTTCAAAGAGGCCTTGCCGCCGAACTTCAGATATCCGGAAAGCCAATCCCCCCATGCGAAATTATTTTTGGCATCCAGCTGGTACGTCGAATTTTTATCGACCACGCTTTCAGTTAAATACGTCATCGAATAGAGCGATGTGTTGTTCGGGTCGAGCGTAACGCTCGGGGGAAGATTAGACGGCCCTTCATTGGCGACAGCGCCCGGGATCCCATACTGAAAGAAGCGCCCCGATAATTCTCCGGGATTCTTTTGGTCCGATTGAGAGATCGATGCGCGCCAGTCGACGTCCAAGATCCCTACGACGGGAAGCAAGATATGGTGGTTTCCGTTCAAACTGAGCGTAAACAGTTGTGTGCCAAGATCGTGGTCAAGATAGTCGTACTCCAGTCTCGCCTCTTCGACGTTGAACCGCTGTCTTCGCCGCGCTTCATCCCTGTCCGTCTTGCTCCAAAAACCGGTGAGAAAAAAACTGTTGTCGACGCCGAGGTCGTAATCGAGGGCGAGGCTCGCGCCGTACCGCTTGCGGATTTCTCTGGTATCGACAAGGCGCATGTCGTCGATCTTGTATGGTATCGGCGCGCCGGGGACCGGCTCATAACTGAGTGAGTACACTTCTTCCTGCCCGTCCGAACTCCGGTTCACCTTTTGAACACTCCCGGTGACGACCATGCCGAGGGCATTGTCGAGCAGCCTTCTGCTGAGAGTGACCGAGCCTTTATAGTCGCCATGGTCTTGTTCGAGGGCGTTGTATCCTCCTTCCATTCTCATGTCCATTGAAGGATCGTCGCCGGCCTTCTTCATCGCAAAGTTGACTGTTCCCCCGATGGCATCGCCGTCTCTGTCCGGCGTCGGCGATTTGTACACCTCCACTCCGGCAAGCATGTCCGACGAGATCGAGCTCAGGTCAACCGAGCGATCTTCAAGGTCGGTCGAAGGAATTTTTTCGCCGTTGATGGTGATGTTGCTGTACTTTGGGTCGAGGCCGTGAATGATCACTTTTTCAGCTTCCCCGCCGTCGCGCTCGACGGAGATTCCGGGAAGGCGCGAGATCGCTTCCGCCGCGTTCTGGTCCGGCAATTCTCTGATACGATCCTGCGACAATACGTTGACGATGGAGTTCGAAGTGATTTGCTGATTCATCGCCGCTTGTTGGCCCTTCATTTGAGCGGTGATGACGACCTCCTGGCCGGTGATGACCGATTCACTGAGACTCACCTCGACGTTCGGCGTCGTGTTGGCGTCCGCCTTCACTTCGCGTTCCACGGTCGAGTAACCGACGTAGCTGAAGATAAGCGTGTACGTCCCCGGAGAGATATTCGAAATTTCAAAGTTTCCCTTATCGTTCGTCGATGCGCCAAGTGCCGTTCCTTTGACTCTTACGTTGACGCCCCACAGCGGGGCTCCTCCGGCTGCGTCGACCACCCTCCCCCCGATGACAACGCGGTTCTGGCTGAAACAATTTTCGCTGAGAAAAATCAACGCGGCGACACAAAAAAAGAGTTGAAGGCTTCGCTTTTCAGCTTTCATTTCTTCCGCCGGTGTGACATTTCCCGATGAGGCCTAATTTTTACCTGCATGTTCCGCACACCCGAAAGAATATCTGACATCCTTCACAAGGATGCGACTGTGAGGATAGGATTACACTGGTAGGCTTAATTAGTATATTTATTATATTTGATATAATGCTTTTCGTTTGGAATGTCAAGAATATTTTGCTTAGCGTTCATTTAATCCAAATTTCGCAAAAAAATACGAAGCGCGGATTAAAGTAGAGAGTGGTAGTGACGAGGAAGAGATTTGAGAGGGCGCTTCTCTTGGTGTCAGATTACGGGGATGCGGCAACGATCCGCCGTCCCCGGATCTTCTCATGAGGAGGGACTTAAACTAACATCGAACCGAAACTGAAAAGCTAATGTCCTGAGACCTTGGCATTTATTGTTTTGCTTCAGTCATTTTTCTCAGTTGCCGTACCTTTTCATAGAACTGCGGCAGCGACATTTCTTTCAGAAAGATCATTCCGCGAGCCCCGCGCAATCTGGGATGCACATTTTGCTGAAAGAATTCTTTTCCAAGACACGTCCGGATCATGCCGTATTGCTGCACTTGGATCTTCTGAGCAAGCTCCGAAAACGGTCCGTCGTACTCGTAGCTCGGAAACGACGCTGCACTCTGTGAACCGAAACAATTCATGAACGACGTGTGCAGGAGTGACAAGGTGTTGAGAGAAACGGGGATCATAATGTCCGCCTCCGCGGGCATGAATCTGTACCAAATATTCCGGTACCCCCAAATTTTAAGCTTTGAATCGCCGCTTTCTTTTTCGTAAAGACGAATAGCTTCAGCCGTTGCTTGTAACACCTTATAATGAGTGTCGGGACCGCTTCCTTCGGGGTCGAAGGCGACCGTAATGACATTTGGTTTAAGCTTCCGGATAAGTCCGAGAATGGGGACAACGTCGCGGTCGACCTGCGGCTCTTCGGAGAAAATATCTCCCTGATAAAATCCCAACCTCAACGGAAATATCGAGGACGGTTTCGTTCCGAAATAGGCCCACAGAAGCTCGACCTCCCATTCGCGTAACATTCCTTTAAGGAGTTGCACGTCGGACGGGTCCTTCGCTCCCGGGTACTGTTGCCGGAAGTAACGGTCGAGTCCCGCAATTTTTTCTTTGAGGATCGTAATATCGTCCGTCGAGTAGACTTCGACAAGGTTCCTCAACACTCTTCGCACCTCTGCCTCGTCTTTCGCTTCCTCAGCTTTCGCTGCAACTCCGTCGAGAAACATATAGACTTCTTCTTCTCGTTTTGTCTGATTCGACGGTTTGAAATATCCCGCATGGAGAAGCTCTGCAAACGATGGCGACTCGATCCTTTGTTTCAGTTTTCGGATGACGGAATGATAATAATGATTCGATACTGCAGTGAACCCGGAGGTCATGTTCGCGAAATAGTGTTCGTTGGTCGGATCGCGAACAAGATGGTACAGATACGAAAGGTAGCCGAGCGTAATGTCGTCGTGATGGGGTTCAGTGTGAAGGAACACGGTCTTCGACAACGGCTCCAAGCCCTTCGCGATCTTGGATTCCAGCGACTGCTGAACCTCGGCGGCGACCTCTTTGCAATTTCTCTTGAGACGGGTGAGCAATTCGTTCGCAAATTTATCGGCCCTGCACTCCTCGTCGGTCAATTCGCGGAGCATCTTTTTCTTCCGGATCGCAAGGGAGATGATGGCATTGTCCCTGTGGAAATTATCGAACGACGGGAGCGCGCAAAAATCGATGAAGCGCCGTTCCTCAAGCAAACTCGAGGCCCCTTTCGTCAAATAGAATCGCGCGTAACGCAGATCCTGTAAAGCCGAGGCCGGATTCTTCGGGTTCTTCCGCTCTTCGACCGCTTCGCGGACAATGGCCGCTTTCGCATCTCCGGCGGCAATGATGATCGCCGTCGCCGAATCGTTCGCGGTGATCGTCGCAAGGCCGATCGTGATGACGAGACGGCTGCGGGAGATCTCGATCCCGCCGAGGTCTGTCGCCGCGGCCGCCTGCGTTTCGTAGTTTGTCCCGGTCAAACGGGTCACCGAATAGAAACTCGAACCCCTCACGTTGAACGCAATATGCCCGTCGGGGCCGATCCCTCCAAGAAAGAATCCGATGCCGCCGAGGTCGCGTATCTTGTGTTCGTACTCCATGCAAAACCAATCGACGCGGTTGATCGTATCGCGCTGAAGGCTTTCTAATTCCGTGCGGGTCTGCCGGACGCGAAGCGACAGGTCGACAACGCCGTCGGGAAAGATCTCCTGCATCGATTTTCCGTCAGGGACTCCTAGTCGCGTCGAATCGATGAGCACGGCCTTCTCCGGCGAAAGACCGAACCCGTCTATGTAATACTTGCGGACGTAGTAATTAAAGCTGTTGTGCTGCCCCGAATCCATCGGATAGAATTCGTCGATCTGGACAAACGACAGACTCTTCATGTCGGGCCGTTTCGAACCGTCGATGCCGTAGTCCGCGAGGATTAACTGGATCTCCTTGGTGTCCCATCGTTCCAGAATACGGCTTACCCATTTAATAAAATGTTCCGGGGTCTTTCCCGTTGGGAGAGAGATAACGCCGCCGGGATTTTTCGTCACCCATTCGATAAAACGGAACGCCGTCAACTTCCCGAGCAACGGGAAATTGTTCACTTCAATGATGTCTATCTTTTCCGTCGGGGGATACCGCAGCGCTCTGCCGCTTTTGTTCAGCTCGGCTCTCTCGACCGACGAAGTACCGTCGTAAACCGTGTACTGCATTTTGATTTTCCTTTATGAAGAACTTAGACGGATGGTCGTCATCCCATCGTTACAAGTATTTCATGGATCGATCCGACTTTTTGAGGCGGAATGAGGCCTTTCACTTCGGCGCCGTCTACGGTAATTGAGGCGACCCCTTTTTCTATTCCCTTAGGATTCTTCACCGCGATCTTGTACGTCGCTCCGCGCCACTTTCTTTCTACATCGAAACCTTTCCATGTACTCGGGATGCATGGGTCGATGAGCAAACCGGCATACTGCGGCCGGATTCCAAGGATCCATTTTGTCGCCGTGATATAATTCCATCCCCCGCTCCCCGTCAACCATGGGTGGCGCGCCCGGCCGTACGCCGTGTGATCTTTTCCCATGATGAACTGGCAGTATGAATACGGCTCGGCCTCGCGCACTTCGATGTTATCGTTTTGATGATACGGAAGGAGCGCGTCGTAGAGTTTCATTGCCAAAGTCCCCCTTCCCAGTTTACATTCGGCGATCATCGCCCACGGGTTCGGATGACTGAAGATCGCCCCGTTCTCTTTGATGCCTTTGTAGACGCGCGTCAGGTAGCCGATATCGTCGTTCGGCTCGGAATAGGTCGGCCAGCATAAATGGATTCCGTACGGGGATGCGAGATGCCGGTGAACGGCGTCCATGCATTTGGCCCCTCGCTCCTTCGACGCAGCGCCGGAAAGAACCGCCCAACTGTTGCTCTCAAGAAAAATTTTTCCTTCTTCGTTATCGCGCGTCCCGATCTTGATCCCCTTTTTGGTGATCCCGCGGATGTACCATTCGCCGTCCCACAACTCTCTCTCGCATGCGGCGCGAACCCGTTCTGCAATTGCGGCGTATTTTTTTGCATCGTCCGCGCGCCCGAGATGCTCTGCCGCCTCGATGAATTCTTTCAACGCCCAGTAGTGCATAAACGAGACCATCGCGCTCTGTCCCCCGCCAAGATTGAGACAATCGTTCCAATCGGCTCGCAAACCGAGGCAGATGCCGTTTGGAGCGGTTTGCTCCGTCGTGAAATCGAGCGAACGTTTCATGTGTTCATAGACCGTCGCCTCGCCTCCGTCTGCGAAGGGTACTGCATGGTCGAAGAATCGGTCTTCTCCAGTTTCTTTGACGTATTCACAGATCGACGCAATGATCCATAGCGCATCGTCCGAACACACGTCTTCCATGCCGTGAATAATATCGGACGCATTCGGGGTCGGAACTACGGTCGGGAGTTTGACTCCGGGCAATTTTTCATCGTGCGGCTTGAAGACCTCCGGGTCGAAAAGATGGAGGCCGTAGCCTTTGCTCACCTGCCCATGAAGCAATTCCACGATCCGTTCCTTCACCTTGTCCGGGTTCGAGTGAGGGACCGCCATCACGTCCTGCGATGTGTCACGGTATCCGAGTCCCGTGCGGCCGCCCACCTCGACAAATGACGCAAAACGGGACCAGACGACGCATGTCTCGGCCTGGAACAACGTCCAGGTATTGATCATCGTATTCATGCCCTTGCTCGGCGTCGCGCATTTGAAGATCGATTGCTTTCGTCTCCAATACGTCGCGAGTTCGTTGAACGCATCGTCCACATTTTTGAAGTTGGCATATTTCGCGCGCATCTCCCGTCCGGTATCGCGTGAACCCGGCCCCAGCATAAAGATCAATCGCGTCTCCTCGCCGGGGGCAAGCGTCACTTTTTTGTGAAGGGCGCCGCAGTGGTTGCCTCCGAGCTCTGAGCTTCCGCTACATTCTCCTTTTTCAACGGCGAGAGGATTCGTTTCGGTTCTGTAGGCGCCGAGGAAACGATCCCGGACACAGTCGTAACCGTCAGGGTAAATGTTGGAGGTAAAATAATGGTACGTCCATGGCTCATAGAAAAAATCGTATTCGATGATGCCGTCGCTGAAACTCGAGCCGCTCGCGTACAGCGACATCTGCAAATTTTGGTTATCGATCTCAATGTGATGGAACGAGAATTCGACGTACGAAAAGACGCTCAGCTTTCTCGGCTTGCCGTTGTTGTTCTTTATCTTCACATCCCACAGCTCGACATCGTCCGCAACGGGAATAAACAATGTTTGCTCCGCATGGACCCCCTTATACTCGCTGATGAACTTCGAGTATGAGAGACCGTGCCGGCACTGGTAGCGCGCTTTCGAGAGATCCTTCCCCACGGGCTGCCACGAGAGGGACCAGAATTCTCCGGTTTCGTCATCGCGAAGATAGACGTAGTGGCCCGGCCTGTCCAGCGGGACGCCGTTTTGACGAAAGCGGGTAATCCGGTGATTCTCCGCCGTCTTGTAAAACGAGTATCCGCCTGCGTTGTGAGAAATGACCGTGCAGAGATCTTTTACGCCAAGGTAGTTCGTCCACGAAACGGGGACGTCGGGACGTTCGATCACATACTCATGATGTTCATCGTCAAAAAAACCGTATTGCATGGTAGTCCTTCTTAGTATGAAGTGCGGGAAGATGCGAGCTTTTCGTTGAGAACGTCCAGAAGCGGCGTCTTCCCGTTCGGCATATAGTCGCCCGTTATTTCCCAAATGATAACACCGCGTGCAGTGTGGTCGAGGACATATTGAGCTTTGAGTGCGACGGATTCTTCGTCATCGAACGATACGAGCGTGTTTGCGTCAGGAATGATAAGATACGGCACCTTCGCTCTCTCATCCCAATGGCGGTACTTGCCGAGGTAAGGAACGATGTCATAGTAGCAAAGGCCGTCATCGGGGAAAAGAGTCGTGTCACTCCCCCGATAGTGCGCGTTCAAGGATGTACATTGAGCGAAAGAATGGCCGTAAAACGGAACGCCAAGATTGATCTTCGATGCGGGGACATGAAGCTGATCGGTGAACAGTTTGAACGACGCATCGATATTGTGAAGGGTGTCTTCCGGCGTTGAAGCGTAGAGAGGAGAATTGTGACCGCTGAGAGACGACCACGACCCATTGTAGTCGTAGGTCATAATATTGAACATGTCGAGAACGGGTATCAATTTGTCGATCTCAAAGCCGGTCAAGTGTTCCGCGGATGCGGGAAGAGCGGCGGAAAGAAGCATCTTTCTTCCGGCCTCTTTCCCGTAGGCGTCGAGACTGTCTTTGAGAACGCTCAGGAGCAGCGTGCAATTGATCTTGTCTGCGGGCGTTCCGTTGTGGTCGGTATAACCGGGGTATTCCCAATCGATGTCAATTCCGTCGAAACTAAATTTTCTTATCGCATCGATGCATGCATGCGCGAACGTCGTGCGGAGCGGCGCGGTCGAAGCCACCGTCGGAAAATTATTGGAATCCTCCCAGCCGCCCACCGATAGCATGACCTTCACGTTATTATCGTGCGCGACCTGCACGAGCATTTCCTTGCTTCCGTCGCCGATCAAGTTGAGGCTGTCTCCTTTCGGATTGATCGCTGCGATGGTCCCGTCCGTAAGGGGGTGCCAAAAAGCATAATCGATGATCGTCAGTTTTTTGAAGGGGATCTTATCGTACGTCATGAGGGAATTCTTGTATCGCCATTTCCACGACGGAAAATATCCGACAATATCCTTCTGTTGGCCCATACTGCCTGAGAAAAGAAGGATGATCAGAATTGGCAAAAAATAAAATTGCCGGCTCACGTTCACTTTCATAAATTCTGCTCTCGCGTTTCTGGAATCTCACGAAAAGGGACAAACCACGTTGCAAGGAAGGACGGAATTGTCGCGATGATCACCCAGATGAAAAAATCTCTGTACCCGAGAAAATCGCTGACGAAGCCGCTCACCATCGACGGAATGTTGAACCCAAGCGCCATCAACGCCGTCGCGAACGCATAATGCGCCATCTTGTATTTGCCGGGAGCGATCTGCTGCATCATAAACAGCGTCAATCCGATAAAGCCGAACCCGTAGCCGAAGTACTCGAACACCACAGCGGCCTCGATGACGTAGAAGCTCGAGGGCTGAGCGATGGCAAGAAACGTATAGACCGCGAAGGGGATGTTGAAGAACGCGCAGAGGATAAAGAGAGATTTTCTCAGTCCTCGGTTGGCCGTAAAATAGCCGGAGAGCACCGAGCCGAGGATGAACGCAAGAGGCGGGAAAAATCCGTACAGCAAACCGATGTCTTCGGTGGAAAGTCCGAGACCTCCGTGATCTCGCGCGGCGCGCATAAAGAGCGGTACAATTTTGATCGCCTGGCCTTCGGCGAATCTATAGAGGACTAAAAAAATGATCCCCCACCATATATATTTTTTCTCAAAGAAAGTCTTCACGACGTCCGCAAACGTGGCGAACGCCTCGCGGACCGACGTCACGTTGCCCGACAACCCTCCCGACGGGAGGAACTTTGCATGGTAAAGACTCAGAGCAAGGAGGATGGCGCCGAACATACTCATGACGATCGACCAGGCCGGAACGATGCCCAAGCTTTTCTCGAGCTTGCCGGCGATGATGACGAACACTCCCTGCGAAAGTATCTTGCCGACATTATAGAACGCGCCCTGCCATCCGACATATTGCGCTTGCAGCTTGTCCGTCAGGACGTTGACGTACACTCCGTCCGCGGCGATATCGTGCGTCGCAAAAGTGAACGCAATGATGCCGAAAATGACGAGCGACCACTGAAAGAAGCTTGAAAGTTGCAGCGATAACGCAAGCATTCCAAACGAAATCCCTCCGACGAACTGCGTCGCCACCACAAAATATTTTTTTGTTTTGAACATCTCGAGCACGGGTCCCCACACCGGCTTCAGCATCCACGGCAACGCAACGAGCGTGGTAAAAAACGCTATCTCGGCGTCGCTCTTCCCCATGCTCTTGTACATCAAAACAGAGACGACGTTCACCACGACAAAAGGCAATCCTTCGGCGGTGTAAAGCGTCGGGACCCATAAGGCAGGGTGCCTTGCGGTTTCTTTTATCCCGGAAGATATTTCGTTCTTTTGCGTCATCTCACTTGACAAGCGCCATTTTTTTCACTGCATAAAAATGTTCGGCGCTGATCCGATAAATATAGACTCCTGTGGCCAACTCACCTCCATCGAACACATATTTGTGGAACCCGGCGGTCTGATAGCCTTCGGCGAGCCGTCGTACTTCTCTTCCAAGAACGTCATAGACCGACAATTGCACCCGTTCTGCAGACGGGAGGAAATATGAGATCGTCGTCGATGGATTGAACGGGTTCGGGTAGTTATCGTAAAGAACAAACCCCGACGGAACGTCGAGTGTCCGGGATCCCGACGCAACCTCCGTCGTCGTCATCTGAGTGCCGACGACATCGAGAAGAGGCTGATTGCGTCCGATGACGTCTTGACTAATTTCCCAAATCATTACGCCAGATAATCCCTGGGTTCTGGCATATTGGCATTTGACCGCAATCGAAGCTGAGTCGTCGAGCGTGATAAGCTTTGGCGGGAGCGCTGACATATAATAGGGGGCGTTGGAACCGGGATCCCATATATAGGTCCAATTCCCGCTCTGGAGTGTCGTCAAAATGTCGCGGTATGCAAGGTCTTGTTCGCCAACGTACGGCGTATAGAGCGCTGCGGTGCCGAATAATTTTCCATAAAAAGGAAGGCCGAGTACAAGTTGGCTCTTTGGTATTGCGCGCGTTCCGGCAAGGTATTGAACGCTCTGTACGATCGAGTACGAATCGTTATCGGTGTTAGGGTCTGTCCCAATGTTCAAAGGCGCGTTGTGTCCGGCAACGGCGCTCCAGCTGCCGTGGAAATCGTATTCCATCGCATTGAACCAATCGACATAGGTTTTAAGCGTCGTAAAATCTCTCCATTGACCGGACCAATCCGACGCGCCAATGGCCATCGTGATGAGCCAAGTCGAATCGGCGCTGTGAAAAGCCGCGCGCAGATCGCGGACAAAAGCCACTTCGTTATTTTTCTGAGCGACGGTTGACGGCCCCTCCCAATCGAGGTCCGCGCCGTCATAATGATAAGCCGCCAATCGCGAAACGATGTTGGCGATAAATGTCTTCCGCAAAGACGAATCCGACGTGACGACTGCAAAATTGTTCGTCTGCGTTGTTCCCGCTCCACCGAATGAAAGAAGTATCTTACGCCCGTTGCGATGCGTCGTGTTGATAATAGCAGTATCGACGACATTGTCGTCGGAAGCAATGCTCCCGTCCGTGTTTGGCCACGCAAACGCATGGTTGATGCATGTCAGGATATCATATCGAACGGCAGCGGCAGCCAGGGTTGTCCGCTCCCACATAGGATAGTATCCGACGACGCGATATTGCCCGTATGCGCTTGTCGAAAGCGCGATAAGTAACAAAAGCAAACTCCGGGAATACAAACGATTAGCAAGTTTCATGTTAGCGTTTTCATTAGAGTCCGCTTTAAGGAAGGGTCCACTCTGGCAGGCCTATTTAATCTTTGACCAGAATGACACTGCGGCTTCGCCGGCAGCGCCATTCTGCTTAAAGAATCATTGCCATCTCACATTACAGAAAGCGAACGTCTCTTGAACGCAATCACGGGGGGCCCGGAACAGAAGCCCCCCGCGATGATGCGTTAGGAGAAGGCGATTACTTTAACAACATCATTTTGTGGACAAGGCGGTTTGCACCCTGCTCAAGAGTGTAGAAGTATACGCCGCTGGTCTCGGTCGACATATCGACACGAACGGTGTACGTTCCTGCGTCTTGATGTACATTATCCACGACCGTCTTTACAAGCTGGCCGAGAACGTTATAGACCTTCAAGCTGGTGACGCCCGCATTCGACAGCGTGTACTGGACGTTCGTGCTCGGGTTGAAGGGGTTCGGATACGCTTCGGAGAGCGTGAACGATTTGGGCGTTACGGCAGAGCCGTTAGCAACACCGCTCGTCGTTCCGGTAGTCCAATATGGATCGCCGACCGGCCTTCCGTCGGTGCTTGTCAGTGAGGCGGTGGCTTTCAAGTCGACAGTTTCCGGAAGCGGCCATGTCGGAACCCAGTTCGCTGCAGTAGTCACTTGGGTCAACTTATAGCCGTAGGTTTCTGTCGTACCGGTTCCTGCACGTACTGCTGTGAACCAGTTCAAGAGGCCGACACCGTTTGCATTACTCGAAGAATTCAATACTCCTGGAATAGTTGCTCCAAACCCGGGATCAATATTGACATTACCCGATTGCACAAACCCGGGGGTTGCACTGCTGTTAAACATGGCAACAGATTGATTCGTCATCCAGACCGGCGTGATGATGGAATCGACATGAGCCGTGTCATCCCATGCAGTATAGAAGCTTGTAAGGGCTGCAGGCCAAAAATAATCGTTATTTTTGACTTCCACTTTTCTCAGCAACTCCGCAGCGGGATCTCCGGGACCTGTCGAAGCATGTCCAAGAAGGCGTGCGGCCGTTAATGAGTCGAGCGGTCCCATCGCGATGATGGCAGGAAGCTGCGAGGCAGTGAACGAATCCCAGCCGCCGGTATATTCAAACACGGCGTCGCCGCCTGTGTATGCACCGTAGAAAATATTATTATCGAATTTGGCATTCACCATTCTGTCGAGGAAGAATGGATTCTTGAACGTCCATACTACATCGTTGTGCGAAAATTCATAGTATGACACAATTCCGCCCGTCGCGGCAGTAGCATATCCGCTGACGCAGAGCATTGTGTTGTACCGTAAGATTGTCGTGTCGGTCCTGAACGATCCGAGATAATTTTCGTTACGAAGGACTTCGCCCACATAGTACTGGTTCGGGAGCGTCGTCATGTTTCTGAACTTGCAGTTCGTAATGAAGAATTTGTCCCAGTTGCCCGCATACCCGATCGCAAACTGCGACCATTGCTCAAAAATGACATTATTGACCCACAAGGTCAAAGTGTCTGCCGATATTTGAATGGCCTGGCCCGACCCATAATTGACCGTATTATTGACGGCAATTCCGAGTAGGTAAAGGTTTGAAAATTTCCCTGTCGTGTGATTCCCGTTGAGGGAGAACAATAGACCGGGCACAGAATTATCTCCAAGAACGTCCGGCTGAATGCACGGCGGCCTTCCGTCGCTGCCAAGAACTCCGACAACGGAGATGCTCGACTTTACGGAGATAGTTCCGTCGAATAAATAGGTCGTATCGCGCGAAACGAGCAAATACGTCCCATGGGCCTGGTTACCGTTGGCCAGGGTGTCGTTCTTGAAAACAACATCGAGCGTGTTTGCCGAATGGTCTGCCTTTGTGGCGTACACCACCAGCGTGTCGCTTGCCGCAAATGTCTGATGCGGCGTCACAAAAAACGCAAGCATCGCGGCAAAAAGCGTAACAGTGAATAGCTGTTTCATTGTAGTCCTCCTTGCAATGGTTAGGTATATGATTTTACTCCTCCATTTTCATTCTATATACCTTAGATAATAAAAATGGTTTTACCTCTGTACTTTTTAGTTAGCCGGCTGTTCACCTCCTTCAGCACTCCGTTGAGTAAATGATGAATATATCAACCTGTGATTTAATTATCCTGAAAATGTTGCTCACACTGTTGTTGCGCCGATCAGAGGCTCCACCGAAGCCCGAGATCTCCCGTTAAGCCGTACGTCTCTTGCACTTGGGGCACGCCGGTCGCTGCATGAATGACGCTGATATCGCTGACGTTGTTGACGTTGTTGACGTCCGCGTACAATTGAAGATTGAACCAAGGCAATTCCTGCTTCACGGCAATATCCCAACGCGTATATGAGGCCGTCGATGTGCGGAGTTGATCCCAGTAGACGGGTCCGGTGAAGTTATTCCCTTGATACAACATGGACACACGGACGGAGAATTTTTTGTAGTCGTACCCTATGGATAGATTGACAATGTCGTCCGGCTGGTCGAGAAGCCGATCGGTAAACGACGTGTCGACATAAACGACCGCCCTCCCTACTTTGCGCGTATCCGTGTATTGATACTGCGCCTTGGAGAAGATGTGCGTGTAGTTCGCGTTGAACACGAGCCCGTCGAAGGGATGCGGGAGATACCAGAAATGCGTCTGCCAGTCGAATTCCATCCCATAGTTGTTCACTCTATAAGGATCGTTCACGAATGTCTGCAGCTCGTACACGCCGGTCGAAGGAATCACTGAAATGCCTGGCGGATAATACGGCGATGCATTTGCTCCGGAGACGTACTGGTTCCAGGAGTAAATGAGGTTATCGATCTGTTTCAAAAACCCTCCGACCGTAAGTAATCCGATAGAGTTGTCGAAGAAGGAAACATAGGCGTCGTAGTTTTTGGAACGCGATGGGACGAGCTGATAGTTGTTCCATTGTATGACGCCGCTCGTAATGTCGATGCGCGGTATGATAGCGTTATAGTCGGGATACGCGATCGTATTCGTGTAGGAAAGACGCACGTCGAACCACGAGAGCGGTTTATACCGAACGTTGATATCGGGCAGCCAGTACGGATGGTCGACGGTGAGCGTTGTGTCGTAATGATTGTAGTGCCCGCCGAGGAGGGAGTGTGTGTCTTCCTGGCCCCTGGCCGCGGTATACGTCGTTTGCAGGTCTTGATACCGCACGCCTGGAATGATCGTGATGTCCGGTCCGACGCTGAGGGTCGCCATGACGTACGTAGCGCTGAGGTTTTCGTACCCTGAATAGTTATTCGTCGTAGAGTTGAAGTCGTCGTGGAAATAGGAAAGGTTGTTTTGTTGAGCAAGATACCCTGCGTAGCTCTTCAAAAAGTCGGCCATCTCGGACAGCATCCCCACATTGAGGGGCATCGACATCGAGTAATCGCCGTTCAGGAATTTTCCGTAGCTGAACGTCGGGTCGACGAAAGGCAGGATCGGGATATGTGTATTGCCCCCTCCAGCATACATGCGCGTCGACGGAAAATGAGAGGCAAGCAAGCTATCGACGAACGGAGCGCTCTGCAATTGCAACCCTTGCCCGGTGTACTGATCGATATAAGACGATCGTGTCTGATGACGGTATTTTCCTCCGAATTTTATTACTGCAGAAACGTTATCGGAAAAATTTATCGGGGTTTCCAGGTCTAACGAGGCCGTTAATGCGCGTTCGCGCGAAAAACTGCTGTTGTTGACCAAGCTGTTGAGGAAGGTGGCGCTCGTATCGATCCTCAGCCCGTTGAGAACTTGACGTGGGTCCAGGTTCGCCTTTTGAAAATAAAGTTGATTCAGCGTTTGTGATCCGTTGCCGGCCGGCGCTTCCTGGAACGTGACCGTCCAGTCGTTTGGATCATTCGTTTCCGAGTACGAGTGAGAAAGTTTCAGGTCGACATGGAAGATCGATACCTGTTGCTCCACGTCGAGGGCGTTCGTGATCATATTCAACGTGCTCGTGGAATCTGTGAGAGTATATTGGTGAAGGCTGCTCTGAATGTTGAACGATTCGCCGCGATTTTGAATATCCGTCGTCCCGGTGCTGAAGAAGTTCGAGAGATTGATCTTTCCCTGGGGCAGGTTGTAATCCATCACGATCGCTCCGTTGTTTCTTTTTCTATCTCGCGGAATATCGTTGATGCCGATCGCGTCGGTCTCATAATCCACATGATTGTTGTTCAATTGACTGTAGCTTACGTTGAGGTCGTTTGCAGTCAAATTCCGTCTCTCCAAGTCTGCCTGGGCGAACACGCCAAAGCTTCGGTCGTCGAAGAACCTTCCCTCCACGCTTGCGACGTACTTATAATTATTATACCTGTTCGGCGCGTCGGACAAACCGTTATAGCCCCCCTGACCAAGAAGGCTGAAGCCAAGACCTTGCTTATCCGCACCCGCTTCTTTCATCTTAAAGTTCACAGTGCCGCCCAGAACATCCGCGTCCTGGTCGGGGGTGACGGTCTTCGAGACTTCGATGCCTTCAAGCATATTGGAAGAGATCATGCTCAGGTCTGCGCTTCGGTCGTTTGAATTGGACGAGGACATCCGAATTCCGTCGATCGTGATATTGTTGTATTTCGGCTGCATCCCGCGGATGACAACTTCGTCCGCTTCGCCGCCATTCCTGAGAACAGACACGCCCGGCAACCGTGCGATCGATTCGGCCGCATTCGCATCGGGCAACTCCTGAATTCGCGCGGCGGACACGACGTTGACGATCTGCGGAGCGATAAGTTGTTCGTTGATGGCCTGGTTCTGACCCGCTGCCTGAGCGGTGATCGTAACGGTCTCGCCTTGGACCCCGACTGCCTCCAGCGAGAAATCCTTCTTGACCTGTTCTCCGCCCTGCAATTGAATATCGCTCTCCGATGGACTGTAGCCGATATACATCGCGCGAATGACGTACGAGCCCGGAGCGACATTCTGGATCGAGTATTTCCCGTCGACGTCGGTCGATGCGCCCAGGCTGGTTCCTTTCAGGATGACGGTCGCGCCGGGAAGCGGGTCGCCGGTTTGAGCGTCTTTTACGATCCCAGTGATAGTTGCATTTGTCGAGGCGAACGCATCAACGCTCTGCAGCGAATATGCCAGGACAATCGAAATAAGAAAGATGCATGTGCGCATGCTCTTCTCCTTCAATAACGAAATCGTCGTAAATAAGAGTTTGATTCTTTTCACTGTTATGCTGTCACTGTGCAAACCATGATCCTGCAAGTCACTCCTGAGCTTTCAAGACTGCGCTCTCCGAATGGGCCTGATGTTTTCCCGTGGACTCGCGATGAGTCGGCGGAACGACATCGTCGAACAGGGAACATGCCCCGATGATCGCGGCTTCGCCGTCCTTTAATTGGGACCGTACTATGTCAACCCTGTTCTTGTGGATATCGAGGACATTTTCGTTGAAAGATTTCACCGTCGGCGCAAGCAGAAGATCTCCGGCATTCATGAGTCCGCCGGATAAAATGATCTTTGCCGGGTCGAACAGAGCAACGGCGTTCGCCAAAGTTCGGCCTAAAATATCGCCGGTGATGTCGAACGCCGATATCGCGAGAGGGTCGCCCTGGAGTGCGAGGGCGTGAATTTTGCCGGCGGTGAGCTGACTGAACGATATCTCACGGAGCTCCGAGTGCTCCGTGGAATTTGCCAACAACTCGAACACCGTCCTCCTGATGCCCGTGGCGGAAACGTAGGTTTCTGCGCATCCCCTCCTGTTGCAACCGCACATGCGTCCCCCCGGTTTCACCGTGGTGTGCCCCAACTCACCCGCGACTCCATGTTCCCCGTAGAGAAGCCGTCCGTCCACAACGATGCCCGACCCGAGCCCCGTCCCCATAGTGACGACGATAAAATTCTTCACCCCTCGCGCGAGCCCCGATTTCATCTCGCCCAACGCCGTGGCGTTGCTGTCGTTCATCACCGCGACAGGAATGTCATAATACTTTTTCAGCATGCTGACGATATCGATCGTTCCCCAGTTGAGGTTCGCGGGGCTCTGAATCGTTCCCATGTGCCGAACAGCTGCGGGAGCGGCAACTGCGATGCCTCGAAGCTTTTGTCCGGGCACTGCTTTTTCCGAAAGATCTTTGATTGTCGACGCCAGCATATCGATGAACCGTTCAGCAGTGCTTTCTTTCTTCGTGGCGAAACTGCTCGATGTGATAAGAAGAGTTTCGGTATGATCGACTATGCCAACGGAGGTGTTTGTCCCGCCAACATCGACGCCTATTGTGTATCTTTGATTCTGCATAGACCTTTTTTCGTTTAAAGAACGATGCGATAATCGGTAAATATCTTGCGTATTGAAAGAGCCGCTGCGCCGAGCAACGGAGGGCTGTCGGTCAGCGAAGTGGGGAGAATTAATGTGTTACGCTGTTTTCCGAAAAATCCCCGCTGATACACCGTGTCCATAATGACGGGGTAAATAATCTTCCACGCCCTTACGATCGACCCCCCGATGATGATACTTTGCGGGTCGATGGTTCGGATGATGCCGGCGATCCCCAACCCCAAATACTCCGCAGATTTTCTAAAAGCCTCGACGGCATTTTTATCACCTTCGAGCGCTCGATCGATCAGGCTCTCTGTGTCGACATTGCTGTCGCGCTGTGATGTAAGGCGCGAAAAGTACCGCATTGTTGCACGGTCCGAAGCGTAAACTTCCCAACATCCCTTGTTGCCGCATGTGCACGGTTCTCCTCCTTCGACGAGGGTCATGTGCCCGTATTCTCCCGCTGCGTGAGAGTTGCCGCTGAGAATATGGTTATCGATCACGATCCCCGCACCGATGCCGGGTCCGATCGAAAGGAAGATGAAGTTAGAGGATGGTATTTTGTGCCTGCCGAGTACCAGCTCTGCGAGAGCGGATGCTTTCGCGTCGTTCTCGACAGTGACGATCTCGATCTCGGGATTGTTTTCCTGAATGATCGAACCGACGTCGATGTCCTGCCAGCCAAGGTTCGATGAATAGACGACGCGGGAGTGAGCGGAATCAACAATTCCGGCGATCGAGATCCCGATCTGTTTCAAAAATGTTGTATGGTTCGAATGCATCTTCTTCAACGTGTCGAGGCATGCCGGAATGAACGTCCGCGGGTTTGCCGATTCGGTCTTGACGGTAACTTTTTTGACGATCGTCCCGTCGATGTCGACGATGGCGAGCATGGTATCGACTGAGTCGATATAGATCGCGCCGACAAAATTTTTTTCGCGCTTGATGCTCAGGTCGACCGGATTTCTCCCAACCTCCCGGTTTTTTGCCACCTCTTCTCTGACGAGGTCTTCACCAAGAAGAGTTGTTACAATATTGGAAACCGTGCTCTTGTTCAGTCCGGTAATTTCAGAGATCTTCGTTCGGGAGATTGGTTGCTTTTCGCGGATAGCATTGAGAATGATCGCTCTATTGATATTGCGCCCGACCTTGGGATTGATGCTAGTGATCTGGTTATAGCGCTTTTTCATTTTACGAGTGGACCGGAAGGAAAATTAATTCATCGTTTATACAAATTAATTATACTTCATTTAATAGCTTAAGTGGCAAAAAAATGAGTTTAATTAGTTTGTTTATACAACAAATTAATGAGAGTATATGGCTTTCTTCCTGCTTTGTCAAGTACTTTTTTCCTCTGATTGAAAAATTAATAAAGGATGGAAGGATCAGTAATGAAAGGAGCTTATCCTGGGTGGCTTGTGAGAGGGGAGGGAAATTTAGACCGAGGGTAAACTGGACTACGCTTCCATTGCTTCTCTTTTGAGAGATTTGCTTCGTGCAGCGTCAAGGGAGAGAGAATGGAGCGGTTCGAACATTTCATAGAGGACCAGGCTGGCTGCTCCGAGCGCCACGGCTTCTTCGCCGAGAGACGCAGCTTTTACCTGAACTGCCTCGGCAGGAACGGATAAAATATCTCTGTGGATTTTTGTCCGGACCAAATCGATCACGCTGGGAGAACTTTGGGAAAGTTTCCCGCCTATGATGATAAGCTCCGGGTTCAGCATGTTAATGAGATTGATGCTGAGAATACTGAGAAGTGAAGAACATTCTTCAATGATGCTTCGCGCAACATTATCGCCGTTTATCGCTCGCTCCGCTATCGCATTAATAGACGCGTCAGCCTTATCGTCGCCGGATGCCTTCCTTTTATAGCTTTCGATGATGTTGCTGTCCGTGAGAATCTGTCCAAATATTGTCTGATCGCTGGTGTGGAGATGCGGAAAATGTTCCTTGTAATATGCAGCGGGTTCCATCTCGGTGTAGCCGATCTCCCCTGCACTCGAAGTGAAACCGCGATGGAGATGGCCGTTGATCATGATCCCGGCCCCCAATCCATCGCCGATAAAAAGGTACGCAAGATTCTTAACCCCCTTTGCCGCCCCCAACAAATATTCTCCGAGAGTCATCGCCTTAACGTCGTTCTCGACGTATACAGGGACGTTGAACTGCTCCTCCAATTGTTTGCTGAGCGACTCCCCTTCCCACGATTTTTTATTGTGGGAAACCATCAGCGTGTTTGTTCTATAGTCTATAAGGCCTTGAACGCCAAGCCCGATTCCCACAAGGCGTGAAAGAGGATACCCCGTCGCTGCCAACGAGGTTGTAATTGCGTCTACTACTTTTGCCAACACATTGCGGGCGGGTGTGTCAATCGAATAACTGAAGGCCTTTTCTTGGAGGACTTTTGCATTGAGGTCTGTGATGACGACCGTGGCATGGGTCATGCCGACGTCGACGCCGGCAACAAGCCCCGCCGACGGGATGAACCGAAGAAGGATCCGTTTCCGTCCGACACGGTCGTTAACCTCGACCTTGCCCGTCGTTTCTAGAAAACCATTCTGGATAAGCTTTGCGACGAGCTCGGTGACGTACGCTTTGTTGAGGTTACAGAGTTTCGCAATTTCAACGCGCGATATTTCTCCGCTGTCTCGCACTAACCGGAGAATGCGTACCTCGTTCGGCTCTCTGATCAAAAGAGAGCGCTGCCTAATGACATTCCACAAAATATTTTCCCGACCGACAAATGAAGAGGGTGTGCCGATTGAACGTCACTAACCTACTTTAAAATCGGGCAAAAATCAAGGGCGCATGATTCTTTGGATGGGGCATTGCACCGTGATGTTTCGCGATGAGGATGGAAATATTTATCGCGCCTGAGCGATCAGAAAAATAAAGAGGGCGACCCTTGTAAGAATCGCCCTCCGCTGCCGCTCCATTCAGCACAAACCAACCTCTTCTTTCGGCAGCAATTTCGCCTCAGAGCATGGGGTCACGGAACCCTATGCTGGCTATTCAACGATCAACATCCGCCTGTCTCCGTCGCGCATGATCAGTCGATACGACTTTCCATCATGGCTTATTCCAGTCGACGAAAGTTCGGATACTGTAATTGAAACTCGAGACGCTCCTTCAAGGGTCTGCTGAAGTGTCAAAGCGGGAATTGTCGCCTGGCCGGGATTATTCGCGATCAGCACAACATATCCCGTATCGATTCTGAAATCCATCCTCAGATCTCTGCGGATTCCGGGAGGGAATCCTCCAAAGCGATCGAGTAGTCCTGGTCTTCTTCTTCCGTACTCGTCCATTTCCGAACTGGAATCACACGGCGCGAACCCATCGGGCCCGAACACGATCATCGGCGTGACCCGGATGAGGATATTGCCGCCGACAACGCCTCCGGTCCATGTCACGACAAAGTCGCTGTCTGCATGAATACGCTGACCGTTCGCATGGCTTGTGATAGTGATGAGAGATGGAGGGGAAACGATCGTGGCCGTCAATGGAGAGAAAACCGACGATCCTGTCGCTTCAAACTCGTAATCGGTATTTCCCGAGAAGCTCACGCCGATTCCGGTTTGATCGAAAAGATGCGGAAATATCATATAGAATGTTCCGCCAAAGAGGGGCGTGATTTTTTTAAACTCCTGATGGTTCCCGGAATAATTGAGAAACACTGAACCGATATCTTCGCCCGCGTGCGGCGTTCTCCCTTCGGAACCGATCGCAAGCGAATCAAAAACGATGGCTGAAGCGTCCCCGGCGCGTTCCCCGTTTTCGGAGAGAGGACCGACGAATTCATCCCAGCCTATGCAAAACTCTCCGTCCGAGCTGTCGATTGGCACTCCACCCAGCTTCGACATCTCAACTTCATCGGAAGCGATTGAAGCTGCTACCGAGCTTTGCGCGCCGATCGACACGGCCAGTCCCTGATCCGGCTGGGTCGGCTGATTCGTCGGCGAACAACCTGTCGCAACAATCGCGAGCAACACGCACATGCCTGCATATACTATCGGACGTTTGTACTGATCCATAAATCCTCCGTTTGGTAATATCACTTCAACAACATCATTTTTTTCACTGCGGTAAACGAGCCGCTTTCGACTCGATAAAAATAGACGCCGCTGGAAAAAGCCGTTGCGTTGAACGTCACTTCGTATGTCCCGGCGTTCTGGCGGGCATCTACAAGTGTCGACACAAGCTGGCCGAGAACATTATAAACCCGAATCGACACGTTCCCGGACGCCGGAAGCGTATAGCGGATCGTCGTCGAGGGGTTGAACGGGTTCGGATAATTCTGATCGAGAGAGTATCCGGTCGGGATTGTTTGCTCGACCGTTTTCACCGAGGTCGTCTGAAGAGCAAGCGAGACATTTCCGGGGACAGAATTACCCATGCCGTCGTACGAAGGAGACGACTGAGCGCTGTTTGCTAACGTGTAACCGGGGACATCCGCCGAGACGATGTATGTTCCCGGAGCTAAGCCGTCGATGACAAATTTTCCCTGTGCATCGGAAAGCGTATAGCCTGCGATGGCGCCGTTTTGGTCGCTCGCAAATACCAGCGCTCCGCCGAATGCACCCGTCATACTTCCGGAATGGGAAACGTTGCCGTTGATCATTGTATAGCCGCGGCAGGAATCGGGAAGCGGATGTGGATACAGGTTGATGCCGCTTAACGAGTTCCCGTCTATTGCGATCGGAGTTGCTTTATTCCAGCGCACATCCTGAGAGCCGTCGCTATAAAACACCGGCGAATAATTCCCAACTGGAAGTGCAAAAATGTAATAGGAGCCGGGAATAAGGTCGTCGAACGTATAGAAGCCGGCCGAATCTGTCTCGGTAAATAATGCCCGGATGGGATGAAATCCTGCAAGAGCAACGAACATTTCGGGCTCTCGGAATGCGATCATGCGCGCACGCACTCCAACATTTGCCACGGAATCCAACACCTGACCGCTGATCTCACCAAGTGCTAACGGAGGCAATGCGGAGAGGCTGAAGTCTATGCCAAGGCTGTCCGAAGTGAGACGAATGACGTCGCCAACCAGGAAATACGCCTTGCCGCTGTAGAATTGCGGCGCATAGCCGGGAGATACTGCGAGCGCAATGTAAGCCCCTTCCGGAATTTTTATCGAATACGTCCCCGTCGAATCAATTCCCGTTTTGAACACGAACGGCGAATTTCCTCTGAGCCGGAAATCGATATCGCGGTTCAATTCAAGATATTGTCTCATGCTTACGGCATTGAAAGCGAAATCGGCGTTTATAAAAAAGACCTGCGTCCCGGCAACGGGAAGAGGTACTCCAAGCGTGTCGGTCACGGTCCCGCCAACTGTGAACAACGGGAGTTGTTGCCCGCTTCTGCTGCGCAACTTGAAATCGGCTACAGCAACGGATGGGGAATCGGCTACGATAACAGGGTTCGCTTGTGCAGGAGAAGCTTTTCCATCATACCACTGGTCGAGAAAATCTCCGCTCAACGGAATTGCGTGGATATAATAGCTCCCAAGGTCGATGTGAGCGATCCGGTAATTTCCAAGAGAGTCTGTGATCGCACTGTAAGAGAACGCGGCATGCGCATCCCGTTTGAGCGCATTGATGAGGACCCCTTTGATCGGATGGCTTAATGTGTCGGTCACTCTGCCGCTGATAATGCCGTTCGCGCCGCTGACGATGACCTGGAATTCCTGATCCCCACGTCCTCCCATGTTCGACACTGCAACAACATGAATCGGAACAATGCCCCGCACGATCGGTGTCATTGTCACCACTCCGGTTATGCTGTCACATCTTACGACATCCAACACCGGAAGGGGCGGCTCATTGAGGAAGTAGTGGATCACGGCAGACGAGTTGGACGAAACTGCTTTGACGGTGTAAGAATATTGCACCCCGACCTGAGCCGTCAAAGGCGGGATCGAAATAATTTTCACCTGATCCCAGTTATCCGGATACGAAACAATAACCGAAGCAAGATTACTTTGGATCAAAACATTAGCGACAGTTTTTGCCGTCACAAAATAAGCGAATGCATGCGCCGGCGCCGGGAAGGAGACGGGTCTTGGATAGGTGACGCTATCGACGTATGAAGTATCCGATGTCGTAGTAACGAGAACCGTGTCGCCAAGAGCTGTTGTATCTCCTATCAACGCGCTTACCGACCGTACGTCGATCCTGAATACTGAATAAGGCGTGCTCAGCCCGGCTAATGGGCGATCCCAATTCAAATGGACTACCAGGCCACTCGCCTTTGCGTCAAGATGAAATGCATTTTCTATCGACGTTCCGGTTTGAGCATACACCCTCGCTGCCGGCGTAGATAGCATGAGAATCGAGGTGAGTAAAAAGAACAAAGTTGTAATCCAACGCTGCGGTCGCATGGTTCCTCCGTATTTTTATGATTCGATTTGGCATAAGAATCCTCAGATATAGTCCTTAGATTTACAAATAGAGTGCCAGCTAAAAGTGGCTCAAAAACGCTAAAAATGTAGGCTTTTGCGTGTCGCGTGCAAATTTTGCGTTCGGGGGGATGCAAGCTTTGCAGATGTGGCAAGCTGTTGGTTAGGCCTGGAAAGGAATGAGAATGGAAAGTTAGAACTGAAGATCGAATGCGAGCAAAAAACCCTTCCCCGTGGAAGATAGTCTCGTCGAGATTTCTTTATTGCCAGCGGTGGTCGTAAAAACTTCAACTTCGGAAAGAAGATATGTTACGCCAAATGCGATCGCCGAGTATGTCTCAGCTTTGTAATACCGGTTGTACTTCGTGTACCGTTCCGCCGCAAGTTCCGACGTAGTTGCTTTGAGATATGAATCTCGCGCATCCCGTCTTTGAAAATCGCTGTAGAGTGTGAAGAGCAATTCCGCAGCGCCCGCTGTACAAAACGCGTACCCCGTCGCTTTCCTTCCCTGATACAATTGCTCCCATCCCGGAAAAACTGCCACACGAAACGTGATATGACGCGATGAAGGTTCCGCGGACGGGCTGGCTGGAAGAGGTTCCTGTTCTGAGAAAAATTTTTTCTTCGCCTCATCAAAGATTGAAAGGATTTTTGGCGACGTGAGCTGCGGATCAAGTGTGAAAGAAGAATCGTGTTGGAGTATCGTCAAAAAATGACCTTCCGCCGATTGCGGCTTGTCTTGTGCAATCAGCGAAAAGGCGATGTACTTCTCCGCCTGCATGCGAGCTGAATCGCTCGTTTCCGGTTGATCGAGAAATCTGCGGGCCTCGATCTCTGCGTTGAGATACGACCCGCTTTCGTATAACTCCCGTATCTCAGACACCACTGAGTCGGCATGGCTTGGCTCGGGCAAAGTTGTCGCATGCACTTTTGCCGTAAAAATAAAAGCGTTGACCAAAATTATCGCTGCCGCTCCAAAGCTCTTTATCGTCATGGATTTTTCTTGTCTCTAAGGTCGAACGAGAGGCTCAGCGTGTCCCCTTTTTTCACTTGAGCGTTGTAGACAACGTCTTCGTATGCGGGGTTGTGGATGCGAATTTTGCGGGTGCCTGCGCTAGCGATCAAAGGTTTCCCCAGCGGCGTCGTGTCCCTGTAGCGGTCGTCAACATAGACTTCGCCCCATGGCGTCACGCGCACCATGACATAACCGGCATAATCAAGAAAATTTTCTTCGACAACGATCTGGGTGTTCTTTTGGACCGTAACGTTCCGCGTGATGGGGACAAAGAAAGGATTGTTGAAGGTGACCGTTGCATTCCCGGACTTCACTTGGACGCCGTGGGAGAGCGGCGTTTGTCCAATGTACGCATTATTGATGTAGACCATTCCCCAAGGGACGCAACGCACTACGACAGTGCCGGAATCGCTGTTCGTCGAGTCGTTGTCGACATAAAATTTCGCACTTGTCGCCCCGATTGGGACGGGTTCGTCGCCAATTTTCATTTTTCGGGTGTGAGGAATTTGTTTTTGAGCAACCGACGAATCTGTCGGCATGACAAGCTTGACGGTCGTACGCAATGAATCATGGCCTGTGTCCGGAACAACCCGATCATCGTGATGGGGCGTAAAGGAGAACCATAAGCCGGCGAGAATGACAACGGCAGCAGCGCCCGCCAGTGAAATGATGATCCGGCTTTTCTTTCGAGGTTGCGGCAGTTTTTTCCCATCGTGCTCCAATGAGCGAAGTGCTTCTTCTGCCGTTGGAAAGCGGTCTTCTTTCCGCGGAGCTAAAAGCCTGAGGACGAGTGAAGAAAAATCATCGGTGAACGGTGAAAGTTCGTCTTCGATGTGTCGAGGAGAAAACGAAAGAATTCGCTTGAGACATTCCGAATACGACGCTCCTTCGAATATCCTTCGTCCGGTGAGTATTTCGACGATGCTCACGCCGAGGGAAAACAGATCCGTTCTCGCATCGACGACTTCTCCGCGCGCCTGCTCAGGAGACATATATGCGGGCGTCCCGAGGACCATTCCGTCGAGCGTCAACGTCGGCGACCTCGGAACCGTCGCAAGCCCAAAATCGGTCACCTTCACTACGCCGGATTTTCCCACCAGTATATTGCCCGGCTTGATATCCCTGTGGATGATCCCTTTATTGTGGGCGACAGCGAGGCCTTTAAGGACATCGATGGCGACCTTGCGCGCGAATTCGATCGGCTGCTTCCCTTCGCTCTCCAGAATTTCTTTGACGGAGCGGCCTTCCACAAACTCCATGACGATCGCGGGAGACCCTTCGATTTCAGTAAGGTCGTAGACCTGAACGATATGTTCCGAATGGATTGCCGCGCAGGCTCTTGCTTCCCGGCGGAAACGGGCAACAAAATCCTCATCCCCGATCAAACTTTTATGAAGGACCTTGAGCAACACGACACGGTCCAAAGCCTCTTGCGATGCTCGGTAGACGGTCGTGGTGGCGCTTTCGTTGATCTTCTGTTCAATGGTAAAAATTTGATCAGCCAATCTTCCATTCCTTCAACTTATACTGAAGCCATCGCAGCGAAACGCCGAGGCGTTCCGAAGCCTGTTTCCTGTTTCCGCCGACCCGGTTCAATGTCATCTGGACCATTTCTCTTTCGAAGTCGTCGAGCGTGCAGTCCAAAGATGGGGGTACATTTTTCATTCCACCGACGAGGTCTTCACGACGAAGTTCGTCGCCCGAGCTGAGGACGACGCCCCGTTCGATCACGTTCTCGAGTTCGCGCACGTTGCCGCCCCACCGGTTGCTCACGAGGTACTGCATTGCTTCGGGGCTTATCCGCCGGACCTTCCGTTTGTGCGTATCGGACGCTTTCTTGAAAAAGTGTTCTGCAAGAAGAGGAATATCTTCGGTGCGCTCGCGAAGCGGAGGCAGATGAATCGTAACAACGTTGAGCCGGTAGAAAAGGTCCTCGCGGAATCGCCCCTGCGTAATCTCTTCCTGCAGATCTTTGTTCGTGGCGGCGATGATGCGGACATCGACCTTGCGGTCCTTTACTTCGCCTATCCGCCGGATCACTTTTTGCTGGAGGACGTGTAGAATTTTTGCCTGCAGTTCGGTCGTAAGGTCGGCGATCTCGTCAAGGAACAACGTTCCTTTATGAGCGCTCTCGATCAACCCTTTTTTTTCCGCATTCGCTCCTGTAAACGCCCCTTTTGTGTGCCCGAACAACTCGCTTTCGAGAAGCTGCCCGGGGATCGCGGAGCAATTGACGCTGACGAACGGTTCGCTGACGCGGGCCCCTCCGGCATGGATCGCTCTCGCAATGACATCTTTTCCTGTTCCGCTTTCACCGGTAATCAACACCGAGATGTCGACGTCGAGCACTTTTTTCACCAGTTCTAACACAGACTGCCACGGCTTGCTCCTTCCCACAACGCCTTTGAACATCGACGCGGGGACGACTTCGTTCCGCAGCCTTTTGTTCTCCTCCTGTAGATCGGCAAACCGCTGAGCGTTCTCGATTGCGATCGCGGAAAGCCCTCCAAAAACGGTAAGGAATTTTACAGCTTCTTCAGTGAACGCGCGCCTCGATTTTGTGCTGTCGAGATAGACCGCTCCGATCAGGCGATCCCGATGATGCAACGGGATGCACACGATCGAGAGTATCTTCTGCAGGATGATGCTTGTCGACGCTTCGAACCGCTGGTCGGAAAGGGCGTCGAAGCTCAACACCGGCTCGCCGGTCGTCAGAACGCGGGAGACGACCGACGACGATGCGGCGAGTTCGCGCGCGCCGTCGTTGTTCTGAAAATTCCGCGATGCGACGACCGAAAAACCGGCCGGCACTTTGGCATCGGCAAGAAGAAGAAAGGCGCGTTCGGCCGAGAGGTGTACCGTGGCGACCTCGAGCACCTTGTCGAGAAGCTCCACAGGGTTGAGGATCGAGTTGATGACTTGCGCCACTTCGTAAAGGGCGCTGAAATTGTCTTTGAGTTCTTCTGCCATGTTCTATTTTACGACAAAGGACGATTCTTTTGAACGGGCATAGTTGCCGTACTCATCCACCACTTCAATTGTCCACGAATAATTTCCCTGAGGAAGCGTGGAGGGATATTGATACGACAAGAGATGATTGCCGATGTTGTCCTGCGACCATACGGGCGTTTCAGTGCCGCTCGCGACATAGACGACGCTCAGCGAATAGGTGTAAACGAACCTGACGTCGGGCGCTGTCCACTGAAAGACGGGCGATCCTGAGGTCGTATCGCCAATGGGCGGAGACGCTGGGGCCGCTTCTTGCTCGATCGTCCTCGTGACATAAAACGGATCGCCGACGCCCAATGAGCCGGAACGATCTTTGGCGACGATCGTCAAAGATTTGCCAACCAGCCATTCAAGGTTGTTGGACGGAAGGTCGTACGACGTCACGGTGAGCTGCCAGTTCTTGTCCGTCAGCGAATACGACATCGGAAAAGTGACTGAATCGACGGTGAACCAGACGGAGTCGAGGTCGGCAACGCCGTTGGGGTCGCTGACGTCTGCCGTAACGTCGGCAAAATATTCAGGGCTGGGCCACCACAGGTCGATCTTTCGGGTAAGAATTTTTGCGGAGACCACCTGCGGGAATCCATTGAGCGCAAATGAAATCGTTTGAGCCTTCCCTGCAATGATTGTCGTCTGCACCGTATCCGGAGAATAGGAATCCTTCGAGGCGATCACCTCGTATGTGCCGGCGGTGATTTCTGGGAATTGATAATTGCCCGAAGAATCGCTCACGATGGTGAGCGTAGAGGGAAGAGTCGAAATACGCACGGACGCTATGCCGGCTTGCGGAAAATTGACCAACGTTACTTTACCCGAAAACGCTCCGCCGCCTGTGTATTGAGGCGATTGGGGGTCGAGAGGATTGTCGTGAGGAGCATCCTGAAAACATCCGCCGACAAACAGAATGGTCAATAAGGCACAGAGAAGCGGAACAAATCGATGCATCGGCATACGCTACTTTCAGTCCGGGATCCACCTTCACTTAAATATCCGCTGAAAAAACCTGAGACGCAACCCGTGGTAGTGGGTTACATTTGACGATTGACCGCAAACCTTCCGAAGGTTTTCTATCTAAAATGAGCAAATGCCAAAGCGTTTTCAATGTTCAATCAAAAAACCTTCGGAAGGTTTCTGAAAGTAGCCCACTACCCAACCCGTTGAGCGCCGAGGTAGTGGTACGTTTTGTCATTTTTTTCTCACCGTTATATGGATGCCCGCCAGAAGCATGCGGGCATGACGACTCCTTTATTTCGTCATTCCCGAACGCTTTTCTGTCGGAAATCCAAACCGTACCTCTGCCAACGGCGAAGAACCGCATCCTGGCAGCGCTCTTCAAAGAATGGGTTTTAGCCTAACTTTGCCAAAGCCGCGGAAGCCGCTATAACTCTTTTTGCACCGGTGTGCTTCAGAACACGCGCGACGGCTTGAATAGTCGAACCCGTCGTAATGACATCGTCGACAATAACAAATGTCTTACCGCGAACAAATTGTTTTTCTTTCAAAGAAATATCGAACGCGTCGCCGACGTTCATTTTCCGTTCTTCTGCGGTGAGGTGAGTTTGTGAGACCGTCTCTTTAGAACGGCGTACCAGCGCCGGCAATACCGGCTTGTAAAGTATCGAAGAAATTCCGCGGCAAATAAACTCGCTCTGGTTATAGCCGCGCTCCCGTTGTTTAAGCCTGTGCAGCGGGATTGGAACGATGGCATCGACTGCTTCAACATTAATATTGTCCCACAAAAGCTCTCCCACGTATCGGCCTAGTTCAACACCGAACACAGTGACGGCGTCGTACTTCAAGGAATGAACGAGTTTTTGGAAAACGCCTCGTTCTTCAAAATAAAAACACGAATAGAACCCGTCGATGGATCCCTCTGCCGTAAACCTTTCACGCAACACTCCAACGGTATAGTCATCCTGCTTCACGCGCTCCGTGGTCTTCCAACAGGCATCGCATACGCGTGACTCGGAGTCCGAAAGCCTTTGATTGCAGGAAAAGCAGAGCGGGGGAAAGAAAAAGTCTGCGAACGGCGACACTCCCCCGGCGAGAAAAGACAAGAACCCCTTAAGTCCCCCCATGATATCTATGTATCCTTTCCTTCGGTGAGACGTCGGATCTCATCGCGGAGCTGGGCGGCCCGTTCGAATTCAAGGTCATGCGATGCTTTTGCCATTTCGCTCTTCAATTCTTCGATGAGGTCCGATTTTTGATCGGGCGTCAAATATCGGACGATCGAGTCGGCGACGAGCGGGAGCGACTCCCGGTCGCGGCGAAGGTCTCGCGACGACTTCACGTCTGCGACGGCAGTCGATGCCATCACTTCGTCGTACGTCTTGAAGATCGTTTTCGGTGTGATATGATGCTCTTCGTTGTAGCGAATCTGTTTTGCGCGCCGTCTTTTGGTCTCGCTCATCATGCGCGCCATCGAATCTGTGATCTTGTCGGCATACATGACCACCTTCCCGTTGACGTTACGCGCCGTCCGTCCCGCCGTCTGGATAAGCGAGCGTTCCGACCGTAAAAATCCTTCCTTATCTGCGTCGAGGATAGCCACCATCGACACTTCGGGAAGGTCAAGTCCTTCTCGAAGGAGGTTCACTCCGATAAGCACGTCGAAATTGCCCAGGCGCAGATTCCGGAGGATCTCGACTCTTTCGAGCGCATCGATCTCCGAGTGGATATACCGAACGCGGACGCCGATGTTCTCGAGATACTCGGTCAGGTCCTCTGCCATGCGTTTCGTCAGCGTGGTCACGAGAATTCGTTCTTTGGCTTTCGACCGCTGCCGTATCTCTTCAATGAGGTCGTCGATCTGATTTTTCACAGGACGAATTTCGACTTCGGGGTCGACGAGCCCGGTGGGCCGGATGACCTGTTCGACGAAGGCGCCTTTGCATTTTTCCATCTCGTACGGTCCCGGAGTTGCGCTGACAAAGATGACCTGATTTACCATCTGCTCCCACTCGTCGAATTTCAACGGGCGGTTATCCAGAGCTGAAGGAAGACGGAAGCCGTATTTGACGAGCGTCTCTTTGCGCGAGCGATCGCCGAAATACATCCCCCCTATTTGGGGGACCGTGACGTGCGATTCGTCGATCACGAGAAGAAAATCCTTCGGGAAATAGTCGAATAGGCAGTATGGCCGCGAACCGGGAGGCCTTCCGGCAATATGGCGCGAGTAGTTCTCGATCCCGCTGCAATACCCGACCTCCCGCATCATTTCGATATCGAACCGCGTTCGTTGCTCCAATCGCTGCGCTTCCACGAGGAGGTTCTGCGACCGCAATTCCTCAAGGCGCTCGCGGAGCTCGACTTCGATCGCTTTGATCCCTCGCTCCAGGGACGCTCTCGTTGTGACAAATTGTTTCGCCGGGTAAATGACATCATACTCCATTTCCCCGATAAGCGACCCGTCTGTTTTATCGATGCAGGAGATCTTCTCGATCTCGTCGCCAAAAAATTCTATCCGGATCGCTTCCTCGTTCTCGTACGCGGGGATCACTTCCACAACGTCCCCCCGAACGCGAAAAGTGCCGCGTGAGAATTCGTAATCGTTCCGCGCATAGTAAATATCCAGGAGTTTCCGCAGCAACAGATTGCGTTCAATGCGCTCTCCTTTTTTGACGACGACCATCTGCTGCATCCATTCGTCCGGAGCGCCGATGCCATAGATACTGCTCACCGAAGCGACGACAATGACGTTCGGCTCGCCGCTCAGCAGAGCGCTCGTCGCCCGCAAACGAAGACGGTCGATCTCGTCGTTGACCGACGAATCTTTCTGAATGTATGTATCGGTCGTCGGCACGTACGCTTCGGGCTGATAGTAATCATAGTAGCTGATAAAAAACTCGACGTGGTCTTTTGGGAAGAATCCTTTAAACTCGGCATACAATTGCGCCGCAAGGGTTTTATTGTGCGACATCACAAGGACGGGCTTATCCCTTTCCGCGATGATGTTTGAGACGGTGAATGTCTTGCCGCTTCCTGTGACCCCGAGCAGCGTTTGAAATTTCTCGCCCCGCTGAAACCCTTCTTTTAATTGACGGATCGCTTCCGGCTGATCGCCTTCTGGCTTAAAATCGGATGTGAGTTGGAAAGGCATTGGGTGAGAGAGTAGGGAATGGTTATAAGTTATACGTTTTACGTTGAGCTTGGAGCAAATCTTAATTCACAATTTTTAATTTCTAATTGCGTTTCGCCGCTTTTTTCAATCGATCCATCAAAGCGAGCCCGAGCCCCGCTTTGGCGACTCTCTCGCAATAGATAACGGAAATCCGCCGGGCGTCGCAACGACGGAAAAATTCATAGAGATGATGAGCATAGTCGTCGGTGTTCTTACAGATCAAACAAAGAACAAACCTCCCTGACTGTGGCGGCTTGTCAATACCGATATATGCTGCGTTATCTAGACCGTGAAAATTTTTGACACCCGATACAATACTAACACGCGCATGCGGCGCATAGTGCCGATATTTCATTCCCGGACTTTTAGGAGTTCCCCTGCTTTTATGCGTCAGTAACCGCGTTGACGGTACAACTGCACGTAGTTGTTCCAGAGTCACTGCTCCAACTCTCAGGACTTTTGGCACTGTGCCCGTGCAATCGACTACTGTGGACTCCAGGCCGACCTTGGCTTGTCCTCCAATAAGAATGCAGCTGATACGCCCGTCGAGATCGGCACGGACGTTTCGCCATGTCGTGGGACTGGGCGTGCCCGAAAGGTTTGCCGATGGCGCGGCGAGAGGTACGCCGCACGCCCGCAAGAATGCCTTCGCGACGGAATGGCGCGGCATCCGGATGCCGATCGTCGATAAGCCGGCAGTGGCAACGAGGGACACCGTCGGGCGCTTGGGTAAAACAACGGTCAACGGTCCGGGGAAAAAACGTTGTATGAATTTATCTGCCGACGGCGTGATGCGCTCTGCAAGCAACGATATTTGTTCTTTCGAAGCGACATGAGCGATAAACGGGTTATCGGCCGGCCGGCGCTTGGCACGAAATATTTTTCGGAGCGCTTTCGAGTCAAAAACGTTCGCGGCAAGTCCGTAGACTGTCTCGGTTGGAAAAGCGACGATCTCCCCTTTGTTGATGAACTCCGCGGCTCTCCGCGGAGACTTTGTGAGCAGAGTTTTCATCGCGCTGACCACGGAAAGGCGCGATTCATAGCTCGTCAATCGATCTCCGGCCGGCGAAGCCGTCGTCGATCGAATGCCAAAAGAGAATATCATCTTCCCCAAGCTTGAAACATAAATACACTTCCTCGCCGTTTGCCCGCACGTGGGGAAAATCGATAAGGCCGTTATCGAGCCCCTTCACTTGAATGCCGTCGTCGGAAAACATCTTCACAATTTCAACGAGCCGCTCCAATTCCTTGGGATAGAATCGTTCGCCGTTCGGCCCCGAACCTCCGAAGTATGTGTGGCGGTACGCGTCGAAACCTTTTTCATTCAACGCTTTCTTGAGGCTTGCCAGCTCTTGAATGAGGGGGATGATCGCCATTAACTTCGTTCGGGCCTGGTTCAGCGTGAAGTGCTTCGGATGGAGGAACGTGCTCATACTTTTTTCTGCTTGCCTTGAGGGAGAACTCCACAACACCACACAAAAATTACTCCGACGACGCGCATCTCCCGAAGGATGACGCATCATGCGGCAGGGTTTTCCTTCCCTCCTCTTGCCACATTGAGAAAAGCGTCGCGCACAAATTCCGCAGCGTTCGCCGCAAAAGACTCGGGGACGTTCCTCTGCAATTGGTCATACATGATCGGGTTCCCTCCGGCCGATATGCTGAGGTTAGGGTTGATGACGATCGTCCTTGCCGCGCCTGCGCATTTTAATAACACGCTGGCCTTCGAGTTCGGGAATACCGCTTCGATGATCGGCTGGACGGTGATGGGAACGTTCAAGATCTTCATGGCATCGACGGTCTCGCATTGGACCTCAGTTCCCTGAGCTTTGAGAAACTGGAGTTGTTCGAGTATCACCCTGGATGCGATCGATGCAATATCGTTTGCCACGAGTGACAATTTGATCTGCTCCGTTTTGAACTTATTCCATTCCTTGACAGTGCCGGCAAGGATGGCTTTTGTGGATTCGGAAATCATGGTGGTCTCCTTCTACGTTCGGATGTAATTCAATTATTTATTTTCGATTTACAATTTGCAATTTTCAATTGCGTTGAAAGAGCTCTTACCGTTTTAAATGTTTTTTCAGCGTTATTCGAGATGCTGCGACGATTGCCGTAATTTCTCTTATCTCCAGAAGAAGATCTTTCAAACGATTTGCCGGCACAATGCTAGATTCGCCGATCATTTCAATCCAGAGTTGGGTTTCATCCGCCTCCTCTTCCACAATCCCGAGTTTACTCAGAAACTCCGCCCTTGATCTTCCCTTGCAAGCCGAATAGTAATTTGCAGCAACAGAAGTTGCCGATCTGACCAATTGTTTCCCCAAAACCTCAGCTGATGGATTACTCGGAAGCGAATCTACGAGGTGGATAACCCTAATGGCCATCCGTTTCATACGTAATTTTAATTCGTTTTCGTTCACGTTCCCCCCGATTGAAATTTGCAAATCGTAAATCGAAAATCACTTCGCCGTTCCCGCCTCCAGTCCGTGCCCTCCGGGCCCGCGCTCGCTCTTGAGCAACAACAGTGCGAACGCGAGGCCGAAAGCGCCAAGGAAAGAGAACATGATCATGCTCGACGTGTACGATTGCGTCGCATCACGGAGGAGGCCGTTCAACCACGGAAACAGCGCCAGTCCGAAATTTTGGATCATTGTTGTCAGACCGAATGCCGTGCCGACCCGGTTCTCCTCCACAATAAGCGGGATCGACGGCCACATTGCCGCAGGGACCATGACGAATGCTACGCCGAGAACGATCATCGGGAACATGGGAGGGATCATCGTGAACGCCATGGAAAGGAATGCCGGGATCATGAGAATCGAACCGACGACCATGACCGTGGCGCGCCGTCCGAATTTATCGACCAGTTGCCCGAAGAAGGGCGCGAACACCATCGAAGCAAAGATGATGATCGTCGTCGTCCCCCCGGCCGTTGTGAACATGTGAAAAATATTATAGAACACCTGATAGAAAAATCCTCCCTCGGCCCCGGCCGTCATCGGAAGACCCCATTTGGAATTGAAGAAGTCCGTCGAGAGGGCCGTGAACGGGAAAATAGCCGAATAAAATGTCACGCACAAAAGCGTAACGTACCAATACGACGCCTTGAATTTTTTAACGTCTGAAAGGACGATCTTATCGCCGCCACCTTCCTCTTTAAGGTGAAGGGT
>DATJXA010000090.1:0-10114 GCA_035500675.1 Bacteroidota bacterium | reverse complement strand
TTCTTCCGATTGACGAAAGATCGTATTGAGACGGACCGTTCCGATCGTTCCGGAATCGATCAGGTCCCGCAAAACTTGCCCCGGTCCGACAGACGGAAGCTGGTCAACGTCCCCCACCAATACGAGCTGGGACTCCGGCTTGACGGCCTGCAAGAGCGCCGCAAAGAGTTCGATGTCGACCATCGAGACCTCGTCAACGATCAGCATGTCGGCGTCGAGAGGAGATTCGGCGTCGCGGCGGAAAATTCCGGATTGCGGCTCGAACTCTAAGAGGCGGTGGATCGTTTTAGCTTCGCGGCTCGATAGCTCCGAAAGCCGTTTTGCCGCTCGCCCCGTTGGCGCACAAAGAAGATAGCCGATGCCGAGCTCGTCCGCGAGTTCGATGATGCCGTTCACGCAGAGGGTCTTGCCGGTACCGGGCCCGCCCGTAAGAATGGTGATCGGCTTTTGTATCGAGTGGAGAATCGCGTCGCGCTGCTTGGCGTCGAATTCAAGCCCGTGCCGTTTTTCGATATGAGCGAGGGAAGTGAGCAGTTTCGCTTCTCCGAAAGGCTTCGGACCTTTACGCAATAGAGCGCGAATTTTCTCGGCCGTTTCCGTTTCGGCCTTATGAAGAGGAAACGGGAACAGTTTATCGCCCTCAGCAATAAGGAATCCCGTCCTGATCGTCTCATCGAGAGCGCGCTCGACTTTGGCCTCATCGACTCCGAGCAACTCGGATGCCCGTCGCGCCAATTCCTCTCTCGGAAGATAACAATGGCCCGCAGCGCGGCACGCGTCGTTCAACACAAACCGAATGCCAGCCTCGAGACGATACGTGCTTTCAGGCTGAACGCCGACGCGCTGCGCGATCGTATCGGCGATCTGAAAGCCTATGCCCTGAACGTCGTCGATGAGCCGGTACGGATTATTTTTCACGACGCCGGGAGCCCCTTTCCCGTACGTCTTGAAAATCTTTATTGCCTGGCTCGTCGTCACGTTGTAAGATTTGAGATACGTCATGACGTCTTGCATCTCCCGCAGCGACGACGCCGATTCGACGATCTTGGCGAGTTTCTTTTTTCCAACGCCTTCGATCTCCAGCAAACGGTCGGGCGATCTGTTGAGAACGTCGAGCGTTTTCTCTCCGAATTTTTTTACGATGCGCGACGCGAGAGCCGGGCCAACCCCGACAAGAAGCCCCGAGGCGAGATACTCCTCGATGCCATGGAGCGTCGTCGGCTGCCGCAGGACGTATGTCTCAACACGGAATTGTTTACCGTATTTCGGATGCGTCGTCCACGATCCGGTGACGGAATACTCTTCCCCTTCATGCGGGTCGAGGATGTGGCCTACGATCGATACTGTCCCTTCGTCCGTTTTGAGCAGGGCGATGAGGTATCCGTTTTCGTTATTCGTGAATATAATTTTGAGAAGAGTCCCCTGAAGCGTGAGTTCCTGCGGCGCAGCGTGTGGTGTCATGGAGCAGCCCCCTGTAGTCGTTTGTGGACGGCGTCGAACACTTCTTTGACCGCCAAGAGTTTCATACATTCCATATAGCCTTCCCCCTCCCTGTTGCACACATTGAGATGACACGGATGACAGGGAACATTCTGGCGCAACGCAGCATGTCTCGAAGAACCGCCGGGAAACGATTCCGTATACGGAAACCATATCTCCTCTTCACCCGGCCCGAACAATCCGACGGTCGGCGTGCCAACTGCCGGTCCAATGTGCATCGGACCGGAATCGTTCGACACAAACACCGAACAGACCGAGATCATAGCCGCAAGCTGACGCAACGGGAGGACCGGCAATGAAAGGACCTTCCCGACGGAACCGTTTTCCACTTTCGAAGCGACGTCGCCGTCTTTAGGACCCTTCGTTAAAAGAATTTGGGCATGGACTTTCGCAGAGAGGAGATCGGCGAGGTCCGCAAAGCGTTCTGCCGGCCACAGTTTCGCCGGCCATGTCCCCCCCGAGTGAAGTCCGATAAGCGGACTCGAAAGATCTATCCCTTGCCACTCAAGATACCGGCGTGCTTCCCTCTTTTCATCCTCACTCAAAAATATTTCCGGTTGATAATACTTCGGTTGGATTCCCACCGCTGTGAGCGATTGATAATGGAACGCAATCGCCGACTTTGGAGCCCCGTCATCGCGTATGCGAACGGTATACAATTTTCCCCGCCAACGAAAATCTCCGCCAACACGCACACGTGCTCCTGTCGCAAATGAAAGAAGCGCACTCCTTGGGTTAGAAAAAAGGTCAATCGCGAGGTCAAAATGCCGGCGATTGAGAAGAAAGAATAGCCTTGCCTGTTGAATCGCCGCGATGCGCGTGAAATCGAACGGGATGACCTCGTCAAGGTATGGGTTGCCTTGAAGGAGCGAAACCGCCTGCGCATCGCCGAGGTATGCGATGTACGCCGAGGGAAATCGTTCGCGAATCGTCCGGATGAGCGGCGTCGTGAGGACGATGTCGCCGATAAACTTCAGGCGGGTAAGAAGAATGCGATGAAATTCAGTTTTCAAAATCGGTCCACCCAATGAGAGAAAAACGCACAAAAATAATCGGCGACGCCGATATGAATGACTGACCCGTTTTTAATAATTCCTCCACTTCTCCACAAATTGCTGCCATACGAGATCGCTCAAAGAGAACGGGATCAACTCAAAATAGCGATAACTGCTGACTTGATAACTTTGTCGAAACGGGATCACTAACGCTCGATTCCCGCCGAGGTCGTAATACCACCTTTCGTCGATTCCTCCCTGACATTCGACATAGTCCGGGGGGCCGCAAATAATATACACAATGCCCATGGGAGTTTTCCATCCTTCCATACAGGAGGAAAAAAGCTCGTTCGCCTCCGCAATGCGGTTGAGAAATTCCGTACGGCGAGCCGTCCCGCCATGATCTCCCCAGAATTTCGCCAACCGGACGCTCTGCTCGGCGAGCGTCGGTGCGGTGCGAATGCTGTCGTACTCATTGGGCCATGCGATGTAGGAGATCGCTTCGACCTCTTCACCGATACCATCGAGACGGGGAAACGTACGATCGTATACAGGAATTCTCTGGGTCGTCACATTGCTGTCGGTGACGCCATCCCGCGTCAGCAATACCATCCGCGTCAGCGTTGTCAATCCCTTTGCCGGCTTGGGAAAATATTGAAAGACCTGGAATGTTCCGGTGTCCAGGGGAACAAAGGAGGAATCTCGCCGGAAGTACGTCGAATCGCCTGTACTTATGCAGTCTGCCATGGTGCGACTATACGGCGGCGAGAGGGACAGCGCGACAGCCTCTTTTTTCTCCACCGTGTTCGGCACAGAATACGACGCAACCAAGCGAATCGTATCCCCTTTTTGGACATGATAGAGTTCCTGAAACATTCCGATCGAATCGGTCGTGAAAGAAATGTCCGCAGGGAAAACAGGGCTCAGGGAGATTATTCCCTTCTCCGAAAGCGCGCGTTCAAAAAGAAGGTAGTCGCTCACTGAAAAATATTTCTGGGAGAATGCTTTTATTTCGACCGACAGCCTGCGCCGATACTGGAGTTTTGAGTCGTTGTCTGTGACGGTCGTCGTAAGGTCGTACTGGCCGGGCGGAACCCGAAACATTTCGAGAAACCCATCCCGCCGGGACGAATGCGATTCGCCGTATGAACTCGCGATCACTTTTCGATCGAAGTCTTTCGTACTGACAACTGCGCCGCTTCCATCTCGAAGGACGAATGAAACGGAATACGACGCCGAAAAAAGATCCTGGTCTTTTTCAAAATGAATTCTCGAATATGGAATTTGGAAGTACACGTCGAGCCTGCTTCCTTCCTTTGTATCGACGTTGATAATATACAATTCGTTGACCGGAAGAGAGCGCTGCGCTGCCTTGCCGAGGTAATAACACCCCCTGAATGCCTCCTGATTTGCAGAACAACCGCACAGAAGCATCGCTGCACATACCGCAAGGCAGGACGACCACCTTGAGGCCACCCTCACTGCATTTCCGCCGAAACGAAATCGCACCGGTCGATCCATTCCGAGATCTTCTTCAATACCGTTGATGAACGAGTGAAATTCTGGGCGCTCCAAAATGCGCCTTTCGCTTTTCCAAAATCCCCCGCTTTGTAAAAAGCCCGGCCCGAGTTGAGAGAGCTTGAAAGAGAAAGGACGGGGTCTGAAAAGCGGCCTGAAACAGAATTGAACATTGTTCCGGCCTCTTCATATTTCTTGTCCGAGAAAAGTTCGTCGGCCAAAAGATAGTTTGCGACCACGCGGGAGTCGTCGAAGCGGGAGAGGTTTTTAACGATGGCCGTGCGATTCGAGTCGCCGGCATTCCCGTAGAAATACTCCAGCAGACCGTCGTTCAAGCGCGGCTCCCTCACGATGAGACGCCGCAGCGCCGCGCTTTCTGAAAAGGCCTGATTGTAATTCATCTCTTCCACCCGGAGATACGCCGAGAGGGCGCGCGGTACGTCGCCATCCATCCAAAACGCATCGCCGAGCAACAGCAAGACGCCCGGATTGTACCGCAGCATCGAACGTTCGTCGAGGGAGCCATACATCTGAAGAACGTCGTTGAATTTCTTTTGATCCAGGAGAGACTGAAATAACCCGCGAAGGGCGAATGCCGTATGCGCGTCGTCGTACGAGGCGGAGAATTGAGTTTCCGCGGCGGCGAAATCTTTTACACGGATCGCCCGCACCGCTTCGGCATTTCGTTCCGCAGTCACCCTCGCACACGTCTTCCGAAAGATCGATTGCTGCGCAAAAAGCGTCTTCACGGTCTCCGGGGGAAGCGAGGAAACATCGACGGTTTTCAGAAAGCCTTCCCAATCCTCAATCAATGAGGCGAGCGATCTTCCGTATACAGCCATAAAATGGGCTGCGGGGAATACTTCTTTAAAACTGTCCATCCCAAACCGGTCTATAAGGTAGCGCGAAAAAGAGCCGGCGACGATGTAAGCGTACGAACCTTGTTGAGCGGCAAAGCCGGTATAACTGAACAGCGCTTCGGGGTCTCCTAATAAGTGGTCGCGCTGCATCGCGGCGGCGTACTCGTGCGGTGAATAGTTTCCTAAATTCCAGTCGACGGCCATCGCAAAACCTTCGTTGAGAGCAAGACGATCGCTTGCGCCAATAATGGGAAGACCGAGGGGCGCCGCCAGCACGTGGACCAATTCATGGCGGAAGGTATCCTCAAAACTATCCAGCGTCAGATGGATCTCGCGCCGCCATGGTTTCGCAATGTTCGTCGTCGCTGTGCCGATGTATTTTTGCTTTGTTTCAGAATTCGGATAGAGGTAGGCCGTAATTTTTTCGTCCGGTGGCAGCGGCTCTTCCATACGTTCATTGTCGACTGCGTACTGAAACTCTGCTTCCGCCTTCAATAATCGAACTTCGTTAGCGGGTACTTTCTCTTTAGGATAGAACAATGTAAAATGACTTGTCGTTGCCATCCCCCCAAGAGCGGTTTGAATATCCGAGGCCGAAAATTCAAAACCGAGAGCGGCCCGCTGAAAATGCCCATAGACGAGGACTATCAGACAAACAACCGCCGATGCGTATAATGCCCCGTCCCCCTTCCGCATGCGAAATGCTTCGACGTTTTCGGCAAATTTGTAATCCGACCAGACCATTTTTACGCTAAGAAAAAAAATGGTGACAAGAAAAATCGATGCAACGATCGTGAACTCGCGGTAAAGTAAAAGAGATGAAAGACCATTCAGCGTCTCATCGTACGTGATCCCGGGGAAATATCCCAAGATAAAATTATAGGCAAATAGCTGCGGCTCTGTATACGTCACGTATGGAATTTGCGCGAGGATAAGTATTAACACGAGCATGAAAATCATTCGTGCGCGCCTGAACAACACCCCTATGACCGCTCCGAGCGAGACCGAAAAGATCATCGTACACACCGGCAACAGGATATAAAAAGCGAATCCGCGGCTTAATGAACAGTTCTTCACTACAAGAGCGTTCGCTGTGATAACGACGAGGGGGATAAGTAAAAGCAGCGCGTTCACGATAAAATAATGTGCAAGAACGAAAAGAAATTTTCTCCTCGATATCGTTTGGTGGACATGGACCCTCACAAAGCTGATCGCGAGAAGGCCGCTGATGACCGCTGCGGGAATCGTCAGCGCCGCGGAAAATTCGTAGCCGAGGTAATTGAACAGCGGGACCTGCGTGAGCGCCCCGGCAATGAGAAAATACACAAGCCCGGCCGTCCTGACAGAATGTAAACGAACGTATGCGAGGAGGATCTTCATGAGAGGGAAATTTCGGGGAGAAGGAAATGAAAATTCTAAAAAGAAAAAGCAGCTGAATGTGAAAAGCTAAAAATTTATGAACAGGGCCCGTGTAATCATTTACCTTTCCACTTTACACCGTAATTTTGCCCTTTGCTTTTTGAACTTTCAAATAATTTTAATCATATCCAGGAACATCGCAAGGAAAAACACGCCGAAGAGGACCAAAAAGGCTGCCGAAATCCCGGATTTGATCAACATCTCCCGCGTTCGTTCCATATCGAGCGCGACTTTAGGATAGGTCTTGACCGTCATGTCGCCCGTAACGGACACTTGGCACGAGAGGCGAATATTTTTTTCAATGCGACGCGCATAGAAAGGCGTACTGGAGATGAGCGTTTGCTCTTCATCCTCGCGGCGGGGAGAAGCCCCTTTGCCGTCCGCAATCTCGACCCTGCATGTGCCGCACAGCTCAAATCCCCTGCAGTTGATCACCTTTGCAAATCCGATATACGGCGAAACGCCGTTGGTCAAAAGTGTGCGCCGAAGATTCGCACCAACGGGCGCTTCAATCGTTTTATTTTCGTTGGAAAGGGTTATTACTGGCATCGCGCGGAGGCTCCAATTTTATGATAGGGGTAAATTCGGATATCTGGATGAAAATATCAAAATTCGGGGAAGATTGCAAGACGAGTGGGTGTGAGAACGGGGCGGAGTACGAGAAGAACGGTGTGGGGCAAACGGGTAGTATGGAGTAGGGAGGATTTATACCACCACGTTTGCACCAACTGCTTACTCCCTACCCCCTACTCCATACTCATTGTTCCGCATGGTGCTTCACGATCTTGGCGTCGACGAGGTACACCACTTCTTCGGAAATATTTGTCGCATGATCTGCAAGCCGTTCGAGATGGCGGGAAAGAACGATGATGTGCGCGGCCGGTTCGATGATCGACGGGTCTGATTTCATTTCGGAGACAAGAAAATTAAAAATAGTCTTATTGAGGTTGTCCACCAGATCGTCTTTGGGGAGTATCTCACGCGCGAGCTCGGGGTCGTTGTTGACGAACGAGTCGATGGCGCGCTTTACCATCTCCCGCGCGATGCTCGACATTTCGATGACCCTCGACCTTCTCAAAAGTTCGAGGTGATATTGGAGCGAGATCGCCCGCTCGGCAATATTCACCGCGATATCTCCCATGCGTTCTAACTCATGGTTGATCTTCAGGGCGGCCATGATCAACCGCAGGTCGGTCGCGACGGGTTGAGTCAATGCGAAAATCCGCTCGCACTGAGCGTCGATGAGGTTGTCGAATTCGTCGGCCTTTTTGTCCCGTTCGATAACGAATCGCGCCTTCTCGGTGTTCGACTCGATAAGGGCCATGGTTGCAAGGTCGATCTGTTCGTCGACCAAGCTTCCCATCTTAATGATGTTCGTGCGGAGTTGATCGAGTTCTATTTCAAAATGACGCGGCATGAGAGGCAATTAAGAATGAAGAATTATGAATTATGAATTGAAAAACCAAAAAACTTTATCCGAATCGGCCTGTGATGTAATCTTCCGTTTGCTTCTTTTGAGGAGAAGTGAACAGACGGTCCGTAACGTCGAATTCGATAAGCTGGCCGAGGTAGAAAAACGCGGTTTGGTCGCTCACACGCGCGGCCTGCTGCATGTTATGTGTCACGATAACGATGGTGTAGTTCTTCTTCAACTCCTGGATCAGCTCTTCGATCTTTGCAGTTGCAATGGGGTCGAGAGCGCTTGCCGGTTCATCCATAAGGATCACTTCGGGGTCAACTGCAAGAGCACGGGCGATGCAGAGCCGTTGCTGCTGTCCCCCAGAAAGGCTTGTCCCCGACCTGTCGAGAATGTCTTTCACTTCATCGAGCAACGCTGCCTGCTTCAGACTCCGTTCCACGATCTCTTCTATCGCCTTCTTCTTTTTACCCATGCCATTAAGGCGCAAGCCCGCAGCGACGTTATCGAAGATCGACATCGTCGGGAATGGATTCGGCTTCTGGAAAACCATCCCTACTCTTCTGCGAAGAACCACCGGGTCGTAATTGTCAATGCTTTCTCCGTCGAGCATGATCGTTCCCTTCCTGGACCCTCCCGCAACTTCATGCATCCTGTTCAGGCAACGGAGAAATGTGGATTTCCCGCAGCCCGAAGGGCCGATAATTGCAACGACGTTATTGGTCGGAACATCGAGCGAAATGCCGTGCAGCGCTTTGCTCTTCCCAAAAAAAGCTTCTACGTTCTTAGCGGATACCTTGATGTCCATAATTTGTTCCGGCTGGCGCTTTGTTTCCGCGACAAGAGGGGCTTTAGTAATTTTCTCGTCAATGTCCGTTTCCTGCATACCGTCCTCTCGTAACAAATCTAAAGATAATATTTATTATGGTAATAAAAAGGATGAGCACAAACGCCGCTGCCCATGCCTGCCTGTTCCAGTCGGCGAAGGGCGCCCTCGCATAATCATAAATAAAAACGCTCAGAGCCGCAATAGGTTGGTCGATCTGGGTCGACCAGAAACGGTTTCCGAGGGCGGTAAAAAGCAACGGTGCCGTCTCTCCTGCCGCTCGGGCAAGCGCAAGCAATATGCCCGTCGTAATGCCTCTCGTCGCGGTGGGCAGGATCACCCTCAGCGTCACTTTCCATCTGGGTATTCCCAGCGCGAGGGCCGCTTCGCGGATCGAATGCGGAACAAGGAGCATCATCTCTTCGGTCGTTCGCGTCGCCGTAGGAATCATCAAAATCCCTAACGCAACTCCTCCCGCCAGCGCCGAAAAGCGTTTCATCGGCAACACCACGATCATATATGCTACGACGCCGACAACGATCGACGGGATCCCGCTGAGGACGTCGGTGAGAAACCGGACGACAGATGCAAACGCACCGTGCTTATGTTCTGCAAGATAGATCCCGGCAAAAATGCTGATCGGAAGTCCGAAAAGGCTTCCGAGGCCGATAAGGATCGCCGTTCCGACGATAGCGTTCGCCATGCCTCCGCCGCTCTCCCCGACCGGCTTCGGCATTTGTGTAAAAAAATTTAAATTTAAAGCGCCGATGCCCTGGGACAGCGAATAAAAAAAGATCAGGAAAAGCGGGACGATCGCTATCACTACGCTAAGGATGCAGAGCGTCGTCGTGATCGCGCTTTTCGACTTTCGCCAGTAATGAATATTTGAATATCCTTGTTTCATGCGTTCTTGAATTTTTTCGTGACACCCCAGACAATAAGACGCGCCGCAGCGTTGAGAAGGATTGTCACGACGAACAAAATCAGGGCAATTTCAATAAGCGAGCTGATATACATATCGGAGGTCGCTTCGGTAAATTCATTGGCGATGACGCTCGCCATCGTATATCCCGGCGCCAGCAGGGATGCAGATATTTCCGGGCGGTTCCCGATCACCATCGTGACGGCCATTGTTTCGCCTACTGCCCTGCCCAGTCCGAGAAGCGTTGCGCCCAAGATTCCCGACCGTGCATCCGACAACACAATTTTTGTGGTTTCCCATCGCGTAGCCCCTAGCGCCAGGGCGGCTTCGCGCTGAGTCGTGGGAATAGCGCGGAGGACGTCGCGGGAAATCGACGTAATGATCGGGAGGATCATGATCGCGAGAATAATCCCAGCGGCAAGCATCCCGAATCCGTACGGCGCGCCGGTAAACAGCGGAATAAATTTAAAATTTTTCGATAAGAGCGGCTCGACCGAGATCCTTAGCCAGGGAACGAGAACGAATATCCCCCACAAGCCGTAGACAATGCTCGGGATCGCTGCAAGAAGTTCGATGAGAAAAGAGACCGGCTTCTCGAGCCACTGAGGAGCAAGCTCGGCGAGAAAGATCGCAACGCCCAAGCTCAGAGGCAAAGCG
>DATJXA010000089.1:0-17617 GCA_035500675.1 Bacteroidota bacterium | reverse complement strand
AGGATCCGCATCCGTCGACGATTCCGTTGCATCGTCGCATATCGATGAAGAGATAAAGCCTCGACGTGGCAACGAGGGTAAAGAGACGGACCTCGTCATCATCCGTCGAGAAGCTGAATTCTTGTCGCTCCGATGGGAATGGAACGAGCTTGTTGACCGATGCCCTGTCTCCATATATCAGACCTTCGACTGGCAATGGTTCTGGTGGAAACATTACGGGGGAAAGAACAGCCTCTACATTGCGACGTTTCGTTCTCGCGCAGACCTTATCGGAATCATTCCGATGTTTTTTGAAACGTTTTCCATCGCGCACAAAGAGCTTTACCGCCGGTTGAGAATGATGGGAGCGGGCGTCGCATCGAACGACAATCTCGGGCTTCCGGGGGAGTACGGCCCGTCCGATTATCTCGATGCTATCGTTACCCCGGGCTACGAGTCGAGCGTTGCCGAGCAATTTTCAACTCTTGTCAGTTCGTCCGATGAATTTTTCGACGAACTGGAATTTCGCGACGTTCCTCGTGACAGCGTGTTGCGGACGCATATCTTTCCGGCTTTGGAGCGTGCGCATCTCCGATGCCGTATGGTCGAAGGCGAAGTATGCCCGTACCTTACCACGCCGGGTTCCACCTCGGAATTTATGCAAAACCTTCATCCAAACATCCGGCATCGTTTGCGGCAGGCAAAGAAAGAATTTACCGCGCACATACCTTTTCATATTGAGACACCCACAATTCGCACGGAAGTGACGAGCGCCTTTGTAGACCTTATCCATCTTCATCAATGTCGCTGGAATAGTCTGGGGTATGCAGGTCTGTTTAGCGACAGGCGGTTTAAGAGATTTCAGAATGACATCGTCAGGGCATTTCATGATCGGGGGTGGCTGTGGTTGAAAGCAGTACATATGGGCGGAGTGCGGACTGCCGTTCGCATGGGGTTTTTCTTTAAAAATCGCTACTACGATTATCTTTCCGGGTTTGACGCCACCCTCCCAGGGGCGAACAAAAGGCCGAGCCTTGCACTGCTTTTGGCAGTGATAGAGGACGCGGTCGAGCATGGTGCGGCCGCTGTCGATTTTCTGCGAGGAGATGAAGCGTACAAATTCGAGTTATCCACCGAGTGTTCACAGAACGTCAATATCTCCGCCCGATCTCGCTGGAAATTCAGACAAGCGCCCTACTGGATCGCTCTCTTCGGGCACACCATACTGCGGTTGGTTTTGGGGGAAACGAAATTGATCGCGATCCATTACCAATCGTATGGTTGGAGGACGTTTGCACTGAAGTACGGAAAATTTATTTGGCTGCGGTTAAAGAGAAAGACCATAAAAAGGGAAAGTAAGTGAAGCAGTCGCCATCTCATACCACCGTTGTTGAAACGATTTTTTTCGGTCACGCGACTTATAGTGACGCCACTTGCGGCAAGCGAAAAAGGAGGTTCTCATCATGAAAGAGATTCAAGAAATAGTTCCCCGAAGGCGATTCCATACAAACGAGTACCTCAATATGCTCGGCATCGCCTCGATACCGCCTCTGGTGAGCCCTGTCGATCGAGGCTTGGACCCACTCGCATTCGAAAGTCACCTTGAGCAGAGCGCGCGGCTTATCTCGGTCATCAAACTGAGTATGGGTTCATGGCTTGTTGCGGGGGAGAACGCGATCAGGCAAAAAATATCTTCCGCGAGGCGCTATAAAATTCCGGTTGTTGCGGGAGCAACGCCATTTGAGATCGCTCTCAATGCCCATCGGCTGTCGGATTATCTCGACCTCTGCTCGGACATCGGCATGACGCGGATCGAATGCGGGTTCCGGATCATGAATGAATCGCATCGGCCTCAGGCCATTGTCAGAGCCGCTGCGGTCCGAGAACTTCAGGTCCAGTATGAACTGAGAAGGCAACCGACCGGTCTATCGTTATGGAGCGCGCTCGACAGCCTTATCGATGATGGTAAGGAATGGATAGAGGCGGGTGCGGTGCAACTCATCGTAAAAGCATTTGAGGGAACAAGCCGCAGCGGGTTGTTCAATTACGGAGGTGAGCTCAACATCTACTATGCAGATCAGTTTGCGAAAACGTTCGGCTTGCATTCAATTATGTTTGAAGCCCCCGATGCGCAATCGCAGTTTTCTTTGCTCGACCATTTTGGCGCGGACGTCCATTTATGCAATGTGAGTTTTGAAGACCTTCTTTCCGTGGAAGGGTATCGCCGAGGTCTTCATTTTAGCTCTTTCGCGCGCCAGCATTTCAATGTGCAGGCGACGGACGGCCGTGCAACCGAGGAAGCCGCCAATGTAAAGGCGTCAGCATGACCTTGATGTTGCATCCACCGAAGCAACAGCGCCTCGAATTTCATCATACATGAAGGTGCAAACTATGAAAAGAGTCACACACATCCCGTTCACATTGGCAGTCGTTCTCTCGGGCGGTGGGTCTCCCGCGGCGTTCGATGTGCTTCGCTCACTCGCTCTCGGCGGCATACGGACCGTGGTGGCATCGTCGCAAAGAAATGAGATTGCACTTTTCTCGAAAGAGTGCGTCGAAAATGTTCCGTTGCCGGCGCTCGAACCCGCCAATGACGAAGAGACTCTCAAAGCCCTGATCGGCTTCGCGCAATGGTGCGTGAATCCGCCTGTGTTGTTCTATGCGTCCGGCAAAGAACTTTCTTTTGTCATACGCACCAGAGACCGGCTCTCCAAATATTTTAGGTTTCTTTTACCTCCGCCGGATCTGCTTGAGTGTTTGAGCGACGACGTGCAGTTTGATAAGTTTGCAAAGATGGCCCGCATTCCAGTTCCCGACTCGGTTGCCCTCGATGCAATGGAGCAATTAGCGGATGTACTTCCGTCGATCGACTTTCCCTGTGTCGTCAAGCCGGCTGGCGGCGCGAATGCACCTCGGCCAATGACGACGATCCGAATAGCTTCCAACGCCGATGAGTTGTGGAGATTATGCTCCGCGCTTCCGGAACCGGAAGCGGGCTTCCTGGTGCAATCATATATCGACGGCAGCGAAGAAGGATTACTTAGCTTCCATGGATACTTCGATGAGCGCTCTCGGTGTCTCTGCTCTTTTATAGAACAGCAAATACGGACATTTCCGCCGCAACGAGGACGGGGCACCTATATGCAGACAAAACATCATCCGATGCTCTTGAAACTCAGCATCTTGTATCTTCAGCGCCTCAAAGCCGTCGGGATGGCAAGTATCAACTACAAATGGGATCCCCACAGCGAGCAATTCAAAGTTCTCGAGATCACTCCGGGCTGTGGCATGTGGAACGTTCTTGGATCGTATGCAGGGGTCAATCTCGTCCACACCGCTTATCAGCACCTTTCGGGAAAGGAGATTCTTCCTCAAACAAGCTATGAAAATGGCGTTCGTTTAGTGGACGTAAGGGCCGACGTTAGGTCTCTTGTTCACACTGCATTATCCCGCAAAGGGAGGAATATTTTTGAATATGTATTATCGCTCCGGGACAAAAAATATTTCCGCGTTTTTGATCCACAGGATATTTTTCCGTTCGTAGTGTCACTGTTGAATTTTCTTACAGGTACCATCCACGACATCGTGTCTTCATTTTTGTGGCACAAAGGCGAAGGTCGTCCGGCAGTCGTCCGAACAGAGGACAAGTCGGCTTCGCGTGTAGAACGCTCGTTCGAGCCTTCGCTTGATTCAAAAAAGGAGATCGCTGTATGACCGATCAAACGATGCGCGACTTGAGCGGAGAAGGTTCGGCCGTATTCGAAACTGAGGCCGGCGGTTCGCACGGCATCAGCCAATTCTTATCGCCGCCGCGACGGCATTCGGATGAAAGTGGCGTAGAAATTGTCACGACCATTGCCCGTCTGCGAGAGCTGAGACAGGACTGGAACCTCATCGCCCTTCGGACAGAGAACCCTCTATTTCAATTCGAATGGTTTGAAGCATGCGCTGAGGCGTTTTGCCCACCCGATGCGCTTCACGTTGTGGTGGTGCGCAGGACGGGCATCGTTGTGGGAATTGCCCCTCTTGTTCTTGCTCAGCCTTCATTGTTGCAGAGGAGGATCGAGATCCTTGGCGCGTCCGTTCTCTGTGAACCTGCAGGCTTTCTCTGCACTGACGCCGATGCGATGAATCAGCTGATTTCTGCCATAATGGAAATGCGTAGGCCTCTCTTTTTAGGCAGGGTTGGCTGTACATCTCTTGAATGCAACACTATCGAAAGGGTGGCTCGGCGGCACCTTTTTTTTGGATTGAAGAACCGGTCGGCATCGCCGTGGATCTCGATCGAAGGATCTTGGGAGAGTTATGAAGCTACTCTTTCATCGAGCAGAAGATCTTCTCTAAGAAGGGCAAGGCGTAACGCGAGCAAATTAGGAACTCTGACTACGGAAATTTTTTCGCCTTCGGCTGAGCACCTTGACCGTTACCTCGACGAAGTGTTTGAAGTTGAATCAGCCAATTGGAAAGGCCAAGCCGGGACAAGCATTCGTTCCATCTCTCCGCTGAAGAAGTTCTTTGCGACGTATGCAAAAGCCGCAGCCCAAGCCGGGATATTACGCCTTTGCTTCCTACGCGTCAACGGAAAGCCTATTGCGGTGCAAATCGCGGTCGAATACGCGCGCAGGTTTTGGGTGTTAAAAATTGGATACGATGAGGAGTATGCGAGCTGCTCGCCCGGAAATGTGCTGATGCACGACGTTGTGCGCTATGCGTTCGAACGTAAACTTATCTCGTTTGAATTTCTTGGGAGTGATGAGCCGTGGCTTCATATCTGGACCGATAAGATCCATTCCTTTTCCTCACTCCGGCTCTATCCACCGACAATACCTTCGCTCATTAATTTGGGATTGGATTCGTTCAAGTATATGTCGCGGCGTTTACAAGGGAAATAAAACCCGAACGATTTCACAAAACTTTAGAGAAAGGCTCTCTGCCATGAACGCCATCGTCCGTGAAATGAAACAGGCTACGGCAAACCGTCTGTCCTCATCTCACATCGCCGGATCTGAACTCAAGGACGCCCTTGCCCTTGCTGAAGCGATCGCTGTTCGCGGATGGAAGACGACTCTTTGCCCATGGGAGGGTCCGTCCGACACTTCCTCGACGATGAGTGAGCGGTATCGTCAAGCCCTTTGGTCGATTCGGGTTTCGCGGCTGGACGGAGCGCTTTCGCTCAAACTTCCCTCGCTAAATTTCTGCTGCGAATCGATACATTCGCTCGCGGAGCTTGCGGCCGAATGCAATGTCCAACTGCGCTTCGATGCGCAAGATTTCGAGAATGCCTCGAAGACGTTGGATATGGTCGAAAGCGTCCGTTTGCTGTATAGCGACATCGTCTGTACGATCCCTGCACGGTGGCAACGGAGCAAGACCGATATAGAACGGGTCGTCGCGATGCAGGCCGGCGTGAGGATCGTCAAAGGGCAATGGGCAGGACCGGGGGAATTGCCAAACCATTTCCGTGAGAGATTCCTTGAATTGGTCGACATCGTCGCCGGGCGAGCGCAGTTCGTTGCTATCGCTACTCATGATCGCTCATTAGCCGCAGAGGCGATCGGACGACTGCGGCAAACGGAGACGCCGTGTGAAATTGAGCAAATGCTTGGCCTCCCGTCGAATGGTCCGGAGTTATCGCAGCGATTCCGTATTCCAACGAGGCTCTATATCCCGTACGGCTGCGGGTACATTCCCTATAATAGGTCGGATATGTGGCATCGCCCGGAAATTGCACGGTGGCTGATGCGAGATTTGCTTCTCAACAGAAAAGCCAAACTTGCTCAAATCCTTTGACCCGTTATGAATGTAGCGGAGCTATCGCCGGTTGTAGAAAAGCAAGACACGGAGCATCAATTCTATGCGCTTTACGATTGGTGCCTCAATCCGTATTTATCCTTCGAGGATCTTCTGAGAAGACTCAATGAGGAGTTAGAACGTTATCCTTCGCTCGTCCCCGAGTGGCAGCGGGAAGAAAGCATGATAAACATCTATCTGTTTGTTTGCGCAATAGGCTGTGTGATTGACGATTTTCGTTCACGCCGTCGCTGGAATGTGTATCCGCTGAAGAAGAAATTCCCTCGACTAAAATCTGCCCTTACCGCTGCGGGAGGTGCGCTCAATATTCCATTCCGCGTATCTCGTTTCTCGTCGCGTGCCCGGCTTCTTCGTGTGAAAGTCTCCGTCGACGGAATGATAGATCGCGTATGCATGCTGCTTGCCAAGAAAGAATCCCCGCGGCCGGATCAGGTACTCAAAGTGAAATCATTATTTGATAGCATTCTGCTTCAAGGCATTCCGCGTCAAATCCTTCGAAACAGAATGAAATTAAACGAGGGCTTTCGATGTCAGGATCTGACCCACTTTGACGTTTTCTTGCTGATGGAAAAACTGCTTGCCGCCGGCATTGAACCCAACAGCCCGGTAGGCGTTCTCGGACTTCGATCGGCAGGCTCATACTTTGCACCTCTTGCTGCCTCTTATTTATCATTGTCCGCCCCACAGCCGGTTTCATGGCTTACAATCCGGCCAAAGGACGGGCTGGACCGGCGGGAACGAGCGGCGTTGCAGCGATGGCAAGCCGCTTCGTCTCAGGTTTTTGTTGTCGATGACTACCCGAATTCCGGTGAATCGCTCAAGTTGACGTTCGATGCGCTCAGATCCCAGGGGATTCGACCAGAAAAGATCACATTTTTGGTCCCGAGGCATCCGATGGAAACAGGGTGGCTCGATAGGATCCGAACACAAACGGGTGTAAAGATCATCGTCCTTGAACAGAACGAGCTTTACAAACGGCGACTTCTAGACATTCCTTTTCAGGAAAACATATTGCGTGAATATTTCGGAAAAACGGATACGGACAATTTTGCGATTGTAAAGAACCCCGAGACGGAGATGATCAATGCCAAGCTCCGCTCTCATGAGGGCGAAAGTTTTCAGGCGCGGATGAAATATGTGTACGATGTTCATCGTCGACGGCCGGATGGAGAGGATGTCGGGAGCCGGATTCTCCTAAAGAGCGTAGGATGGGGATGGCTTGGGTATCACGCATACATTATTGCCAACCGGATGAGCTCTTTTGTTCCCAAATATATCGGGTTGCGAAACGGTTTTCTGTATTCGGAATGGATGGAAAGGGAGGATACTCCAACGGACGTTAAAAGTTCGCTGGAATTGGCCGGACGAATGGGTCATTATATCGGAACAAGAGTCAAGCGCCTTCATCTGGACGAGGATCCGCGTTTTGCCTCCCGTGACTACGGATGGGGGTGGCTTGAACTGTTGGCGATAGTCCGCCGCGCGTACGGTTCTTATTTGGGCCGGCTCATTGATAGAAAGCTCATTGCCTTATTGGGCGGTTGCATTCAGAAGGTGCCCACACATACCGATGGGAGAATGCGCGCTGAGGATTGGATTCATACACAGCGAGGAGCGGTCAAGGTGGATTTTGAGCAGCATACATTCGGAGCGCCAGAGCTCGATATCGTCGATCCCGCTCACGATCTAGCGGGAGCCGCGTTCGAGTTTGACATGTCGAAGGAGGATGAAGAAAAGATGTTGCAGGCATACAAAGCGTCGAGCGGAGACGATGCAATTGACGACCGATTACTCCTCTATAAAATCCTTTATGGGACGATTGTTGGGAAGCATAGTGCAGAGGAAACGCGTCAACGTCAATCACGAGAGGGGAAAGAACGCGCGAACAGCCGCTATACCCGGGCGAGAACTTTTTTAGCGAAAACAATGAATGATTTTGTTTCCGGCGCTCTTCCTAAAATATCGCCGGTTGAATGGACACGGAACGTTTTCGTGATGGACCTCGACGGCGTATTCGACGCTGAAATATTGGGGTTCCCCCATACGACGATAAGTGGCTTGCAGGCGCTTGCCACGCTTCAAACGAACGGTTGGGCGATCGTTCTTAATACCGGGAGAAGCGTTGAGCATGTCCGGGCATACTGTCGCGCATACAATCTTCACGGCGGCATCGCGGAATTTGGGAGCGTGTTTGTTGACGCAGTGCAAGGGCGCGAGCTCCCGTTGATCGAAGGAAGAGGGTACACACAATTGGAAAAATGTCGCGAACGATTAAAGGAACTGGACGACGTATTCATCGACCCGGAATACCGGTACTCGGTCCGAGCGTATCGCTTCCGCGGCCACCGAACTGAAGGACTTTCACGCAAGGAGATCAAAGAATTCCTTGCGCGGCACAATTTCGAATCGTTGAGCGCGATCTTTCGCGATGAGGACACATACTTCGTCCAGCGAAACATCGGGAAAGAGGCCGGTTCCCGGTTTCTTGCCGAATATCTCCGGCACAAGGATCCTTCTCTGGTCGCAATGGGGGATTCGGATGAAGATATCGGGATGTTGAGATGGGCCAGCAGGTCATTTGTTCCCGGCAACGGGTCACGGGCACTCAAGCGCGCTGCGCGCGCAAACCGTTGGACGATTTTTTCGGAACGGTCCCAAAGAGCGCTTTTAAATGCGGCGAGAGAGACTGTTCGATCTCGAAGCGGCGGACAATATCTGGCGCTTCCGGACGGCGAACGGACCGTGGCTAACCTGATGTTCCACTTGCTCGACGTAGCCGATAAACCTAAACTGAAACGAATATTGTTTCCGTGAAAAAAGCCATGAGATATTTTGGATTAGCTAATATTATTCTTATCACCTCGCTTGCATTGTTATCATGCCATCGTCAGATTCATGCGCAAGCTCCAATCATTGTGGATGAATTAGGATACAGGCCGGGGGATCAAAAACTCGCTTTTACGAAAGAGGCCCATGCCGATCCGTTCGTCATTGTGGACACGAAGACGAACAAGGAAGTTTTCCGCGGGCAGCCCCGGCAAATCGGGATCAACGACCCAAACACCGGAGAATCTGTATTTGGCCTAGATTTCTCCGGATTATCCGAGCCGGGAACGTATCGCATCGTCTTTATGGATACGGCAGACCATTCCGATCCTTTCTCGATCAATGACGACGTCTATACATCTGTCGCTCTCGCATCCCTCCGGAGTTTCTATTTTCAACGGTGCGGAACAGAAGTCGGAGAGGGTACTCCGTGGAGCCATAAAGCATGTCACACGCGCCCTGCTCTTTTCTTCGACGACCCATCGAAGTCAAAGGATGTTTCGGGAGGATGGCACGATGCGGGAGACTATAATAAATTTGTCCCAACCACTGCGGTAAGCGCCGCCTTCCTTCTGTACATTTACAGCTTGCAGCCACAGAAGTTCGACGATGGTCAACTCCGTATTCCTGAGTCCCATAACGGCATTCCCGATATTCTTGATGAAGCGCGTTGGGGGCTCGCCTGGCTGCTCAAAATGCAGCGGTCCGACGGCGGAGTATATCACAAAGTTTCGATTAAAGAATGGACGGGAGAGCATCTTCCCGACGAGGAAACCGACACGCAATATATTTTCGATGTCTCGAGCACAGCAACGGGAGATTTTGCGGCAGTGACAGCCCTCGGAGCGCGTATTTTTGCACGATGGGACAAAGCCTTTGCAGACGAACTTTTGCGTTCGTCGGAGAATGCGTGGAGTTTTCTGGACCGTCATCAGACGATCGTACCTCCCGGCGGCTTTAAAAACCCGGATGGAGTTCAGGGGGGCGAATACGGAGATGGACAGGATGAGGATGAGAGGATGTGGGCAGCGGTAGAATTATTCCGCACAACGGGCAATACGAAATACAATGAATATTTCCTCGCTCACTACAAGGATCTGGGAGGGGTCAATTATACGGTCAGCTGGCAGAATGTTCAGAACTTCGCCTACTTTTCGTATCTCAATGTTCCCATCGATGCAAGGAATTACGACGCACGTTCGTTCATCATTGCTACGATGACGACGTATTGCGACGCTTTGTGGAAACAGATCAGAGGCAACGGATACAGGTACGTGCTTACGCCGGAGCAAGAATACTGGGGGTCGAACAGCGTTGCGTTGGGACATGCGTTCGATCTCATCAATGCGTTTGAGTTCACAAAATTCCGCGGTTATCTGGAAGGCGCGGTCGATCAACTGCATTATATGCTCGGCCGTAACGCTTTCGGGACTGTTTTCGTGACGGGCGACGCGCCGCATTTTGTGCACCACCCGTACCATCAATGGTCTATGCTAGAGTACGGAAGAGACCCAATCCCGGGACTCCTTGTCGGCGGATGTAACAAATTCAGCCGGCTCGGGGGAAGAGAGCTTTCGCAGTATCCCGGCCTATGCTATGAGGATAATCCAAAGAACTATTATGTCAACGAACCTGCGATCAATTACACTGCGGCATTCGCCTACGTCGCCTCTTATTGTGCTTCGATGGGAGGTCAAAACATGGCGGAACAAAAATAAAGACGTCAATCCTGTAACGCGCAGGTCAAACTAGGAGGAAGTATGTGCGGAATAGTAGGATATATCGGAGACAAGAGTCCCATTCCACTTTTAATCGACGGGCTACGACGCCTCGAATATCGGGGCTACGATTCGTCGGGGATCGCAATTGTCTCCGGTCGGTCGTTGCAGATAGCGAAGAAGGTGGGGAAAGTTGACGAACTCGCCTCGTCGCTCGAAGGCCTCACGAATCATGCAACGGCAGGAATCGCTCACACGCGCTGGGCGACACATGGCGAACCGTCGATGGCGAACGCACATCCGCATTGCGATTGTACAGGGTCGATCGCGATCGTACACAACGGTATCATCGAAAATTATGCCGCGCTTCGTAAAAAATTAGAGGCCAATCACCGCTTTGTCTCCGGGACCGATACGGAAGTCATTGCGCATCTTATTGAAGACCACTTGAAATCGGAAAAGAATTTTGAAACGGCAGTGCGAAAATCCTTGGCGGAATTGGAGGGAACGTTCGGCCTTGCAATACTTTTTGCGTACGAACCCCGTTACATTATTGCCGCGCGAAGGGGGAGCCCGCTGGTGATCGGAGTTGGAAACCAGGAGTACTTTCTTGCATCCGATGCAACGGCATTCCGGCGTCATACCGATATGGCTTTATTCCTGAACGACAATGAAATTGCCGTCATCTCGGCAAAGGGCGTCAGCGTCAAGGATATCAATGACATGACCGTCGAGAGAGATCCCGAAGAGATCGATACAGAACTGGAGGAATTGGAGCGAAGCGGATTTCCCCATTTCATGCTCAAGGAAATTTTTGAACAGCCGAAGACCATCCAAAATGCTCTCCGGGGCCGCATCGACGAATCGAGGGGAACCGCAGTGCTCGGCGGGATCAGCGATTTTTTCCCCCGCATGCTCGATGCTCGTCGTCTAATTATTGTCGGCTGCGGGACCTCCTGGCATGCGGGATTGATCGGAGAATATATGCTTGAACAATATGTCAATATTCCTGTCGAGGTCGAATATGCTTCGGAGTTTCGATACAGGAGCCCCGTGCTCGACAAGAATGACGTTGTCATCGCGATAAGTCAGAGCGGCGAAACGGCCGATACGCTTGCAGCTCTTCGTGAAGCGAAAAAAAGGGGGGCCACAGTTCTGGGGATCTGTAATGCTGTGGGGAGCAGCATCGCGCGCGAATGTGATGCGGGCCTTTTCATGTACGCAGGACAAGAAATAGGCGTCGCTTCGACGAAGGCTTTTACGTCTCAGGTGGTCATTCTCGCCTTGATCACGCTCGCCCTCGCACGGCAAAAAAGCATGTCGCGCGAAGAGGGCCTGGCGATTGTGCAACAGTTGTTGGCCCTCCCTCAGAAAATAGGAACCATTCTTGCGGCCGTGAGGGATATTCATGCTGTTGCCGAAGAATTTTACGGGCAGCAAAATTTCCTTTATCTCGGCCGTGGCTTCAATTTTCCAAGCGCCCTTGAAGGAGCGCTCAAGCTGAAGGAGATCTCGTACATCCACGCCGAAGGGTATCCGGCTGCCGAAATGAAACACGGGCCGATCGCGCTCATCGACGCCAATATGCCGGTTGTGATCCTTGCTCCTCACGATCACACGTACGGCAAAATTATCGGCAATATTCAGGAAGTGAAAGCAAGAAAAGGGAAGATCATTGCGATCACGGACGACGTCGACGAGCAGATTGTCTCGCTCAGCGATTTCATTATTCGCATTCCGCCGGCGATCGATATGCTTGCGCCGATCCTGTCGATCATTCCCCTTCAATTGCTTGCATATTATATGGCTGTCCTGCGAGGATGCAATGTCGATCAACCGCGCAACCTTGCGAAAAGCGTAACCGTTGAATAGGAGGCGGCATTGTTCAGTCTTGTCGAAATTCTTCTTGAGATATACCTGGGCTTCATCGTGAGCTATCTTGCCTTTTTAAGCATCCTTGCCTTGCTCCCGACGAAGCGCTCCGTTGTTGTGCCGCAACGACTGCGAAAATTCGCGATCATCATCCCGGCGCATAATGAAGCGTTGTCGATCGAGAAAACTATTAACAGCATTCTTGAAGCAGAATACCCGAGGAGCTTATTCGATGTTATCGTCGTCGCCGATAATTGTTCCGATGAAACCGGATCGATCGCCGAGCGCGCGTCGGCTATTGTGTATGGTCGTACCGATGGGACTCGTAAAGGAAAAGGATACGCGCTCCAGTGGGGCTTCAACAATGCACTGAGATCCTCTGCGCAATACGATGCATTCATTGTTGTCGACGCCGACAGCGTCCTTTCGCGTAACGCCCTCTGGACGTTGAACGGATATTTGGACCAGGGGCACCAGTCCATACAGATTGCCGACATCGTAGCGCCAAATATCGGGGCATGGACTTCTGAGGTCTCGCGTGTTGCGTTAACTCTTTTTAACGTCGTCCGTCCGCTAGGGAGGAAAATGATCGAATGTTCGGCAGGTTTAAGAGGCAACGGAATGTGTTTTTCCCGCGCCACTCTCGAAAGAATCCCGTGGCAAGCGCACTCATTGACGGAAGACCTCGAATACGGACTCATTCTGCTCCTGAAAGGCGTTCCGACGATTTTTTGCCCCGAGACAAGCGTCGTTGCAACAATGCCGGCCGTGCCAAAGAATGCAGAAAGTCAACGAACGAGATGGGAGGCCGGAAGAGTGCCGGTCCTCCGGAAATACGTTCCTCTTCTGTTCAAAGCTATTCTTTATAGACCGTCGTGGCAGTTAGCGGATGCGCTCATTGATCTTCTAACGCCCGCTTTTGTCAACATCGTTGGCCTGATCCTTGCAGTTCTTGTGGTGAAACTCCTTTTACTGTCGGCTGGCGTGCCCGATGCGATGGCCTATTTCAATTTCTGGTGCTTGCTGCTGACCTTATGCGGCATCTACGTCTTTGGCGGCTTGATCGCGGCTGATGCGGATGTGTTTTTGTTCAAAGCGACGCTGTATTTACCGCGTTATATTTTCTGGAAGATAAATTTGTACGCCAAGCTTCTTCTTAAAGGAGTAACAAAAGACTGGATTCGAACGACTCGAGAAGTCGATATGCTAAGGCGATGATCGTGTACTTCAGCTTCCACTTTACCTTTTCTCTCAGGCTGACAGTGTGGAAAAGATTCTGATCATAGATGATGATGAGATGGACCTCCAGTTCATGAACGTTCTCTTCAGTTCAGAAGGATATGAAGTTGTGAAAACTGCCGACGGTCCGCAAGGGGTCGATTTGTACAAAAAACATTCCCCCAAATTTGTTTTTCTCGATTTGGGGCTTCCTTCTGCAAACGGGATGGAGGTGCTGAAGGAGATCAAACGATTTGACGAAAGCGCCAAGGTGGTCCTCATTACCGGGTACGGGTCGGAGAAGGTCGCGAAAAACGCATTCCAGTTGGGTGCACTCGACTTTATTGAAAAAAGATGGGATGTAGGAAGCATGATGGATCGGATTAAATCGGTACTCAACGCTCATGACCCCGGGAAGGTAGCCGGATGAATCGATAATGTGTTTAGCCGCTGAACCTTTACCCTGAATTCGACCACGGGCGCTCGCGTGGAAAAAGAAACCGGTTTTGCCCCTCTCAGACAGCGTTTAATCTGTGTGACACAATTATAGTCATCTGCTCGATTTGAAATTATCACATCGGCCGGGAAGGAGCGCAGACGACAGGCCTTGAAGCATGCTCGCGAATGCGATGCATCGCCAAAAAAATAATCCGCAACTTACACACACAATCTTGACGTGAGGAGGAATGTACACATGAGGAAAAGAGCATTTCTATTGGCAGTTGTTTTTGTGGCGGCAACGCTCATCGGATGTCAAGATGCCGAAAAAAAACAGATGCAAAAAGATTATTCTGATATGGTGGCTGAGACTTCGCTTTTGCGCAAAGACCTCGATTCGCGCGACCAGTATATTGACCAAATTATGAAAACAGTAAACCAGATCTATGTTTCCCTTGAGCGGTCTAAATCGAAAGAAGCGAAGCTTCTTCGAAGCAGCAGGGATGTCGAGGGAAAGCCTAAACTCACTCAAGAACAGATCAGAAAAGAGGTCCTCAATCAACTTTATGTCGTCGGCTCTGACCTAAGAGCCAACGGAAGGAAGATCGCAGACCTTGAACGGAAAATCAATAAGTCCGCCATCAAATACGCCAACCTTGATCAGTTGGTTGGAAGCCTGAAATCCTCGGTCGCGGAAAGAGAACAATCGATTTCTTCGTTGGAAACCCGGATCAAAAACCTGGAGGGGACCATCGCAGATAAGGATCGCGAGATCGGTGAAAAAAATGCTGCGATAGAGGCAAACGATTCTACCATTGAAGGACAGCGCAATCGGATGAACACTGTCTATTATATTGCCGGGACGAGGGACGAACTGCGGGAGAAAGGGGTCATCTCTAAGGAAGGCGGCTTCCTCTGGGGGCTGCTTGGATCCACCACTGTGCTATCCGCAAACGTCGACTCGTCCGATTTCAAGCCGATCGATTTCACCCAAAACCCGTCTATTCACGTGGACGGAAAAGTTGAAGAGATTCTTCCAAAGCGCAGTCCCGGATCTTTTCAGCTCGCCCAGATGGGGAGCAATGAAGGGTACGTCATGATCAAAAAACCGCATGCGTTCTGGCGGGAAAAATATCTGGTGATCGTTTTGGATTAAAGCGGCCATGGTATATCACAAGCGTAATTGCCGTGGATCGACGAATTGCCACGAGTTAATAATCCAAAGCCCGATGCGCACATCGGGCTTTTTTACGACGGCCTAATGCATGAGGTGTTGAGAGCCAGTAATTTTGGTCTGACGTTATTTTCTAAAAGTATACCCCCCTTAGGTCGCCAGGCCGGAAATATTCGCAGCAAGAAATTATACAATGGACATAGAGAGAAGATGGCGCGTATACGGGTGGGATGGATGGGCCAGTATTTTTTTTGTCTCACCCATTTCTACAATTGACCCGTGGTATACCACTGCCAACCGGTCGCAGAGGTAACGGGCATTAGCGATATCATGTGAAATCATGATAAGGCTCAAGCCATATGCATTCTTGATGTTTTTAATCAGATGTAATATTTGAGACTGAGTCAGAACGTCGAGCGCGCTCGTCGGTTCGTCGAGGATAAGTAGCCGGGGATGCGTTGCCAACGCCCGGGCAATGGCGACGCGCTGTCTCTGACCCCCGCTAAGCTGAGAGGGGAATGTTTCTAAAATTTCAACCGGGAGTCCGACAAGCTTGCACAGTTCTGCAGCAGTTTTCTGTGGCAACCCCGATCCGTTCTTCTCTCCATCTTCAGAAATTCCTTCAAGGATGATGCGTTCGATCGTGAGATACGGATCGAGCGAGGCGGAATAAGCTTGAAAGACCAATTGGATCTGAGCTCTGAACATGCTGCGGTTTGCGACGTGAGGATAAACGTTGACGCCGTCAAAATCGATCGTTCCGCTCGCCGGCATGAGTAACCCGGCAATGCATCTGGCAAGCGATGTCTTTCCGCCGCCGCTTTCGCCGATCACCCCGAACGCTTCCCCGCCGTCCAACGAAAATGAAACATCGTGCAGGGCCATCTTCGTTTTAAGAGAGAACGGCGACCGAAGCGAGCTTTTGAAAGACAGGCTCAGGTTGTTTACTTCCAGAAGGGGCATCGGACTTCTCTGTCAATATCGACGTGCACGAGCTGAGGTTCATCAGTTCGACAGACACTCTGCGCCTTCGCGCATACCGGGTGAAATTTACACCCGTTGGGCATATTCGAAGGATGGGGAGGGGCGGTATTTGGGGCCGAATCGCTTTCGAGATAATTCCCTGAGACGAGAGCTTTTGCATAAGGGTGGAGCGGCGATTTAAAGAAATTCTGTTTTGGCGCTATCTCGACTATGCGTCCCGCATACATCACTGCGATCATGTCGGCATAGCGATGCGCGACGTGTAAATTATGCGTGATAAGTAGAACGGAACCACATCCGTCCTTCCGAACCTGATCGATACGGTCGAGCAGTTGATACTGCAGAGGAGCGTCAACAGAACTCGTTGGTTCGTCCGCGATAATCAGCCGAGGGCGGGCTGCGAGCGCCATCGCAATCAAGACCCTTTGCAGGGTGCCTCCGCTTAGTTCATGAGGATATGACCGCAGGACTTCGTCCTGATTTTCAATACCGACGCTCCCAAGAATATCTGCCGGCGCCAAAGGGGAATGGTCCGCGGCGGAATTGCCCGATCCTTCAAGGGGAAAAGAATACTGAGTTTTGATCCGGTAAATCGGGTTGAGAACCTGGGAGGGTTCCTGAAAGATATAGCGTATCTTACTTTGTCGGACCTGCCGTAGCAGGCGTTCGTTCAACTGAAGAAGGTTCCGGCCTTCAAAGGAGACCTCGCCGCTCACAGCGTATCCTGAACGAGGAGTAAAAAGACGCGTCAGCGAATACGCGAGGGTCGATTTTCCGCTTCCACTCTCCCCGATGAGCGCGAAGACCTGGCCGGGTTGAACGGAAAAATTAATGTCTTCGACGATCCGAATCGCTCCGTCGCGGTCAGAGTATTGCACTCCGAGATTTTTTACTTCAAGCACTGGCGCATCCATTTCTGAAGATACATAAAATTGACGTCGCGCTCAACGTGCGTCGCGAAGTGGTAGTCGGGTCTTTTGCTTCAAATGACCGATGTTGGGATAGTCACCCTGAGCGCAGGCGAAGGGTTTAGACTGTTTTTGTCATGATTCGACGGAGTTTATCCCGCTGCAAGCGGGGCTCACCATGACTATCTTGGCAAAAGACCTACTGCCTCATTATTGGGTAGTGTCTTAGTTTGAAAATGAACCTGACACTCGAACCTTTGGGGCAGTTCAATGTGAAGGCTTTTGACGGACTTAAAGAGAAAAGTGTCCGGTCCATTTCTGCATTAGTCAAACTGATACACTTCCTCATTATTGACAAAAAGGATTATTTTGTCTACACTACGGATGCACAGGGCCTTTAAATCCGAGGTTTTTGCCGAAACTTCGGTCTCCGAATTTTACTCGAACCCTCTATGAAGAATGTGGCGCTGGCATGCATAGCTGTCTGCCTCCTTTCATTTCTCAATTCGTGTTCACATCCCAAAAAAAATTCCCCGGACGGTTCGGCGGTGAACAACATTGCCGTTATTGGAACTGGCGCGGACCTCGAAACAATTAATCCGGTATTTGCTGAGGAAGTTACAGCGGGCGAAATCGGAGAACTTATTTTTCCTTCACTCGTGGATGCCGATTTCGACACACTTCAGGGT
>DATJXA010000088.1:0-41979 GCA_035500675.1 Bacteroidota bacterium | reverse complement strand
TGTCTTCCCTATGATCACTTCGAGCGAGTTGGGCACCAGCTTGAAGTCCACCAGGCGGTTCCTGCTTTTGCTGATGACCGAAAGGATTGTCGAATACGGGATCGCATCGGTCGAGAAGATCACTTCGCTGATCCGGTAATCGTTGATCACTTTGCCGATCGTGTCGACGCTTCCCAGGATTTCCATTCCGTTGATCTTTTCGCCGAGCCGCTGGCGATTGACGTCGATGAAACCGACAACGGTGTACCCTTCCCCGGGCCTTGAACGCAGCTTCCTCAGTACTTCCTGACCGGCTTGGCCGATTCCCACGATCAGCGTCCGCCGCCCAAACAAAGTCTTGCGCGAGACGGACCCTCCGATGCCCGATAATCTCACCATCAAGCGCCATCCGGGAAGAAAAAGAAGGCTCAATCCACCGGAAATAATCATGACCGCGCGGCTAAAAGCGAAAGTTTTAACGAACGAAGTCAAAGACGAAATGATCGTAAATGCCACGAGTGTTGCGCTGAACGATCGCGAGATCGATAGCTTACGATAGGAGTAGACTCCGGCAACATAGGACGAAAACGCCACGATGAAAGACGGCACAATGAGAGCCCATGGGTAGGCGTATGAAGGAAAGGAAAAAAATTTCCCTGACCGAAGAAATGCTCCAAAAAGAATAGTTCCAACCACGATAAGAAAATCGAACAGCGATACCAGAAACGGCTTTCCGAAACGGGCGAGCGTTGCGATAAATTTGCGAGCGTCGATCGCTACGTCGAGTACCCACCCGAAAACGATCGAGCCCTGATGATGCTTTTGGACAAACAAGCGCATTGCCTTATAGAAGATCTTCAGCTCGTCGATATCGCTTCTGCGTGTGCTCTCCCCTTTGTAATGAATAATTTTCGTGTCGGCAACGTAGAATACCTTCCATCCCTCTTTTTGCACTCGATAACACCAGTCCAGGTCCTCTCCGTACATAAAGAAATTCTCATCGAGCCCCCCGACGGTCGTGTACACATCGCGCCGCACCATCATACATGAACCGCTGATCGCATCGACCTCATAGTTCTCGTCGGGATTAAGGTATGTGAGATTATATCTTCCGAAAAGCTTTGTCGAACCGAACACCGAGCTGAGTCCGGACACTTTCGTCAACGCCACCCATGGCGTCGGAAAACTCCGGCGGCAGGCAAGCTGGAGCGTTCCATCGGGGTTGAGAATTTTACAGCCTGCCATGCCGACATCGGGGTTGCTTTCAAAAAAACCGATGAGGACGCGAAAGGTGTCTTCCTGAACGATCGTGTCGGGGTTCAGGAGAAGGAGATATTTTCCGGCGGCGAGGGCAAGAGCTTGGTTATTCGCCTTCGCGAACCCGACGTTCACTGTATTTTTGATGAGATGGACATGAGGAAAAGATTTCTGCAACATTTCGCAGCTGCCATCGTCCGAAGCGTTGTCGACAACGAAGACCTCGCCCTCAAAACCTTCGAGGGCTTTAAACACCGAGACGAGGGCGTTGTTGAGGAAATCGCGAACGTTGTAATTAACGATGACGACAGAAATGTCCATGAGGCGAGGTTACAACAAATTAAAAAAGCTTCGCAGCTTGAGCTTCCACACTAGAAAAGCAGCTTCGTACACAATGCCTTGCGACATTTTCGATACCCCTTGATCTCGATCCACGAAGATGATAGGGATTTCGCAGAGACGGAATCCCTTCTTCCACGCTTTGTAGCTCATTTCAATCTGGAATGCGTAGCCGTTCGAACGAATTTCATCGAGGTTGATATTTTCAAGAACGGCACGCCGGTAGCATTTGAAGCCGCCGGTGGCATCCTTGACCGGCAATCCGGTAACTATGCGAGTATAAAGGTTAGCAAAATAGCTGAGGAGGAGTCTTCGGAATGGCCAATACACAACGCTCACGCCTCGAATATATCGCGACCCGATGACCAAATCGTACTCTTGCATCTTCACGAGAAAATTCAGCAGCTCTTTGGGGTTGTGAGAAAAATCGGCGTCCATTTCAAACACGTAATCGTACTGGTGCTCGATCGCGAACTTGAACCCGGCGACGTATGCCGTCCCGAGCCCCATTTTGTGCGGCCGCTCGATAAGGTGAACTCGCGGGTTGGTCTGTTGCATATTCTTGACGATCGCCGCAGTCCCATCCGGGGAATTATCGTCAACGATGAGGATCTCGAGGTCGGTCGATTGATGCAGAACCTTGGGGATCAATTTCGGAAGGTTGACTGCTTCGTTGTATGTCGGCGTTATGACGAGCGCTTTGGGCATAGAATATCGTTCTTCTTTAGTGGCCTTTGCCCATCAACATTATATAGAGCGTAAACAGCAAGATCTTGAGATCCATCCGAAACGACATATTCTCGATGTAGAACAAGTCGTAACGCACTTTTGACTTTACATCCTCTATCGAGCGATCGTACCCTTGCTTAATCTGTGCCCATCCGGTAATGCCGGGCCTCACTTTAAGCCGGCGATGATACAGCGGAATTTCTTTGGAGAGTTTGTCTACAAAAAAAGGGCGTTCAGGCCTGGGACCGACAAGGCTCATATCTCCGTCGAGGACGTTGACGAATTGGGGGATCTCATCCAGCCTTGTGTTTCGCAGGAATCGTCCGACTTTAGTGACGCGGGAATCATGCTGCGGCGCCCACACCGGCCCGGAGTCTTTTTCAGCATCGGCGCGCATCGACCTGAACTTGTACATTTTAAAAACTTTTCCATCTTTTCCCACCCGTTCCTGACTGTAGACAACAGGGCCAGGCGTGTCAATTTTGATTGCGGCCGCAATCACGATCCATAGAGGCGAGGTAAGGGCGAGTACAATAAGTGAGACAACAACGTCCGTCAAACGTTTCATGCTTTGTTCCCACGGCTGCATGATTTCAGGCATGATCTCGATCAACGGAAAGCCGTAGATCTGATTCGTCCTGGCCTGACCGCTGATGATGTCGTACATGTCGGGCAGGATTTTGAGACTCACGTCATGACTGTTGCAATGCGAAATAACGTCAAGAAGTTTGTCATGATCGGACGACTCTAATGCGATGAGAATATCTCTCACCGAGTAGCGATCGATCAACGAAGGAATATCTTCCGTGCTGCCGAGCAAACGCATCCCTTTATATTCTGTGCCGGTTTTCCTTTTGTCGAGTTTGACAAAGCCGACAACGTGATACCCGAGTGCCGGGTGAAGCAGAACTCGGTCGAGGAGATCTCGCGCCTTTGCATTCCATCCGACAATAAGAGCGTTGCGTAAACCGACGCCGGCCACCAGCAACCGGCGACGGACGGTACGGTATAATATTCTTCCGGTTCCTGTCGTCGCGACCATGATTCCCCAATAAGCAAAGATCAGCATTCGTTCGTTGCTTTGGGTGTTGAGGCTCGCGTCATCGATGAAGATGATAAAAAATAAAACGATGCATCCAGCGCTAATCGCCTTGATGAGCGTAGTAACTTCGTCAGTACGCGAAGCGGCATGCCACGGTTTGTAAAGGCCAAAAAAAGAAAAGACAAGCAGCCAGTAAACCCACACGAGAAACATTGGCATCCAGAGGTCGGGCTCGAGACTGGAGGCGACAATACCGCTGCGGACGCGGAAGAGATAATACACAAACCATGCAAAATTGATCGCGAGAAAATCGAGGGCGATATTTTTTACATCAACGTTCTTTCTCATGGCTTGTCAGACATCGATTGTGCTTGGAGATACATTCCCTCAAGCTGAGCAGCAATATTCGTCCAATCGTATAGCTTCCGCACAATGGATTGGGCGTTGGCACTAAGCATTCGCCGCGTGGAATCTTCCCGCAAAATTCTCACAACAGAATTTGCAAAATCCTCGGGTGAATCAGCAACAAGAATATCTCTACCATTTTCGACCGGTAGCCCTTCTGAGGCAATCGACGTCGCAACGACAGGAATACCCAGCGCCATCGGTTCAAGGATCTTGTTCAGCGTTCCGGCACCAAAGCGTATCGGAGCAATCGATACGGCGCTTTGCAGATATTCGGCCTTAATATCTGGGACAAAGCCCGTAACGACGACATCATCGTTGTTGAGCTTTCTGAGCGCGAAAGACGGGTTTTGACCCACAATGTGCAACTTCGCGTCGTTGACCAACCTCTTAATTTTCGGCAAAACCTCTCTTACGAAAAAGAGCGCTCCGTCTATATTCGGATAATACGACATATTGCCGGTAAGGATGATGCGTCCGGGCAGAGCGCTTATCCCGCCGTTCGGCGAGAAATACTTGAGGTCGATGCCATTGCTAAGCAAGTTGATGGTTGCCGTAGGCGCGTGGTGTTGCAAAACTTCCTGATCGATTCTAGAGCAAACCAGCGATATCTCAAAGCGATCGAGAATTTTCTCGTATCTTCGCAACCTTTTTAGCTCCGTTCTCAAGAACAATTTCATTAACGGGTTGTTCGTCATTCCAAGAAAACGCTCAAGGTATAGAGAGCCGGCATCCGTCAAGTCTAATACGCGCGGAACACCGACAAGAGCCTCGCCGTATTGTGCCATCCGCACCAGATGAACATGCACAATATCAAAATGCCCGTCCTTGAGTGCTTTGAAAATCGTCCGATGCATCTCCTTCATCTTGAAGTACGATACTTGAAACGGCAATGAAGAAAAAATATTTAAGGCGCAGTTTAGAAAGGAGTGGATCGGATGAAGCCGGACGATCTGCACATCAATGCAGTATTCGGCAAGAGCTTTCCGTAGTTCAGCTTCTTCTTTTGACGCGACAAACGAGATCAGCGTAATCTCATGTCCGCGGCTCGACAACTGCTTAATTAAGTTGAAAATTTTCAGTTTATCACCGCGATGCGGCGGATATGGAAATCGCGAAGTGAGAAAAAGAATTTTCATCGGATATAACGAACCACAGTGACCCACGCGTACTTGCGGAAATAAGGAATCATTTTGAATACCAAACGATCAAAACCCGCCAATGTTCTTAGAGTAAGTTGGAAGAGCGACCTATTTCGAATGACATAATACCAGAAAAAAGCACCCAGAGAAAATAAGTAGAATTCCTTATGCTCCCAGTTGGAAAATTGTTGAGCCATGCTTTTGAACTGGCTGAATTTAAGTGGCTTTTCAGTCGGCGTTCGCCTGTGGGGGGTGAGCAATCTAAAGAAGGCAAGGATGGGGTTATAGTCAAGCGGTTCCAGAAATGCCGCAGTTCCACCCTTCTTAAGTGCACGCGCAATTTTGGGCGTGGCAATATCAAGGTTCAAATGGTGAAGAATCGAATGGCCATACACGATATCGAAATAGCCTTGCTCCAGATCCAAATCTTCCCCCCCCATCTGACGTGCGACGACGTTTGCATCTAAGTCCGCTTCGTGCACTTTTTTCTTCGTTAATTCTACCATCCCTCCCGAGATGTCTATTGCAGTGATAAACGCTCCGGCCTTTGCGAAGCGAACCGTTGCCTCACCATCGCCGCATCCAATTTCCAATAATCTTTTGCCTCGCAAATTGCCTAACGATGAGAAAAGAAACGAATCGGCAAGCGATAGAGCTCCATATTCATAAAAATCATGTACCCCGTCGCGAGCTTTGGTATCGTGAAATTCTTCTTCAACTTTGTGGCGGGAAGCCAGTTCCCCCGTGAGTGCCTTCTTTTCATGTTGTCGAGAAAAATCCATATCGCTCCTTATGCATGACTACAAATTCCGAGAAGGTTCACTCACGGCTACCGTGATACGATACCTCTCCGCTATGGTTTATAGACCCCATGCCACAACTAAATATGCCAATCACACTTTTATCGCTTTTCCCACCACACCTGCGCAACCGTCTATAACACCTTCCCATACCGACCGAATTCGTCTGAGAGAACTATTTATACTTTTCCCGAGAAGAATAAAATAAAGAATCGAGATGGACTTTGCAGTTGCCAAAACAATGCTAAACGCAAGAACATACCCACGGCGAAGCCATCCTTCTTCCTGAAATGCTAAAAACCGATTACGCATATTGTAATATAGATAGAGTTCGTTGAAATTCTGCCAGCTGGTGCCGCCACCGCTCTTGTGAAACACAACCCCCGACGGGGTATAATAAAGTTTAAAGACCCTTCTCACACGATTGGAAAACTCCATATCTTCAAAGTACATAAAAAATTTTTCCTCTAAGAATCCAACTTTGTGAAACACTTCTTTACGGATAAGCAAAATACATCCTGAAATATATGTAACTTCGGACTCTGTATCTTCTAATCTCTTCGGAAGCGGGGCACCGGAACAACGGAAGTTACTGAATCTCCCAGCGGTGCAATACGTTAGCGTTCCTTGTCCAGCAAAGAACGCCTTGCACGTCACAACACCTACGTCCTCTTTTTTATCCAAAATGTCAACGAGCGGCTCAAGAAAGTTTTTGTCAACAACGACATCGTTGTTGATGAGAAGGATGAAGTCAGCCCCAAGACGAAGGGCAAATCGAATGCCATCATTGTTTCCTGCTGCGTATCCGCCGTTTGTTTGCCGTCGCAGCACAACAATCTTTGGAAAGAGATGCTCGAGTTTGTCAGGACTACCATCGGTCGATGCGTTGTCAACGATAATGATCTCGAAGCGATCGTAAGAAATCTGCAATAGCGAGCGAACGCATTCGACAGTATCGTGAAAACCATTCCAATTGAGGACGACAATTGCTACGAAATGGGATGCGGAAGGCGATGGTTCCTTTTCTGACCTCTTTTGCGATGTGTGAGTCATATCAATAAGTTCTTGCATGGACTTGGTCCCTTCGTCCGGCGGGCAACAACACATAATGGACAAAAACCAAAAGACAAATATTCATAAATGTAAAAAGCGTTCCAAGTTCATGTACGAAAAATGAAAGGACGAGCGCTGAAACGGCAAACGAGTACATTGTAATATTGCCCAATGTTGGCTGCCTTCTCATCGATTGATAGAAATATCCAAATATAATCCCTATGAATAAAGGAATAAATGCCACACCGATGAATCCAAAATCCTGATAAAAAGGCATCAAGAACGAAAAAGTATTATAGGCGCTGATAAGAAATGGTCGCTCGACAAGTCCAAATTCCTTTGCGATGGGATGCTTGAGGCCAGTCATCGCCATAAGAAAGTCAAACGTGAAATAGCCATATGTATAGGATGTCCACTGATCAACCGATCGAGCAAAATTTTCAAGGTTCATCACAATATACATATACGGTTCGGTGAACACCGCGTATGCCTTCGTATATCGCATATGCGAGATTGCGTAGACGTAGTACTCAACATAGCCTACTGCTCGAATTGAACGTATAATTTGCAGAAATCCAAAAAAACCTAACACTGTCAGAGCCAAATGCCTTAATTTAAACAAGTCCGTAGCGTAATAAACAAAACACAGTGTCGGAATGATCCACATGACAAATGAAAACCTTTGAAGCAGGAGAGAAAAGGTCAAGAACACAATGATATAGGATGCAACGACAAGATTTCTACGCCTTCCCGCACTTTCTCTCCAAAAAAAAACGAGATATTGAGTACATAAAAGGAGGATGGCAGGCATATTCGTGACAAAAAGGTGAAGCCCAAATACGCCAAAATCGACTCTCGCCTTATCGGGCCTTCCGGAAAAAGCGGGAAACCCGCCGGCGAACGCCACTTCGATCGCCATCGCAAATACATATAACGACGAAAAAATCATAATAATTCTGAAGAGACTTCTTTCGTCGATTCGCTTTTCAAGAATCCTTCGCCGCGACTCACTTAAAGATAACATTGGTCGATCTAAAAAAATGACTGACACAATAAAAAATCCTAACATCATCGAACATACCCCAGTCACAAGAACAATCCATGAATACGTAGACCATTCACGCTGGAAGAAACTGAGTTTAAGGTCTGAAAGTCCGATCGCAAAAGACCAGATGACTCCAAATACTCGATACGGAGCGAAAATGTCGGCGCGGCGCAACAATGCGCTGCCCGCCAGCAAGAGGCAAATGGAAAAACATGTAACTGAAACCCAGCTCACTACCAATTCTCCTCTTATTCCGGAAACGGCGAATCTTCTTTGCAGCCTAATGAGCAATGTTTGCAGATGAGCGAATCCTCGCATCAGCAAACAGCGTCATTCCTCGACCCTCTCCGAGATTCCCTCTGAAATAATCTTCAAGACCGGCTTTTGCAGCAACAAAAAAATCTGGCCGCAGGACTTTCCAAACAATAAGTTTCACACCGATAACTACAAGGAAATACATTGTCGCAACAATTCCAGCGAAACCGCCAAATCCCACTTTAGCAAGAAGCAGGCGATTCCGAACTCCATAATACAACTTAAATGTGCTCTCCTCTTCGCCGGCGACTTTGTGATATATCACTGATGACGGAACGTATATTTGCTTAAATCCCATCTTATGCATTCGTGCAGCATGCTCGATATCTTCAAGACGTGGAAAGAAACGTTCGTCTTGCCATCCGATGCGGCTCAACAGAGACCCTCGAAACATAATTAGGCACGAGGTAATGAACGATACTTCCCTAATGGAATGCGAATGCATGCGGTCAAAGATCATCCCCTTCTTTTCATGAACAGCCAATGCACGAAGAGGGACGAGGCGTCCTCCTCCAAACCAAATCTTATTGGGATGTTCGTGTTCGAGGATAGTACCTCCTGCTGCTGCAACGCTTTTTTGCTGCTCCATAGCATTGACCATGGGCTCAAGAAAATCCGGCTCGACAACAGTGTCGTTATCGATCATCAGTAAATAATCTGGGCGTTTCTCACGAGCGATTCCAAAGATAACATTCCTTGCACCTGCAGGCCCGGGGTTCTTATCCAAACAGATCAAACGAATGGCGGGAAACGTTTCTCTAATTCGGACCACAGAATCATCCGTAGATCCGCTGTCCAGAATCAAGATCTCAACACGTGGATATGTGCATTTAAGAATACTCTGAACGCATTCGGTCAATTCAGTTATTCTATTGTAATTGATAATTCCAACCATCACTACAGGGAGAAGCTGGACCACATCTTGTCGTTGGCTACCTTCCATGAAAATTTTCTCGCTCATCTTTAGGAGGTTCTCAAGCGGAGGAACATGGAAACAAGTTCATGTTCTTGTTTTGAAAAACCTACATACGTTAATACAGCGGTAAGCGCGATGGCAAACGGAAGCACGATCGTCAATGAAGTTATACCGCAGTGTAGAAAAATTCCTGCAGTAAGAATGAACCCGACAAAGATCAACACTTGCCCTAAATCGATGAGAGGAAACCACTTCCCCATATGAATAGACACAAGCCCGAAATAAATCAGAGCGATCAACATATTCGTTCCTAAAGAAACCCAGGCAGCCCCTATAATACCGAACCGGGGAATCGCCAACAGGTTTGCAAGCAGATTGACGAGTGTCGCAAAGATAACCACAACCATTCTGTGACGCTGTTTATTCGCCGTAGTCAACATCATTGCATATGTTTCCATCCCAAACCGAACGAGAAGAATTACACCAAAAATACGCATAACATCGGCCGCTTGCAGAAATTCTCTCTTGCTGTACACAAAAGCGAGAATATCTTTTGCACAAAGAAAAAACAATAGGCCAAAAAAGCCTCCGATGAGATGAAGGCTCTTGAAGACAACTTTGCCAATTTTGGCCCACCGGCCAGCTTCGATACCGAATGCCTGTGCAAGAACAGGGATCACGGCCGCAATCGCAACTTCGTTAAGGACTAAAACGAGGGCCGTAAGCTTCATGACCGCTTGATAAAGTCCGACCGATTCCTGGCCTTTTAAATGGTCAAGAAGAATAGTGTCAAGCTGGAAATACAACGCGCCGAAAAGAAGATTGAAACCGAAATTGACGCCAACCCCCATTAATGCGCGAACTTCCTGTGCATCCTTGGGAAAAAAAGTCCATCGTAGTGATGGAAAACGTTTGCGGGCGATCCTCCATAAATTGACAAACCCATAGACTTTGCTCAATACAAATACTCCAGCGACGGCGAGCAGAGGAAGTCCAAGGATTGCAATGATGACAAGGAAAACCAACAGGAGTGCATTCTGAGAAAAAGCTATGCGAGCTTCAGGCAACACATCTTGATTCCCCCTGAATATTGCAGCAGCGTGGGTCATGAGTGTGTTTGCTGGAATTCCTATTGCCAAAACAATCATGAGCGATCGTGTTTCACCTGCCGGTTGAGCCAGAAGGGCAAATACGACCATGAGAAAAACGGCAAGGCTTGAAAACAAAATCTTCATCGGCATAACTTTTCGGACAAGATCTTCAGTGAAACGAACATCTCGTCCGATCTCCGTCGCAAGATAGAAGTCATAGCCAAAGTCAGCGACGTACAGCATGAGAGAAAAGTATACGTGCGCGAGCGAGAATTGGCCGAACGCAGTGGCTCCATAGAACCGTGCGATACCGATAAATAGCACTGCATTCGCCACAAGGCGCAATCCAAATGCTAAAAAAGAGAATATCGAGTTGCGTCTCACTACCGCAACGGTATTCACTCGGATCTCCTAGGCTTCGAGCGCAAGCCGAACCAATCGTTGACAATTGCGTCCTTCAGCGCGACAAAGTTTTCAGGATGTTGGGCTTTAAGTTTCGATATTGCCTCGCGTAGAAATACGATGAAAAGGCCAATAAGAATTGAAAGGACGAAACCGAGCAGTGCATAGATTGTGATCTTCGGCTTGGCTTTCCGCTCAGGCGGGGCTGCTTTGTCGAGCACTACGACTGACGGGGTCTCTCGTTTCTCTTCAACTTTTGCCTGCTCATAAATGGGAGTGAGAAACTCGAGGATCTTATTTTGTATCTGCACGTCCCTGTATCGCCGGACATACTCCGCTCCCATATCGGGAAGTTTATTGAAGGGCATGATGATCCTCATGTCCCCCGCCCGATAGTTCGAGCCGTTTTTCATCTCTTCGAGTTTTCTGTGAAGCTCCTCGACTTCAATCCTCGCTTGTTTTACCGAGGGATGATCTTCCGACAGAGTCCTCGCAAGGATTGCGCTCTGAACATCTTCCAGAGCAGCCTGGCCTGCTAATTCTGTCACTGCTTTTATAGACGCCTCAACTTGCTCGGGAAGAGCGAGAATCCCAGACCTCTTTTGAAACTCCTTTAACGAATCTTCCGCAGCCGCAAGGTCGCTGAGGTTTTTCTCGTATCGCTGCTCGATAAATTCCCTGTTTCCTCTTGCGTTTTGACTCATGAGGTCGGAGTTCACATGATTAAGCTGTTCAACAAAATAATTCGCCATGTCCGCAGCCCGCTGCGGGCTCTTATCATAGACAGAAACGGTGAGATTGCCTTCAGGCTCGATCGTGAAATCGGTGTTGCTCAGCAATTCTTTTGCTGTCTTTTCGCCAATGTCGCTAGTGATGCCGTACACATGGGCGAGATCGAATTTTTGGATGACGGCGGAAAGCACAGAGGAGCTTTTGAGGATAACGCTATACCGGTCAAGATCTGGGTTCCCGGAAAGTGACGAGAGCGCTTTGCTCGCGGAAAAGGCTCCCGATAAGAGCCCTAGCTCTCCGATCCCCGTCGGCAATTTTTCTTGTTCGGCTGGAAACACAGACACGGTCGCTAGGTACCATTTCGGAAGGACCAGAGCGAGCAGAATGCTGGCGACGGTAATTGAGAGCACAAACCGCGATAAAAATTTGCGATACTTCAAAAGGAGTGTTATCGCTTCTGAAAAGAAATCTCCGACATGAAATTGAGCGGGGGGGGTCTTTTCTTCCATTTTAAAAAGCTTTCTTCATAATGTTTTGACGTCTTTTCCCGTTAGAAGCGTCGGTCCCTCGACGCGTTCAGGATTTGTCGTGTCACTTACGCGATTGTATCACGAGAACAACTAATGTCGCCACCGTTCCGATGATTCCGAATAATTGGCTGTATATTTGTAAATAATATCCGAACGGTCTGTAGGGTTCTTTTGGCACCCAGATATAATCGCCGTCCTCAATCGTCGTCTCGTCCGGCGACAGCCATTGCCGGCTTCCCGCTTTAATAATCTTAACATCACCTTTCACCGCATCGTCGGTAAACCCTCCCGCCATAGCTATGTAATATTTATAATTCCGGTTCTGAAGGTATAGCACATGGCCAGGTTCGATCACCTGGCCGAAAACGTACACGGTCTTCTTTTGCGAGGGGATGATGATACGATCGCCGTCGCGAAGATAGACGTCTTTTGATTTATCGTTATTCGCAAAAAGGCTGACAAAATCTGCCACGACGAGTTCCCCTTGCATACGGATAGAATTCTCAACCTTAAAGTTTACGCTATCCTCTTGCATGGATTCCCCCCTGGCGTTTTCAAGGCGTATCCAATCAGCTCCTCTCGTAGATTTTGCCATTCGAAAAAGTTGCGCGCCCGACAATGAGGCAGTTTTTTTAAATCCTCCCGCCTCTTCGATAATGGCCGAGAGCGTTGTAGAATCTTTTGAAATTGGATAATATCCGGGGTGGAGAACATCCCCCTCGATATACACGCGATAGTCTCGTTGCAACTCGACCTTCTCTTTGACCAGGATCCGGTCGCCGCGGCGTAGAGGAAAATCTGGCAACTCGCCGGATATAATCGCCCGTACATTCACATTCGTTTCGCTGACAAGCCGCCCGTATTCATCCGATCTGATAACCTCGACACTGTCGCTGTCTGCCAACGCGGTCATTCCTCTGGCGATCATCAGCATCGAGTAAAGGCTGTCGCCTGGAACATACTCATAAACCCCTTCCTCATTTACTGCGCCGAATACTCCGACAAAATCCTCCGCCAAATCTTGCTTCGGCACGATGATAACATCGCCATCCTGAAGAAGCGGATTCAGTCGCGGATCCTTGCGGACAAAATATTTTTCCAAATCGGCTGAGCCACGAGTCCCGTCTTTGTGGCGTATGATAATTTTACGCATCGAACCGACTGTATCGGGTTGAACGATATACGTACCATGAACCGGGGAAGGTTTCTCAGGGGCTGGCTTAATTTCCGTCGGCCTGGTTTCTAATAGATTTGCCTGAGCGATCGCCTCATCGACACGTTCTGTAGCCTGGATGTAGACGGTTCCTTCCTTTTTCACAACTCCTTGAACGGTGACCGCAAATGTGCGCGGTGCGTAAAGAGTAAAAGAAATATCCCCCGAAATAAATTTCCGCCGTAATACCGAAACCACTTTTTTCTTCGCTTCATCGAGTTTCGTCCCGGCGATGGAAACCTCACCGACGGTCGGAATAATAATCGTCCCTTCGGGCGTTACGGGAAGCTGGAAACTGAACGGGGGCGTTGTCCAAACGCTGACGTTGTAAATGTCGCCCGGGCCAACAATGTATTCCTTCGGATCGACCACGCCATCCATAACCGCAATCTTAACATTTTGAAGACCTTGTTGTTGATATTGCGTCTGACTCTGGTCCAATTGTTTAAAAATGTCGCCGGCCGTCTGCTGCGCCCGCAGATCAGCCACCGCAACGAGAACCATAACCGCCAAAGCTATTGACCATCTCGATTTCATTGTACTCGTCTCAGTTTGGTAAAATGTAATCTGCAATGATTTTTGCAATCCGCTCCGCCGCTTTCCCGTCCCACATCTCGGGGATGCTCCCCTTCTTATATTTTCCTTGAAAGACTTTTTCAGCTTCATGGACTGCCTTGTCGTAATCAAAACCCATCAGCGTATTCGTCCCTTCGGTGATCGTTGCCGGGCGCTCCGTGTTAGCGCGCATCGTAAGGCATGGGACGCCGAGAAAAGTAGATTCTTCTTGGATGCCCCCGGAGTCGGTAATCGTGAGCGCAGCTCCGTCGAGAAGACAAAGAAAATCGAGATAGCCGAGAGGTTCGCACAGCACCATGCCACGATGCGATTGGACTTCCCCGGTCAGACCGAAATCATCCATCATCTTTCGCGTCCGCGGGTGAACTGGAAAGACGACCGTGGAACGTTCTGCAAGACGCTCGAGCATGCCGAGCACTTTCGTGAGGTTCTCTTTTTCATCCACATTACTGGGTCGATGAATGGTCACGAGTGTATAGTTCTTCCCTTCAACGCCTAGCGTTTTCGCAATTTCCGAACGGCGCCCTTTTTCCCGAAACCGAACAAGGGAGTCGATCATGACGTTTCCGACGAAAAATATCTTCGAATCCGCACAGCCCTCTTTTTTTAAATTCGCGACGCCGCTTCGCTCGGACACGAACAACAGATCGGCAAGAGCGTCTGTAACGATGCGATTGAGTTCTTCGGGCATGGTCCTGTCTCCACTGCGAAGGCCGGCTTCAACGTGCGCCACCGGAATAAGGAGCTTTGCACAGACTAGCGAACAAGCAAGCGTCGAATTGACGTCACCTACAACGATGACGAGGTCGGGCTTCTCCAAGATCGCGATCTTTTCAAATTCGACCATAATTTTCGCGGTCTGGACGGCGTGAGATCCGGACCCTACGCCAAGATACACGTCGGGACGCGGCAGCTCCAGGTCTTCAAAAAAGACCTTCGACATGTTGTCGTCATAGTGCTGGCCCGTATGTACGATCATGTGCAAAATCTCGGGATATTTTTTAAACGCCAAGTGTAGCGGGGCGATTTTCATGAAATTCGGCCGCGCTCCAACGACGCTGATGACTTTCTTCACACCGTTTCCTTTTTTCACCGCTCCGAATATTGTTTTTCGTAGTACGTTTGGTACTCGCCGGAGATGATCCTCTTCCACCATTCGCGATGGTCGAGATACCATCGTATTGTCCGGCTCATCCCCTCTTCGAAGACGTGAACTGGTTTCCAATCAAGCTCAATGGCCATTTTGGCCGCGTCTATCGCATAGCGTCGGTCATGGCCCGGCCGGTCTTTGACAAATTCGATGAGCGATTCGGGCTTGTGCAATTCATGGAGAACGAGCTTTACGATCTCAATGTTCTTCTTTTCATTGTTCCCGCCGATATTATAGACTTCGCCTGCTTTCCCGTGATGGAGCACAGCATCCAGAGCGCGGCAATGGTCCTCAACGTAAAGCCAATCGCGTACATTCAAGCCATCTCCGTACACTGGAAGCGGTTTATCATTGAGCGCGTTGACGATCATTAACGGAATTAATTTTTCGGGAAACTGATACGGGCCATAATTATTCGAACAACGTGTGACGATCACGGGGGTGTTAAAGGTATGAAAATACGACAAAGCCAGCAGATCGGAGGAGGCCTTACTCGCGGAGTAGGGACTATTGGGATGCAAGGGAGTGCTTTCGGCGAATTTCCCCTGTTCTCCGAGCGAGCCATATACTTCATCCGTCGACACATGGACAAAACGCTCTACGCCATGACGCTGAGCCGCTTCGAGCAAGACGTTTGTACCCAGCACATTCGTGCGGACAAATGCGCCCGGCCCCATGATACTCCGGTCTACGTGTGTCTCGGCGGCACAGTGGACCACCGCATCGATCGCATTGTCTCGAAATATGCGGTCTACGTGTTCCGCAATACAAATGTCCGTTTTGGAAAAAACATATCGCGGACTGAGGTCGACCCCGTCAAGGTTTTCGAGGTTTCCTGCATACGTCAAAGCATCGACATTCACCACACGATAGGTTTCGTATGCCTGCAGAAGATGGCGGATAAAATTGCTGCCGATAAATCCTGCCCCTCCCGTAACAAGAATGTTCTTCATTCGTCCTGTTAATCGAGTTTGAACAGTGAGTCTGGCTTATCTTCGTGACGGATCTCGTCGACCGGCTCTTTCCTGCCTTTTCCAGCGAAGAGTCTGTTTGGCATATTAATGACTAAACCGGATTCCGTTCCGACATTTTTGTATGCGTGAACCACACCCGGAGGGATGATGACAGATCTTGGCGAATCCTCTCCAGCCAAAAAAATAAATTTATTCCCGTAACTTGGGGAGCTCTTTCTATTGTCCCACAGATAAATTTTAAAGTTCGAAGGACCGATAAATGCGAACATATCCGACTGGTCTACATGTTCGTGCGGCCCACGCGCAATGCCTGGCCGGGTCGCTGAAAGGTATGTCATCGCTGGAGTGTACACTCCGTCGATCTCGTCGAGGCGGTACAATTCCGCCAGCCAGCCGCGATCGTCGACATACTTTGTTAAATCCCGTATCTGGACATCATGTATCTTTCCATTACGAAACATGTTATGCGCCTGATAGCTAAAACTTTAAATTAAAAACACTTACCTCTAGTGAGTCAAGGTTTTTAATTTACTAAAAGCGGCATGCAAAATCAATGCACTGACCGCTCTAAGTCATTCAATAACAATATGATTGTCGAATTCCGGTCACGAACTCTTTTTGAGCCGGATTTTGATGGGATGAGCGTTAGCGGTAGCAAAAAGCGGGTTGGGGATTCCTTTTGAAATGAGTCTACGCCGCAAATATATAGAAGAGGAATATGAGAATCAAGTTACATTCTTTCGGGCGCCGATACGCCGAGGATAGCACAGCCGTTGGCAATCACGATCTTTGCCATGGTGCAAAGTGCGAGGCGGGCCTGCATGAGATCCTTATCCTCCCCGATCACGCGGTGTTGATGGTAGAACCTGTGGAACGACTCCGCAACTTCACGAAGGTACGTTGTCAGCCGATGCGGTTCAAAAGACTCCGCGCAATTCACGATAATTTCCGGGAATTCCAGCATCACTTTCATCAGATCGATCTCTTCTTTTTCTTTCAACATCTCAAAGCGAGTGGAAGCGAGAAGGTGTTTGACATCGTCAATTCCCACTCCTTGCTCTGCGGCAAACCGAAGGATGCCCGCAATGCGCGCATGAGCGTATTGGAGATAATAGACGGGGTTTTGATCGGATTGCTCTTTCGCCAAAGCGACGTCAAATTCCAGGTGTGTGTTCGCGCTCCGCATCACAAAAAAATAGTGGACCGCATCGGGACCGACCTCGTCGATAAGGTCATCGAGCGTGTAGACCTTCGCGTTCCGCTTAGACATTTTTACGACTTCGTCCTTGTCGACAAAGGAGACCATCTGGTGAATGATCACCTTCACTTTGGACGTATCATACCCGAGCGCTTTTACGCCGGCGAGCACATCCGGAATCGTCGCGACATGGTCCGCTCCAAAGATGTCGACGATAAGCTCGAAACCCCGGCGAAATTTTTCCCGGTGGTAGGCGATATCGGGTAAACGGTAGGTCGGTTCTCCGGTCCGCTTGACGATGACACGGTCCTGGTCCAACCCTACGGCCGTCGCTCTAAACCAAACCGCTCCGTCACTATCGTACGCGAGGTCGTGGGAGCGGAGTTCCCCGATGACTTCGTCGATCTTCCCCGATGAGTACAGCGTATCCTCATTGTAAAAAACTTCGTGCCGGACGCCAAGTCGTGAGAGTGTCTTTTTGATGCTTGAGAAGCACCACTCTTCGCCCCGTTTACGGAAAAAAATCCGTTCGGGGTCGGTTTCCCTCAGACTCTCCCCTTTCTCCGTTTTGATGTCGAGGGCAATATCTTTGATATACTCTCCCTGGTAGCCCTCTGCAGGAAACGGGTAATCGTCTCCAAGAAGCTGCCGGTACCGCGCATAGATGCTTTCTCCCAGCGTGCGCATCTGATTGCCGGCATTATTAAAATAATATTCCCGCGTGACGTCATGGCCGGTCCATTCAAGAAGGTTCGTGATCGTTGCCCCCAAAATCACCTGACGACCATGGCCGCTGTGCAATGGCCCTGTCGGGTTTGCGCTCACCCATTCGACATTTGTCTTGAGCCCGCGGGCCACGTTCGACCTACCGAAGTTGGCCCCTTCCTTGAGGATCGATGTCGCGCTGTCGACCACGTGGCGGTCTGCAAAATAAAAATTGATAAAACCCGGTCCCGCTATTTCCGTGGATGAAATTCTTGCAGGGTCGATGGTGAGTGCGTCGACGATCGCTTGTGCAACCTGGCGCGGATTTTTCCCCACTTTTTTCGCGATCGTAAGCGCGACGTTTGTCGTGAGGTCCCCGTGTGCTGCGGCCTTTGGCTTCTCAAAAAAAAATTCGACGGCAGGATACTGGAGGGCATGAAGAGAGCGGGAGACAACTTCGTGCAAATATTCTTTCATTGATGGGCTGATTTCCTCGGCAGTCGAGCGGCTCGTCGTCCCACCGCGGCTGCCGGCTTATCCTCGATGTATTCGAATTTTGCGTCCCCCCAAAGCTTTTCCAAATTATAAAAAGAGCGGGTTTCTTTGTGGAACACATGGACAACGACGTTGACAAAATCCAGAAGCACCCAGGTTGACTCTTCCCGACCTTCATTATGCCATACTTGTTCACCGGCTTGCTCGGCACCATCCCGAATGCCATCCGCGACCGCGCGGACGTGCGTATCCGAATCCGCCGAGCAGATGACGAAAAAATCCGACATTGCGGTGAGCTTTCTCAGGTCGAGAAGAACGACGTTTTGCGCCTTCTTTGCCAACGCAAAGGCAGCGACTTTCCTGGCAAGTGCTTTTGACGTCACGCGGGTCCCTTTCTTATTGTGGATGAAATCGTTGCGCTACTTCCAACCGTGCAAGCTTTTGAAATCTTTTCCGATCAAAACTGAAGCTGTGACGAAATATTCGGGGCTGATCTGCTGGATAACATTATTCGGACTGATGCCGAGATCGTTTGCAAGTTTTTTTGCGACGTCGAGGTTCCCGCTGCGGTCGATGACGAGCGACTGCTTCACATCGAAGGTTTTATAGTTTCCCATTTCAACGACATCGTAGCCTGCGGCGCGCAACAGGCCGGTCGCCTTTTGTCCCGTTCCCGAAACTCCGCAGCCGTTGAGCACATCAACCTGAATCACCTTTGGCGCCGCAGCTGCTTCGGCTTCGGATGATGAACTGACGGTGGTTGTGTTCTTTCCCGACGGAAAACCGAGAGCAAAAAGTTGATAGAAGGCAAAAGCGGCAACGATAACGAGGAGGAGGTTTAGGGCAAAATTTTTCGAAGAGGATGCGCCTTTTTTTTCAATCATAGCTTACAAATCATTCCGAATAAAAAAAATGACCGATTGCACTCAGACGGCAGCCTCGGTCATTGAAACGTGTAATAAATATCGTCGCGATCGTTCGTGTCAATATCCTTCAATGTTCCCTGATCCGTGATAGTCGCTCAATACGGCGGATACATTCCGTAAAAACCATACGGCATTTTCTCGTAAGAAATTCTGAACAGGAGATTATCGGACGGACGATAATTCACTTCAGCGCGATTGAGAAAAACTCCCGACAAGCTATTCTGCAATCGTTGGTCGAATGTGCTGTACGGAGAGTGTTGAAGGGTGATATCGACCCGCGCATCGACCTGATGAGAAAATTTGTAGAGCATGCTGTTCGTGTATGCGGCGAGAGCCAACCCTTGTCCGCCGGCGGTTGCATAGCTCATCGAGTAACTCTGGTTCATCGTAAAATTGTTTGGATTAAAAAATCCCAGAAAGTCCGAATTCGTCTGAGGACGAATGAACGAATCCGATACATTTGCCTCTTCGTTTGTGGACCGTTTAAATTGAGCATTGCTCGTCTGTATGAACGACACAGCGAGGAAGAGAGCAGCGCTGACAAAAATTCCAAACGATTTATTCATAACGACTCCCTGCAATTCCTTCAACGGATAATAGAAAAAATTGAAATAATTGTCAAGATGTGAAGAAGATAACTTATACAAACCTGTCGGATATTTTCAAAAAGACGTCAATTAAAAGCCTGAAGAGCTATACTCTTTACATTTAATTAAACACTCTCGGTTCATGCAATGTTCCGGCCTAAAACTAACCTTTCTGCTTCCTGCAATTGTTCTAGCGTATTGATCCCGCGCAGCTCGTTGAATTGCGCCCCCTTTTTTGCGGCAACTTTTAAATGCTGCGCCCAAAAATATCCAAACACGTCGGTAAGGTAATATTCCCCCTGCGCATTTTTAGCGTTAATATGGGAAAGGGCCTCGAATAACCGGACCGAATCAAAAATGTAGATCCCGGAATTTATTTCTTGCACTTTCCGTTGAGCGGGCGTCGCGTCTTTTTCTTCAACGATGCCGACGACGTGACCCGCCTCATCCCTCAGGATCCTCCCGTAGCCGGTCGGCTCTTCGAGGTCGGCAGTAAGAATAGTTGCGACCGCCTGTGATGTATGATGGAACGTGATGAGGTCGTTTGCCGATTCTTGCCTTAACAGAGGGACGTCGCCGGAGAGGACCAAGACATTTCCCTCGAAGTCGTGGAGAGGCATTTTCGCTTGCATGATTGCATGACCTGTCCCGAGTTGTGGATCTTGAACGGCAAACTCAACCATGGGAGAAACTTTGCGCACGTGCGCAATCACTGATTCGCGCTGAAACCCCACCACCGTAATAACTCGTGAAGATTTGAGCGCAAGGGCAAGTTCGACGACATATTGAATCATCGGCTTTCCCGCGAGCTCGAACATGACCTTGGCCTTTTCGGAATTTTTCATACGGGTCCCCTTCCCCGCGGCCATGATGACCGTTGCAAAGTCCTTTTCCATCTCAGTTCATTCTACCGTAATAATGGTATTGTCGATCAACCGTGTCGACCCGAAACGCACAGCAAGGGCAATGAGCGAAGGGATCCCCTGTTCAATCATCTCGAGCGGAGCGAGAGTTTCAGCATTGACCACGGCGACATAGTCGATCGCGGCGGTTCGCTTTTCCTCAATAAGTTTCTTTATTGCCGAGATAATGTCCGCCGCCCGCCGTTGTCCCCCTTTCGCCATCTGTTCAGCCTGTCGAAGGGACGCGGAGAGAATCAACGCGTCGGATCGTTCTTCGGGTGAGAGATAGACGTTGCGCGAACTCATCGCTAGTCCGTCCTTTTCACGGACGATGGGAGCGACCCTAATTTCCGTGTCGAAGCAAAGGTCGCGCACCATTTTCCTGACGATGATGCACTGCTGAGCGTCCTTCTGCCCAAAAAAAGCCTTGTGCGGTTTGGTGAGATGAAGCAGTTTAGCGACGACCGTGGTGACTCCTCTGAAATGAGTCGGACGAAATTTTCCTTCGAGGACGGTCGAGAGCCCGTCAACCGAAATGTAGGTAGCGTAGCCGTCGGGAAAAATTTCTTTTGCTTCAGGGGTAAAAAGCATCGTCGTCCCCGCAGCGGCACAGAGGGCCTTGTCGCGTTCGATGTCTCGCGGATACCGGTCGAAATCTTCACCCGGACCGAACTGAGTCGGGTTGACAAAAATCGAGGTAACGACCGTCTCGCATGATTTTTTTGCCAATGCGATGAGGCTTAGGTGACCCTCATGGAGATAGCCCATTGTCGGAACGAGGCCGATGCGTTTTCCCTGCATTCGTGCCTGTTCCGCATGCAGCTGCATTTCCGACGCGGATGAAATTATTTCCATTGGGGTGACACCGGAAGTGGAGACCGAAGAAGCGGGCGCCCCGACTCTCATGAAAACATCGTGAGCAACTTCGAGATGGTCTCTTTGAGATCTTTTCTTTGCACGACGAGGTCGATAAAACCTTTTTCCTGCACGAACTCCGACCGTTGAAAACCTGCGGGCAGGTCTTTCCCGATCGTTTGCTTAATGACTCTCGGGCCGGCAAACCCGATCAGGGCTCCGGGTTCTGCAATATGGATGTCGCCGAGCATTGCATAGCTCGCAGTAACACCGCCCGTCGTCGGATCGGTCATGACGGAGATATACGGAATACGGGCGTCTGAAAGGCGCGCTAGTTTGGCACTCGTTTTTGCCATTTGCATTAGCGAATACGCGGCCTCCATCATGCGCGCCCCGCCACTCGATGAAATGATAACAAGGGGCGTTTTTGTCTTATAGGCTTTATCAATGGCACGACCGATCTTTTCCCCAACCACCGATCCCATGCTTCCCCCGATGAAAGCAAAATCCATACAGGCAGCCACAACCTCCTGCTTATTGATCTTCCCCGTGCCGGAGCGGACCGCATCGTTGAGCCCGGTCTTTTTGATCGAGTCTTTGATCCTGTCTTTGTATCTCTTCGTGTCGACGAAGTTCAAGGGATCTTTCGACGTCATCTTCCGGTCCATTTCTTTGAAGCTCCCTGCATCGAACAGGATGTTGAAGTACTCTTTGCTCCCGATGCGAAAATGGAAGTTGCATTTTGCGCACACCCACAGGTTCTGTTCGAGAATTTTTCTGTGAACAATTTCACCGCAGGATTCGCACTTTGCCCACAACCCTTCGGGTGTGTCTTTCTTTTGGGAATCCGAGGAGATACTTTGCTTTGAACGTCGGAACCAAGCCATCGGTTAATCCTTCGATGAGTGTACGAAAGTTGTGGAATCTATTGGAGGCGGCTTCACCGGGAACGTCCGGTTTTTTGCCGGCTGCGTTGCGAGAAAATCCCTCAGGTAAGAGGGCTCAAGCACGGCGACTTCTGGCTCCTCCAGCATTCTCCCATCCTTCTCTGCAAGGAGCCCGACTGCTGCAGGGTCGCAAAGAAATTCCGGAAAACAACGGACATGCTCCCCATGTGTAGTTTGGGAATCCATTTTCTTCGCCCCATCTCCAGTGAATGCAATGGAAGAGAGATCTGAGGTAAGATCCGCGATTGCCGACACAGATGCAATATTTGCCGGCCCTAAACTGCGAACGCCCGAAACGTCCGACGAATAAAGTCGATAAAAAGCTTCATCGCGCTTCGCATCGACAAGGGGGCAAATAGTTTCGAAGGCTTTTCCCACGGTGGAACGGGCAAACGCATATGCCAACGCATCGAGCGTCGAAACCGGAACGATCGGCTTTCGCAGCGCTCTCGCGAGACCCTTTGCCGTGCTCAAACCTATTCTGAGTCCGGTAAACGATCCGGGACCGATCGATACGGCAATCGCATCGACATCCCCGAGCGTACGGGATGCGTCATGAAGCAATCGATCGATCATCGGCAATAATTTTTCGGAGTGGATTTTCTTTTCGGTGATACTATCGGTCGCGATCACCTTGCCATGATCTACAAGAGCGACACCGCATACATCCGTGGCTGTTTCGAGGGCGAGTATCATTGTGCATCCCTCTTGCTGATGGAAACGATGCGTTCATTTTCACCCGCACCCAATTCCAGTTTCACGTCGTAACGGTCCTTGCGCAGCTTCGACTCCACGAGATCGGCCCACTCGACCAGACAAATACCATCGCCGAAAAGGTATTCCTCAAACCCGATCTCAGCAAGCTCGGCGAGCGAACGGAGGCGATAAAAATCGAAATGGTATACGGGATATTTCCCTTCCGCATATTCGTTCAGGATCGTGAACGTGGGGCTGACGACATTGCTTTGAACCCCGAGACCAAGGCAAATCCCTTTTGCAAATTGTGTCTTGCCGCTTCCGAGATTTCCGTATAATGCAACGATGTCGCTCGCTTGCAGCTCCGCTGCCAATTGTTTGCCGAGTTGGACGGTTTCGGACGCTGTATGGGTGACCACAGAGCTTGCCATCACGTGTGTTAGGACTGTTGATTCTTCGGCGTCAGCGTGATCACCGGCAGGATCACTTCCTCCATCGAAATGCCGCCATGCTGAAAGCTGTCGCGGTATTGGTTCAGGTATTTATGATAATCCGTGGGATAGACGAAGTAGAAGTCTTCCTTCGCGATGATGTAATTGATCGTGACCCCGCGCTTCGGGAGTTTATAGTCCTGCGGGTTTCTGACAAAGACCGCCTGCTTGTCGTCCGATTTCAGGTTGCGGCCAAATTTATACCGGAGGTTCGTCGATGCCTCGCGGTCGCCGATGACTTTCGAGCCGTGGAGGCAGCGGACACTGCCGTGGTCCGTCGTAATAATGATCTCGACATCTTTTCGTGTCGCGAGCGATTGGAGCATGCCAAAAAGAGACGAGTGCTTGAACCACGAATCGGTCAACGAACGGTATGCAGATTCGTCGGGAGCGATCTCCTTCAACAATGCGGAGTCCGACCTTCCGTGCGCGAGCATATCGACAAAATTGACGACGATCGACGTCAACCGGTTGGATGCGTATGATAAAATATTGTTCTCCGTCTGTCGCCCAAATTCTCCATCGAGGATCTTGATGTATTTTGGCTCCGGCTTAAGGTCGATGTGCCGCCGCTCGAGAAGTTTGTCGAGCAATTGCCGTTCGTAGCGATTGTGACTGTTCTCATCGTCCTCTCCCTGCTGCCAGATCTCCGGGAAACGCTGCTCAATTTCGGCCGGGAAAAGACCGCTGAAGATCGCGTTGCGCGAGTACGGCGTGGCCGTGGGAAGGATCGAATAATAATAATCTTTGTTCATCGTGTAGAACTCGCGGAGGTAGCGCTCCATCACAAGCCACTGGTCAAGACGCATGCAATCGATGACAAAGAAAAAGATCGCTTTCCCTTCTTTCAATCGTGGGATGACGTACCGATCGACGATATCGACCGAAAGCGCCGGCTTCTTCCCCTTCTGCTGAACCCAGAGCGGATAATTACGCTCGACGAATTTTGAAAATTCAGCGTTACACTCCCTCCGCTGATCGCTGAGCATTTGTTGTAATCCCAAACCCGGATGCTCGTCGAGCTCCATGTCCCATGAGACAAGCTTGACGTACAGATCGATCCACTCCTCGTAACTGAGCGGGTTCATAAGCGCCCGAGAGATCGAATTGAATTCCTGGACGTAGTCCTTTGAGACCTGCTCGTTTTGAATCTTCTTCCCCTGTAAGAATTTTTTGCAAGCGAGAAGGATCTGACTCGGGTTGACAGGCTTTGTAAGATAGTCCGAGATCTTTCCGCCGATGGCGTCTTCCATCAGAGACTCTTCTTCGTTTTTCGTGATCATGACAACCGGAAGAGCCGGCGAAAGTTCTTTGATCTCGGCAAGAGTTTCTAACCCGCCTTTACCGGACATCATCTCGTCGAGAAAGACAAGATCGAAAGGGTGGTCGCGCACAAGTTGGATCGCGTCTTCTCCATTCGTCGCGGTATCGACGGCGTATCCTTTTTCCTTCAGAAAGAGAACGTGCGAACGCAGCAGCTCGATCTCATCATCCACCCACAAAATGGTCCCTTTTCGTTCATTTTCAGTCATTGTGCAATCCTTATTGGTTCAAAATACAAATTGGGCTCGGCAGAGTCAATTTGCGGAGCGGGACGCCCGCCGTTATTCGTCAAGCCTGTTCCCTCGAAATAATTCCTCCAGCGCCTCTGCCAGGTTCCGTCAACAAAAATTATTGAATAGCAATGTGGACGTCCAACCCTCCTTCATTCGTCGTCGAACCGGGAATTGTCGATCCTCCTGCGTCAGGGGACACTTTTGTATATCGATAAAACAGCGACGCCGTTACACGCGAGCTCAGAACGTAACGGATCCTCGGCTCCGTGACGCTGCGCGAGGAACCTACTCCGGGCACGCCGTTGTCGAGTCCGTCCGACGTTCCCGTGTAGGTCACGAGCGCGTTATCCGAATACGAAAACGAAATGCTGATGTCGATATCGTTCGACAACGAGAGGCCAAAGAACGGGATTTCAAAACCCGTCCGTCCGTACGTCCCCGAGATCGAAATTTCTTTAGTGCCGTTCTCAACGATATTGTTCGACGAGGGGGTCAAGTCGTATGTCGTTGTCGTTGAATAGCGCAGCGTGGCGCTCATATTTCCTTTCAAGAATTCCTTGAACGTGAAGCTCATCCCAAGCAATGGAGAGAATCCATAACCGATATGCTGGGCGTCAGTGATCTCTCCCCCGCCCGAGAGATCCTCATGAAACGTCGTCTGGTAGGAAGAAGTATACGCGTGGTCGAGACTGACATGCGTAGCGATATTTTTAAAAATACTCAGTTGCTCAAGCCCGTCCCAATGAACGGCGTAATTAAGGCGGGGGAAGAAATCTCCGAACAGCTTGGTGAAGATCGGCAACGTCTCGAACCCGTTTTCGAACGCTTGGGCCAGTTTCGCCTGGTCTGTCCGACCGTCATTGTTCTGCTGGAGATTCCCATACTCCTTGCTCACTTGGCCGATGCCGCTTTTAAAGACCGAGAAGATAAACGTCGGCGGCAGCGTAAAGAACGACCGTTCGATGCTCCCTCCCGTGGCTGTGCTGTAAATCGTCGATTGTCCTAAGGAGTCGGTTTGAAGCGTCTGGTTGCGGGAGTAGTTCCAGCCGACGTCCCAGTTGAGGTCGAGGTGCGCCCCAGCCCAAAGGTCGCGCGAGGTTCGCAAAGTGATTTTATTATTTTGCGTATAAGAGTCGTTGATAAGTGCGCTGGCTGCGCGGGATCCGTGGTCCGTCGTAAAGCCGATAAACGGAAATGCGCTTTGGGTGTGAACCCCCGTGATATTGGACGTTGGGTCTGAGACAAGCCCGAACTGATACGCTCTCGAAGCGCCGAAACTCGGGTCGGCGGGTTCAAATGGAAGCCGCCCGAATAAATTCGCAAATCCCGGCCTGCCGGGAACGCCGGAATTGGTCGCATTGTCGTTCTGCGAAAAAGTCACGTTCACTTTATCGTAGTCCAGAAACGGAATTTTGATGAAGTATTGCGCAAGGTCGGCGAAATTTATTTTCGGAAAAACAAATTTCCCCCTTTTTTTTCCAAGAGGCGCAACAGCCGATGTATCTACAGTCTTCAATGTGTCTCGGACAATGGTAGTGTCATGTCCCGATGGTTGAGGAACGCTGGGACGAGGAACGGAAGGAGCGAGGATGTCCTGAAGGTCGGGGTCGTCTTCATGCCCGCGCCCTCTTCCGACGCGGTGCGAGGAGGTCCTTTCGGGCGTTTCTTCTTTAACGGACTTTGCGGGGAACCACGAATCGGAAAATTGCTTCAAGCTGATATCGCTCGATAGCGAAATGCTATTGCCCCAACTCGTCCCCTTGCCTAAGTCGCCGAGCTGAAGATTGTTCTGCCATCTGTACGAAACGCTGTAGTGCGCTCCCAGCGTAAAGTATTTGTTGAGGTCGAACACATCGGGCAGGTGCGGGCGAGTGTTGACGTTGATCGATTGGCTGTACGAGTTGTCGTAACCAAAAGTAATGAGCTGGTCTTGATTGAACAGATCTGCGAGGATCGAAGAAAAGCCCCGCTGCTGGTTGAATTGATCGGTCTCGAGGTGGACGAGAGTGCTTGCGATGCTCAGCGAATAATCGCCCGAGAGGTTCACAAAACCATTTTCGGTGAGCTTCCAGCTGAAAGACAGCGATCGTTGGGCAGAAAGTGTCCGGGACGGCGGGCTCTCCTCATCTTGACCCCGCATGAGCTGATGTGTCTGCGCTCGCGTCGCATCGAACGTCGTGCTAAAATTTTGGATCGGGTAGAAGAGGCGAAAATCTTTGAGCCCTTTAAGAAGGGGGACATTGAAGAACCCTCCAAACGGAGTGATAAAGTTATCGGGCGCGGTTGCATACGTATATCCGAGATGAGCATTCCACGACCATGAATTCTGATACTGCACGGTCGGTGTTCTCGTCAGCGATTTCGTGTAAGAAAATCCGTAATTCAGTTTATCGAAGAAATCCCGCAGGATCCATTCCTGCGACGGGATATTGAATTTGAAATTCGGCATTGCGTACGTGTCCGTCGTTGAAATGCTTTGCGATTCGAAGACAATCTTTCCCTGCGCTGCATTTCCCGCTTGGGCGGAGCCCGTCTCTTGAGCAACAAGGTTCCCTTGAAGCTGAGCTGCTTTCGTTACTTCTATGTCTGAACTCGGTAGATATTTCGGCTTGGTGATCGCCTCCGTATGGCTATAGCTGAACGGCAATTGCGTTCCCGTCCATTGAGCCGGGAAAAAACGCTCCAAAGCGAAGTTTGAAGAGAGCGTCCAATTCGTCGTCGTTGTTCTGCTGCCAAACCGGTCTTCCAATTGATGGAAATAGGGATCGACTTCAGAGTACGAAAAAGCGACCGCGCCAAAGTCTGCAAGCTTCAACGACGTAGAAATGTTGTACGCCCATCCTTTGGTGTCGTCGACGTTACACAATCGAAGTTCGTTCACCCATACATTTGCCGAATCAATCGTTTTGTCTTTTGTTGGATTTTCAACGCCGATTGAAATGTACTGGATATTGGTCAACGTTGGATTGCCCAGCACGGAGTAGGTTGACCCAGGCGGTCCCCCCGGAGCTGGATTGGTAACGAGCACGTTCGAAGAATCCCGTAGTTCTTTAATGGCCGTGAGGTCCGCAAAGTTGATGTCGATATTATTCTCTGGACTCCAGACCGCCGCCTCGTCCCCGGCTTTTGGGTACGGAATTCGCGCAGAAGGCAAGATGGGCTCCCGGTATTCATAATAGTTCAGACTGTCGGATCCCATCCGCAGAAAAATCTTCGCGCTTGGCGCATTCGGGTCCGTAGAGAAATTCGGGTCGCCCCGGACGAACATCTTCAATTCTCTGTAACTGAACACGTCGAGCGGCGCGGCGGTGAAACGTTTGATCGCCTGCCTGCTGTCGCCCGGATGAAGATGCCGCACTTGCATTACAAGAGATTGTTCATTCTCATACACGTTTTCGTCCGGCTTCGTCAGGTCGCGCGCGCGGGAAACTCCGGGCGGGCTGATGTAATCGGGGTTGTCCTCGAGATTCTCGACCGAAAGAGTGAACGTGCTGTCGTTTTTAATCAGCTCTTCCCATTGGTTGCCGACAAGGTTGAAATCGGCGATCTCGAGATGCACTTCGCTGCTAAACCCTGTGAACCACATGCGCGCATATTCGATGAGCGAAAGGTCCGGCGTCCCAACTTTGTTCTTCCATGCGATCAATGGGATCCTGTATTGGTACCATCCATGCGCGCCGCCGCCGACTCGCTGAGGGTTGCTCGCAGTCGTATCAAGGTCTAATTCATACTCAAAATAGCTGTTCGTCTTATCCAGAACGTTGTTGCGATTGAGATCGTCGGTGTCCGGATACAATCCGGTCTCAGACCCCAAGTTATTTTCCGTGCCGTTGATATGACTGTAATCTGCTCCGGAAGGAGCCGCGTAGTCGTCCCCCGCGGGGTCTGTAGCGATATCCGGGAAGTCCGTCGCATTAGCCTGAATAAAGGGACCGTAAATTTGCCTTTCCTGATCGTCAAATAAACGGTCCAACCCTGTGTCTTTGTCTTTGCTCGCGGCGCCCGTCGGAGCGAGAAGATTGTCTTCAGTATGAATCTGACCGCTGCGGCTGGCGGCGTCCCCCGGAATAACGTCTTCGCTGATAGCGCCGAGGTCGATGAAAACTTTATTGTTGACGGTGTCGATCACCGACCCCGGTGCAATTTTCAACCACACCTCGATGAAGTTGACGTTCTCCTGGATCAAATCCACGATGCCCGAAGAAAGGGTCCGCTGCATGCCGCCCCAATTGTGGTACTCCGTGCCGTCTTGGATTCCAAGCGTCTTCCGAAGGTTAGGCGAGAAATTATATTCGCCTCGCCCCTTTGGATTGAAATCAACATGGAAGATCGAGGCGTACTCTTCTCCCCGCGCGACAGATCTGTTGGGCCAGATATTCGTCACGGGCTCGCTGTTCGGTATCGTATACCAATATGCCTTTGCCTTCATCGTCATTTTTGCCGAATCGGTGACAGCGCCGAGATTATCCGGGCTTGGATCTACCCCTTCCAAGTATGCCGGAACGCTCATATCATGCCACGAACCGTAACTCACGCCGAACGGAATCGTTTTGTTAGCTCCTTCAAAATCGTCGACGTACGCGATCCCCTGACCGTTGTCGATGCCGATGGTGCTCTTCGCCGTATTCGGGTCCGGAGACATCTCCGCTACCTCGCCGTGAAGTGTAAAATCCGAAGGAGCTTTCGTCGAGATCAGAGGCAATGCATCGATCGCTTTTGTGACGAAATCGAGGTTGCCTCCGGTCTGGCCGTCAAAACCGTAAATCGTGTTGTTGCTCGGTTCTTCATTAAGGCGAACTTTTTCGCTCAACGTCTGTTGGTTGAGGTTCATCACTGTAAAGCCGAGCGAAGACCGGTCGGACAATTTTAACTCTCCCCGCGCGCCGGTGAGCGTTTTGGAGGCGAGCTGGAACAAATCGTTCTGTTCATACTTGACCTGAAGATTCGCCCCCGGCACAAGGGCCGCCGGATTCTTAATGATCACTTGACCGACAATATAATCGACGGTGTAATCGACGTTCACCGTTAACGGAATTCCGTTGAGCAGAACCTGAACGCTGTTCTCGACGATATTGAACCCAAGGTTGATCGTATTTGTACTCCCCGCCGTTGTTTGCCCAACGATAGTGAAGCGATCGCGGAGACTATTATTCTGCGCGCCGTACATGGTCGTGTCGTAGACATCGCCATAGCTGAACGAATCTACCGGAACGGTAACTTTATATGCGTCGAACGCTCTTTTGAGTCCTCCTTGAAGCGGACCGCGTTCCGGATCTGTCCTCACGCCAAGGAATGGTTCTACGCTCGGAAAAATGATCTCCCCGCGTGCTTCGTCGACGGTATAAGGGGGATTGTAATCGAAATTATTATCCGATCCGGGGGAGTTATCGTCCTTGAGGTTGTCGAAGCCGAGCAATTGAAGAAGCTTGACCCCTCCTATTTCATCAACAGGATCCTTTCCCGGAAGCGTGTAATAGATGTGAAGCGCAAAACCATTTTTACTAATATTCTGCCCGCCGAGGGAATAGATATTCTTCAGCAGTAACCGCCACGCTTGTTTGTACTGAGGGAGAAGGGTTTTAGGTTTGATAAGCTTCAAGACCAGAACGCTGTCTTTCAGCCCGGTTCCGGTAAATGTACCATAGATCGAGTCATCGGCGGAACCGGGGCCATTCTGCACGCGATAGGCCATCGCAATGGCTTGATCTGGCTGGAGAGACCTGTTCAACGTTATGTACCCGGCATAGGGCTGAAACGTGTAATCTTTTCCGCTTTCCAGCATTTGCCACAGCCCCGACTCCGACTGTCCCGGAATGATTTTTGTCGAATCGATATTGCGCAACGCGGCATATTTAGATGAGTCGGCCGAAAGGTTGATGAACGCGACGCCCTGCCGCGCATTCGGGTTGGCGAGGACCGTGTTGGTCACCCATACTTCGCAACTGACTATTTCTTTGCTCCCGTCCCCTTGATGTGTCGTATAGAATTGCTCAAAGAGCGGGATATAGCTGGTGTCGACAAAATAATGGTCGGTATTATACTGGTACGCGTGAATCGTAAAACTCGTCTGCGAGCTGCCGCCCGTGATATTCTTTTGCTGAATCTGTCCTTTCTTTTGCGAAGCAATGGCCGTCAATGTCAGCGGCCCAAACTGGAAGGCCGATTTGATTCCGAACAGCGCGGCACTCGGCGAGATAAACGTGGAATTGGTGGCGAGCGAAACGTTGCCCGCTTCGACGCTTTGGACGATCTCGTCGTCGTATCCCGTATATTTTATTTTGAGTTGGTTCTCGTATTCGAACGTTCGCTGCGTGTTCCAATCGGCCAGGATGTTGAGCTTGTCTCCGATCGTCCCGCTGACGTTGATCTGCACTTCCTGAGAAAAGTCTGGTTCGTTCACCGTATTGCCGAGGGCGGAAAGCGTAACCTGGTCGGTGGTCGTGTTTCTGAATGCGGCATGGATATCGACGGCTCCGGAAATATGGAGGTTGATCCTGGGCGGCCCAAAGATGCTGAAGACAGGGTTTGCAGGAATAGGGATGTCGATGTTCGTGAACGACCCGAGCAGGTCGCTGAGGTCGTTCTTCTTCTTCCCGATATCGTATTTATAGATCGCGTCCTCGAGTTTCCTGTTGAACTCATATCGATACCGCATCCTGATGTATTCATCAAGAGGTACTTTTTGCGGAATTTTGATGTCCTGGCCGTTCACGGTTTCGCGCACGATCACATATTGTCCTGTCGAATCGATCATGACGCTGCGAATGATGAGCGACGGGGGCTGAGCGAACATCGAATATGTCTCTTCATCAAAAAGAGGCACAACAAGGGAATCGGTGCGGTGGTAAAGGAATTGAGCAACCCGGGCGACCGAATCGCGCGGAATTCTCCGGATCGAATCGGCTCGTGCCAGAGAGTCTCTCACTTCTTTTGAGAGAAATTTCAACGTGTCTTTTGTATTCGATGTGTCTGCCGACAAAAAATTTGCCTTTGACGTGTCGGTAGGCGTAGACAGTTCTGGGTGGGATGAACGCGAGTGATCGGCCGAATCGCTCGTAAAGCTTATCGGAGGCTCAGACCCGCCGGAGTGAGGGTCGAGTCCATCGGGAATTGTGCGCGCCGATGGAGATGAAGAGCCGCAAAGGAAAACGACGGCAGGAATCGAGAGAAGCGCAAAAGCAAAGAATACCTCTCGTTTCCTGAACAAGGAATTCAGAGTGTGGAATATGGGCGTAATAGTTGGAATCACTACCGAAATAGAGACAGTCAGTTTGCCTTCACGTTCTTACACACGACAATGCGACATGCTTATCGCGTGCGTTTATTGATCAGGTAACAAATATCTGCTGACTGTACTCCATTATGTGATGGGACACCTATGAGTGGTAACATAAAGTAGAAAAAACAGCAAAGAATTGCAACCGAGTGCGGGGTAATCCGTCCGTTGGAAAAAGCGGGCGCAGTTCGTATATTGCATTATGATCGTCTTCCGGCATATTCTCCGAGCTCATATCGCCCCCTTCATCGGATCTTTCTTCGTCCTCATGTTCCTTTTTGTCCTGCAGTTCATGATGAAATTCATGGACCAGCTTGCGGGCAAAGGACTCTCTGGCGCCGTCATCATAGAACTGATGATGTTGAATCTGGCTTGGATCGTCGTCCTTGCAGTTCCGATGGCTGTGCTCGTCGCCACGCTGATGGCCTTCGGCGGACTCTCTGCGAGCAGCGAGATCACAGCATTGAAGGCGAGCGGCTTCAGTCTCTACCGTATGATGTTCCCCGTACTTATCGCGGCGAGCATTATCACGTATCTTATGGTAGAATTTGACAACAAAGTGCTGCCCGAAGCGAATCACCGGTTGAAAACCTTGACGATCGATATTCGCCGGAAGAAACCGACGTTCACTCTCGTTCCGGGACTTTTTTCTCAGGACATCCCGGGGTACAGCATGCTCGTTCGAAAAACTTTTGCCGAATCGAACAATCTTGAAGGAGTGATCATCTACGATCATACGAACCCGTTGAAAAGTGTTGTCATTACGGCCAAACGAGGGACCCTTTCTTTCTCAAAAGATTACCGCCTCCTCATCATGGACCTGTTCGATGGAGAGATCCATGAACTCAGCACTACCGACTATAAATCGTACCGCATCATTCAATTTGCTCATCAGGTTCTCACGACGCCCGCCGAGGGGTTCGACTTCGAGCGCTCGTCGGAAAACGCCTTCAGCCGCGGAGACCGCGAGTTGAGCGCGGGTGAAATGCTCTATATCGTAGACAGTCTCGGAGTCCTGGAGAATGCCTCCAACAAGCGCATCGATGCCATTTCCGACGGCCTTCAGCAAAAAGTTTTCGAGGGCTCGATCGCGCCTAAATCCGATTCGCGCGCTGCATGGCGGGCCATCGAGCCGTTCACGAATATCAACAGCCAATTGATGATGATGCGGAACGCGCTGGATGGAGAGATTGCCAATCACAACGCGCTCGACCGGATGATCCGCCAATACTGGGTCGAGATCCACAAAAAATATTCGATCCCTCTCGCCTGTTTCGTCTTTGTCCTCGTCGGTGCGCCTCTCGGCGTCATGTCGAAAAGGGGCGGCTTCGGCGTCGCCGCATCGATGAGCCTCGGCTTCTTCCTGTTGTACTGGGCGTCGCTCATCGGCGGAGAGAAGCTGGCGGACAGGGAGTTCATCCAGCCGTGGCTTGGCATGTGGATCGCCAATATTGTCATCGGGGCTTTCGGTATTTTTCTCACGTTCCGCATCGCCAGGGAAAACGTCGAACTCCGGTTCGATTGGTGGAAACGATTCGTCCCTCGACGGCTGCGCTCACAACTTTAATCTGAACCGTTCACTTGAAGTGAACGGGTCAGATATTACGTGACTGTCTTAATGAAAATCCTCGACCGCTACATTATCAAGCAATTTCTTCTTACCGCCCTCTTCGGCATCGTGGCGTTCACGATCATCTTTGTGGTCATCGACCTCATGGAGAAACTGGACGACTTCCTCGACCGGAGCGCCGGCGCGATGGTCATCGTTCAATACTACGTCGCCTTCACGCCCGAGATGATCAAATTAATGACGCCCGTCGCGATCCTCCTCTCCAGCCTTTTTACGACGGGCAAGATGTCGAATAATAACGAGCTCACCGCGATGAAATCGAGCGGCGTCAGTATGTACCGATTCATGGCGCCGATGATGATCCTCGCGTTGTTTATCAGCGTCGTCTCCGTCTATTTCAACGGATGGATCGTCCCGTTTGCCAACCAGCACAAATCCGCTATTGAACGCCGCTATCTCGAGCGGAACTTTGAGACGACCGCACGTTCCAACATCTATGTTCAAGACGGCCCTCAACGCATCGTCTATATCAGCTACTTCGACCGGGCGAGCAACTCGGGCGGACGGTCCTCGATCCAGGATTTCAGCGACTCCAACCTCATCAGTATGGCGAAACGGGTCGACGCCCGTGAGATCCATTGGGACAGCCTCTCGGGCAAATGGACCCTGCTCGGAGCGACCGTACGGGAATTCGACCACGGGAAAGAAACGATGTCGATGGCCGACCGTTTCACTGTCGATACCCTTCATTTTGTCCCGTCGGACATCATCAAGAAAGAGGAGAAGCCCGACGAGATGAACTATTTCGAGTTAAAAAAATTTATCGAGCGCCAGCAGCGGACGGGGAACGACGTCGCGCGGTGGCAGGTTGACTTTTATAGCAAAGTCTCATTCCCGTTTGCAAGTTTCATTGTTGTGTTGTTCGGCGTGCCGTTTTCGTTCGGAAAACGTCGCGGGGGATTGGCAGTACAATTCGGGATCTCTGTGGCAGTCTGTTTCATCTATCTTATCTTCATGAAAACAAGCCAGGTCTTCGGCTACAACGGGGACCTTGAGCCGCTTCTCACGGCCTGGCTGGCAAATCTCGTATTTCTCTTCGGCGGCATCGCCAACATTATCCGCGTGCAGAAATAGTCGTTACAGCTTCACCTTCACCGTCAGTTGTGTCATGAGCGTCAACTCTCCCCCGCCGACGTCCTGCAGGTGCATTCCCATCTCCGATTCGACCTCTTTGTTATAGTTCGACGTCGACCAAGCGCCGTCGAGAGCGCTGATGATGTGGTTCACGACAACGATCGCAGTAGCGACACTCGCGCTGTAGTAAAAATCATTCGCCTTGCCGCGATTCGCCGCGTAATCTTTCATTTGCTGGGGGATAAAATTCACGTCATACCCGTCGTCATACTGAGGATCGCCGTTAGGGCCTTGGTACGTATCCCATCCGTACTTGAATTGAGAATATTTTCCTATCAACTCATAATATTGCTGGTCACCATGGGGAGGCAATAAGTGCGTGAAACCTATCGAGTGCGGCTCCGCTTCCCAGGCATTGATCGCCGAGAAGTCGACCCTTTGCCACGAAGGGAGCGACGTATTGGGGTTGATCGTGAATGTCGGATAAGTGACTCCCGACACTTCGTAATTACCGCCATTCGCTAAGATCCATTGTGCATACTTTACTGCGCTCCAATGCTGGTCGGCATAATTCTGGAACTCAGTCGTCTTATTGTTCCCTTTGTTGTTGTAGAAGACGGCGGCTGTCACGGCAACTACTTCCACTGCAAAAAAAACTCCGCTCTTGAGGAACCTGCCTGAATAATATTCGCCGGCACCCGGGACGAGGAGCGACATCGCGCCGCCGAGGAGCGGTTTCTTAAGCTTGGACCGCTCCGCGTCGTTTTGCACCATGACTGTATGCGGCTGAGGAAGCGAATCTTGTTCGGACACAGAGAGCAGATCCATTCGCGCGTTGCCCGAAAGGGAATTCGTGTGCGCGAACATCGCGAGAGGAAAAAAGAAAAGAACAAAGGTCGTTTTCATGGTCATAGCTCTCCTACAAAAGAATTCATCGGCCTCATATTCATTTTAGAAGCGGCCTCCATTTTGGGAGGACTCAAGGTCGAAATCAAACAAAATGCCGAAATAAAACCGCCACTCATTTCCGTACTGTACGGTGACGTTGTTCGTCGTGAGCGAGAAAGAATTAAAGCCGTACGTGCCGTCGAAAAATATTCTTGTCGGATAGGCATAGAAAGAGAACGATTCGAGGCGGAATTCAAACCCGGCGTCCTGCTTGAACGATCTGAGAACCGGGTCGCCGTTCCATGCGTCGCCGATATCGTAATGAACCGACGCGTACAGTTTCTGAACGACCACGGGGAGGAGACGGACATCGAGGTTATCCCAAAGCGGAAAACGGTATGTTGCGTTCGCGCTCGCCATCCTGTTCCCTCCGAGCGCGTAAAAAGGATAGCCTCTCATGCCAATGAGACCACCCGCATAAAAATCAAAGTAGTCCGGCACTTCTGGCCCAAATATGGTTCCGCCGCGCAATGTCAGTCCGAATGTGTGTTTCCAGCCGGGCAGTTGTAGGTACTCGTTATATCTGAATTCAAGCTTATGAAAATCGAACGGCGAAAGTACCGGGGACAATCCGAGCGGCGTTTCAGCATACTCATTGTTATAGTTGAAATGATTCAGGTTGTAATCGTACCGCACGTAGAAGTTTCTTCCGACGGGGTTAATGCTTTCATCGCGCGAATGGACGATGCCCCTGAAATTCCACGACAGAGAAAAATCGTTCCCGATAAAATAATATTCGGTCGACCCCGGGATATCCTCCTGAAGGGAGGGGGAAAACGTCGAAGCAATATCCTGACTGTACCTGCTGTGGGCAAAGCCGAGCGTCAGCACGTCGGCATCGGTAAACAGATTTTGGCGGAAGTTGACGTCGAATTCCAACAGCCCGTAGCTCGGGTCAAACTGGACCGTGTCGATGCCGAACACGCCGTCGACGGCTTTTGCTTTTCGGGTGATGTTGTATAACTCGAGCGATACCGAGGGCGAGAGTCCGAGCTGGTAGAGTCCCGGGATCCGGTCGTTGTATTCAAAGATAAAAAAGAGGTCGCGTTCGAGTTGGCGATTAAGCGCCGCTCCCCCGAAAATGTCGTATTTGCCGACGACGTCGGAGGACGTAAAATAAAAGCCGGGCTTGAGATAATCGAGCCCTGAATTCGTCGTGCTGTATTTATCGACCCGCAAAAATGGGACGATAGTTAGGCTTGTAAAAATATTTTTGTACGGCTTGATCTGCGCATCCGGAAGGTTCGTGTCGTCGTACGCGCGGAGCTTCGCCCAATCGATATTCCTTCCTGCATCATCGGAATCGAGGACGACGGGGTTTTTCGGTACGGCGGGAAGATACGAGTGATCCTTAAAGTCCTTCGGCTGGGCCGAGCGAAGGAGGTTCAGTTTGAATCCGGTCGACGTATACGACGCGAATGCGACATCCCCATCCCGATTCACCGAGGGCATGAACGCTCCGCCGAGGACATTCGTGATCTGAGCGATCGATTTCGTCGCGACGTCGTACGTGTAGATGTTGAAAATCCCCGTCCGGTCGGATGAAAAGTAAATCTTCGCGCCGTCGGGAGAATACGCGGGATTCCGCGCATCATCCGGACCGGGCACGAGGGAATCGATGGACCCATCGGCGATATTCAAGCGGTCGACGTCTTGCTCTTCACGGAGAGCATATCCAAACACGATGCCGCTCCCGTCGGGCGACCATTTGGGCGTGTACACTTGTTCGCCGTTTTTGAAGTTGGTCAATTGGCGAAAATTCTTTCCGTCGCTATCGACGGCGCACAGGTTCATCGTGCCGTCGGCTTCTGCAGCAAAAACGATCTTCGACCCGTCCGCCGATACCGAGGGGTTCACCGCACGAAGGGCGTGAGTGAGCCGTGTTTCTTTTTTTGTGTCGAGGTCGTATGAATACACATCCCAGAGACTCGCCCAGTGTGGGTTGTCGCGCGTGATCTTGGAATAATAGATCCGTTTGCCGTCCGGCGACCAAGAGACGGATGAATGCACGCTCGACGCCACTTCTTCTTCCTTCTTCGTCTCGATGTCGTAAATATACACGGAAGAAACGCCGAAATAATCGGAGGTCTTGTTAGAAGCGTAAGCGATCTTTTTTCCATCGGGTGAAAATGCGGGATACAAATTTGCAAAACCGACCGACCCTATGGTCTCGCCTTCAACCCGGTCGGACATGATCGGCTCCGACCTGCGTTTATACTCCGCAACAAGCTGATGCTGCCAGTCTGAATACAGCTCTTCCCCGCTTTTCCCGATCGCTTCTTTGATCGCCTCGTCAATCGTCACTTCGGTCAGATGCGACAGAGCCCGGCCGATGCGTGCAATTGCCCCGGCGCCGTACGTTTCCGAAATATATTTGACGAGAGAGAATCCGGCATTGTAGGACGATTCGTTGCCGAGGCTCGTTTTGCCGAAGACGCTCATCTCACTCCAGCTGAGCATCCTTCCGTCCAGCGCGTACATACGAAGGATCATATCGCGATGGGAATCCCAATAATCATAGCTGAGCTGGGGACGGTTGTATTGCGCTGTTCCTTCGGCAAACCAGCTTGGGACGATAAAGCCTGAGATCGGATACGAGACGATGACGTTGGGATAGCCGTACAACACATCCTGTCTCCGTTCGGGTTCGTACCCGAGCCATTGAAAATAAATTCCGGGAACATGCCTCCCGAATTTCATCGAGGTTTGAATCTGAACGATATGCGTGAACTCGTGCGTAACGACGTTCCGCAACCAATCGTGCGTGCCGCGAAGGTCGAAATCGAGAGCGGGCGCCCAGATTTCTATTTTGTTATCGTAAAAATATGCCGCGCCGTTTGAAAAATCGTCGTAATCCTTAAGGACGATGCTTACTTTTTGGTCGGGCTCATGATGATAGAGGGATGTGACCGGTCCATAAATATCTTCCGCTACTTTGGCAACGACTGTTGCAGTTCTTTTTTCGCCGTTGTGAAAGTGAACAAGAAAATGCGGAGTTTCGATCGTGTACCAATTCAATTCGGTGTGGTTAAAGTATTCGTCCTGAGACCGAACGATACCTGGGAACAGTCCAACAAACACGATGAGAAAAAAAATCAATCCTGAGAGCGAGGTCTTCCTTTCTGCAATGCGCGCTCGATAGATCCTGTGATCTAGCCTTTGAACCTTGGTTCCGCATATGCCTTCCGTCTTTTTTCTCACTTCACCACTGCGATTTTTATCACGACGCTTTTTTCTTCCCCGCTTGCGGCGGCCCGGATCTGCACAAAATACACTCCGCTCTGAACTTTCGAAACATCCCACTCGACTTCATTGTCGAGGTTGGCCACGCCCGGGCCCGAGAACTGCTCGACCAGCTCGCCTGCCATATTAAAAATTTTTATCGTAACGGCTGCCGGTTTCCCCAAAAAATAACGGATGTGCGTCGTCTTCGTGTAAACGGGATTCGGCCAGTTGTATGCGAATGTTGAGGGGAGCAGGTCTGTGGACTTCGATGCAAGCGGAGCTGAACTTTCGATATAGTTTGAATGAAATTCATCCGCAAGAAAACCGCCCCACACGACTTTTGTAGAATCGAAGAGGCCGTCGACTTTCCAGACATACACCGAGGAATCGGTGGACGAAGCCGCTAAAAGATCGCCGGAAAAAGCGAGCGAAGAGACGATGCCTCCCGTTTGGACGGGAAATCCTGCAAGGCTCTTTCCGTCCGAGCTGTAGCCGTAGACCTGTCCGTTTGTGCTTCCGAAAAGAATGCCGAGTCCGCTGCCTCCCGACAATCCTACGACGATCGGGCTTCCGGCAACTTTCCCGCCATCCGACGTTTTAAGAGGAAAGCCTTCCAACAAAACTCCGTTGTCATTAAAAGCGTACAGACCGTTGTCGGTCCCGACAAGAATGTCTATCCGGCCATCTCCGTTGAGGTCCGCTAGCGCAAAGGATCCCGTGACATTTGCTTCGACGTGGTACGTTGCAGCGCCGTTCAATCCCGCTCCGTCGTAAATCGAAAATGTATTGTCGTCGAACAACGCGACCGTCGAAACTCCCGCGAAACCAGTGCTCGTTCCGGACGGCACCGTAAATTTTACATTGGCGATCGCCAGGATTTTTTTTCCGTTCGTGCCGGCGATGCTCCCTGAACTATTGCCGATCGTGTCGGTTGAAATCCCTGTCCATGTCCGTGAGGGGGTTACTGAAAGCGATGTCACCGGAGACGAAGCGATCCGCGTGCGCCCGCTCGGCGAGATGCCGAGTCCGACAAACTCGTCCAAAAATCCGTTCGCGTCGCCCGCATAATAATGCGCGTCGCCGGAAACGGATGACGTGACCGGAGAAGTGATGTACGCTCCAACGGGTGCGACAGCCAGCGGGTCGGCGTCATGATCTCCGTTTGCGTCCGTCGGAGACAGGATGACCAATGAGCTGTCGTTCGAACATGCGAGGCCGGTCGATGCAAGACACGGTTGGAACTTCCCGCCAAAAGGAGAAAAAAGTCCGGACGGATCGCTCAGAAGCGGAGTGAGATCGTGCCTGAATACATAGATCGAATCTCCGGATGTAAAGATCAATTCACGAGACCCGTCGCCGTCGATGTCCGCAAATAACGGCGCGTCGTTTTGGCTCAGCTTGATGCTGGGCCGCTTGAAGGTTTTGAGGAGAGAAATGTGGGAATCGCCCACTGTTGTCTGGAATGTCATCACTGCGCCCGCGTCGCTGAAATTATTTATCGTGACGTGAGAATGGGCCTTCGAATTGCTGAGCGAATTCGGGTTGGTCGATTCGCTGAATTCATTTTTATAGACGGGGGAAATGTTTCTTGCAAACCAATAATCGAGCGGCGAGCCGTCTTCGGTACCACTGCCGGGATCGATGATGCTGTACGTCTGTCCGATATCCTGCGAGCCATCGGCTTCATCCAAGTCCACGCCGCGATGGTTCGGGTCTGCGTTAATAGTGTTGGAGGAAAAATTTTCGTCGATGACCTTCTCATCGATGTGCCAGATCAGAATTCCCCCGAGGTAACCCTGCGCACCGGGGAGGCTCCAGTCGGGTTCATCGATGTCGACCACGGTACCATAGATGGAATCCACGTTAAAGGCGTTAAAGTCGTTGTCATCTTGAGTGTATTTCTTTTGAAATTGCTGCCCATTCCATCGGATCGTCAACGTGACACCGTCACCGTGCGCATCGCGGTTCCGATTCTCGACGAGAAAATATTCATCCGCGCTGATGGGAACGCGATAGACCGTATCTATTCCACCATGATACGAACCCGAGGCCGGAATTTGAAGGTTTGAAGTGCCGGACGGAACGAGAATCGGCGATACCCATCCTAAAAACATTTTTTCCCAAGCGGACGGTTGTGGCGGAAAGAGGCCAAAGAAACTGAAAATTGCCTGGCCGTCCATCAAGCCGAATCGCCCGATCGCCGTGGCTCCGGTTTTCGTGTTGAACAGATCGGGCAATCCGAGAAAGCTTCCGACGTTGGAAACTATCAATCCATTGATGCCGAGTTGATACAAAAAGTCTCCTCCCGTCGAAGCGGGAAGCGTTCTGTTTTCGGTCTCGGGCAGAAGCGCAGAGTTCGTGATGACAACGCCGGGATGATTCTTCAGTTGGATCCCCGCGTACGATTGCCCTAAAATATTCTTCAAGCTGGCGAGGCTGAAATAGAGTGAGGGGATATCGTACGGCGTCGGGTCATAACCGATAGACCCCTGAAGGTCGATATCCTTACCGGAACCTGCATGAAAGACGACGAACAAATTGTAATCCTGAAAGGGGAAGGTCGGATACAACGAGTCTGCGTCTTCCCACGATTCTTCGAGGAATTGCGCGAGAGGAAGGTTTGAAGAATTGAGTGGCGCGTACTGCTTCATCGCCCTCGACACGGTGATCACTTTGCCGAGAACGGTTGCGGAGATATTTTGCCTGCCTCCCGATGCTTTCTGAAAATAGTTCTTCGCAAAGAGCAAGTGGTCGGCAAAATACGCCGAATCTCTCGGG